>NZ_DASPHO010000402.1:0-14254 GCF_035629615.1 Hyalangium sp. | reverse complement strand
TCTCTCCTGCAGCGCTCCGTCAGGGCCGGTGCACGGCGCCCTCCGGTCCCGTGTCTCATGGCTCTCCGCTCGAGTCCTTCCCCACGTCTCGCTGGGGCTCCGCGCCTCCGCGCGAGGACGCCTGCCGGTAACGCGCGATGCGCCGGGCCACTTCCCGCCACGAGCCCGCCTCCGCCCTCGCCCCGCGCAGGTACTCCATGGTGTAGGCCACCGAGGTGCTCTTGTAGGCCACTCGCTCGAGCCCCAGCCGATCCGCCAGCCGCGCCGCGCCCATCAGCACGTCCGTCACCGGCTTCGTCGGCCCCGGCAGCGCCACCGCCGTGGCCAGCAGCGGCCGCGCCAGGGCGTTCATCTCGAAGAGCATCCGCCACGGATCCACCTGCGGCACATCCGAGTGCCGCTCGGACAGCCGCGAGTCCATGATGCCGTAGCGGTGCGCCCGCGCCAGCCACTTCTCGAAGCTGGTGTGATCCGAGCCGTGGAGCACGTAGGACTCGTTGCAGAAGCGCACCTGGCAGCCGGCCTTCTCCAGCCGGATGCCCAGCTCGATGTCCTCGGACTGCTTCAGGCTCGGGTCGAACCCGCCCACCGCCACGTAGTCCTCACGGCGGAAGGAGACATTGCCCGTGTAGAGGTTCCACCCGTGGGCGCCCTCCTCGTGCAGCCGCTTCGCCAGCCGCTCGTGCAGGTACGCGTACCAGCGCTCGAAGAGCGGCATGTCCGGGAGGGCGGGATCCGGATCGATGCGGCCCAGCACGACATGGCGCGAGCCCGGCGGGTGCTGCTCCAGGTGCCGCTGGAGGAAGTCCTCCGGCACCTGCATGTCGTCGTCCGTGATGATGACGACGTCCCCGCGGGCCTCCAGCACTCCGCGGTGCCGCGCCGCCGCCGCGCCCGCGTTCTTCTGCGTCTCCACCCGCAGCGTGTACGGCAGCGCCTGGGCCAGCTCCGCCAGAGGCCCCTGCACGGGCTCCTGGGAGCCGTCATCCACGACTACTACCTCGTAGTCGCTCGGAGGCAGCGTCTGTTTCGCGAGCTGCTGCAGGAGCCGCGGGAGCAGGGCCAGCCGGTTGTACGTGGCCATCACCACGCTCACCCGGGGCCGCTGTGCTTCAGTCCGCGGCGGAGCATCCGAGCTCGCCGAGGGCGAGTCGCTCACTTCTTGCTCCCCACCTTGTGCTGCAGCGTGACGCTGCCAAGGAAGCGCGCCTTGCCGATCAGCCCCAGCGTGTGCCGCGCCGCGGAGAACTGGGTATTGCCCAGCGGCACGCACAGCAGGGCGCGCTCGCTGGCCAGCGCCACCTCGAGGCCCACCGGGTTGGAGAGCACCGAGTCGATGCAGACGACGACCATGCCGCCCTGCTCGATGAACGCCTTCATGTCACGCACCAGACGCCCACCAGCCCCCGGCGGCAGCCCCTCCGCGTCAATGAGACGCAGGGGCTTCTCGCGGTACTGGTTGCCCACCTCGACGATGGCGCGCCCGGCCATCAGGCCCGAGGCTCCCGGCTGCGCGGGCACCACCACCAGCGAGGACCACTTCTCGCGCTGGGTGAGCAGCGTCCACAGGTGCAGCAGCTCCGCGGGAATCGGCTCCGAGGCGGCCGGGAGGAGCTCGTTGTGAACGGGCTCCTCGGGCACGAAGGGCAGCGGCGTCGGTGTCCCCCGCACGACAGACCAGGGGCGCGGACGAACCGGCCCCGCCTTGGGGCTGTTGCCATCGCCCCCGCGGGGAGGTCCTCCTCCTCCCGGGTTGTCATTCGACTCGAACATAGACGGATCCAGTCTACTCATTTTCTGGCCACTGCCCAGTGGGGCTTCGGGTGCAGGATCAAGCAAGTCAACAGACAGTCGCCGCCGATCCGCTCGTACTGAACGTGCTCCTTTGCGGCTCATGTGCGCCCACCTCCCTCCTGCACCGACGCGGTCATCATGGGCGCGTCACCGGCAGGTACAGGGGCATGGGAGTTCTTCCAGGCGCCCGTGAGGGTGGCCAACTTGCCGGAAACAGTCACCGCCAGGGCCATGAGGATGGTTGCGTACCAGCTGGTGATGCCCATGTCTCCGAAGCACTGGTTGATGTAGGCGAAGACGATGGAGACGACGACGAGGGCTCCGGCGCGCCAGTGTGGCGAGTGGGCGCGATGGTAGGAGCGGACGGCGAAGTAGACGGTGAGCGCTACAAACAGCCACACCCCTGTGAAGCCCACCGCCCCGCCGAAGGCCAGCAGGCCCAGCACCGAGTTGTGCGGGTGGTACAGGTAGTCCTCGAAGAGGTGAGAGATGTCCGCGAGCTTCATCGCCTCTTCGAAGCCGTGCCCATAGCCCGTGCCGAGCATGGGGTTCTTCTGCCACGTGGTGATGAGGTTGAAGTTCTCCACGTCGCGGTAGTCCATCTCGGTGGTGGCGTTGTGCTCGCCGACGATCATCGACTTGAACGTGTTCACAGGCGAGAAAAAGCCCGTGGGATTGGCCCAGCCCACGACGACGTAGACGAGGAACAGCGGCGACAGCACGAGGCCCACGCGCGTCGCATAGCGCTTCACGCGGGACCAGGGGCTGATCAGGAACATGGCGATCACGCACTGGTTCAAGGTGGCGTACGCCAGGCGGCGATCGTTGTAGTCCATGCCGATGAGGATGACCCCACACACCAGGACCATGCGCCGGAAGGTCTTCCAGTTGGGATCCTCCGCCCAGGAGCTCAGCGCGATGGCCACCCCCGTCACGTAGATCATCGTGTCCGAGTGCGTGGTGGCGTACTCGGTATAGAGCCCCTGGGGCCGAGCGATGAAGACGATGAAGAAGGCGCCCAGGAACGCCTTGGTGAAGGCGGCCGCGACGATGATGCGGCCCAGGATGCGGAAGTCCTCCGGCCCGCGGATGGCGGCGTTGAAGAGGAGCACGAACATGGGCATCAGCAGCAGCTTCTGCAGCTGCCACTTCGCGGGCCGTGGATCTCCGCCCCGCATCAATCCCCAGAGGTACATCCAGCTGATCGTCACGAGGATGAGCAGCAGCGCCATCACCAGCGGCCGGGGCAGCGGCGTCATCCGCTCGTCCGTCTTCAGGCCGACGGCCTGCCGGTAGACGTAGAGGATGATCAACCCGAACACCGACAAGTCGATGAGCGTGAAGCCCAGGCCGGGCACGCCGGTGACGACGTTGAGGTTGATGAAGAGCAGCCGGCCGATGAAAAAGAGCGGCGACTGCCAGTGGCCCGAGTAGGGCACCTCCACGGCACAGTCGACGATGAGCAGGGTGGCGAGCAGGGTGAGGACGGGGTAGCGGACCGGCACCTTCGCCAGCACCCACAGCATGACGGCCCCCACCACGGGCAGCAGCGCCACCGCCGGGAAGAGGACGAGCAGCCCCAGCGTGGCCAGCACCACGCCGGCCAGCATCATCAGGAAGACAGGGGTGCGGGAGAGGAAGGCTTCCATCGTCGTCTCTCAGGGTGCTCGCCCCGGGCGCGCGCTCAGGGCTTGCGCGCCTCGCGGGTGGTGCGCACCCACTCCCCCTTCTTGTCTCGAGGGCCCGCCACCATCAGCCACACCTTCCAGAACACGTAGAAGGGCGCCCGCATCAGGTCCAACAGCCCGCGCGCGCCCATGCCCGACACCCACCAGCCGCGCAGGACGTACAGGCCCAGGCTGGCCACGCAGAACGAGGCCGCGGACGCGCTGAGCAGCGCCGGCCCCTGCCACACGGAGAGCGCTCCGGCGGCCACCGTCAGCGCGAAGGCGCCCAGCACCACGTAGCTCAGCGGCGGCACCAGCAGATCCATGGCCAGGTCCAGCAGCACGCCGTCCCGCTTGCGCAGCGCCTCGCCCAGCAGCGGCACGCCAAACTGCTTCGTCATCGCCCAGCGCCCGCCCTCCCAGCGGCGGCGCTGCGAGCGCGCGGCCTTCTCCGAGGAGACCATCTCCCCCAGCACCTCGGCCTCCCACGCGTAGTGCACGCGGTGGCCGGCCCGGCCCAGGCGGATGCCGTACTCCAGGTCCTCCACGATGGAGAACGCGTCGTGCGGCACCTCGCGGATGACGCGGTGGCTGAAGCACATGCCGTTGCCGCGCAGCCCGCAGGAGACGTTCAGCCGCTCGCGGCCCATCGAGCGCACCTTGTGGAACAGCGCCAGGGCGATGGTCATCAGCCGCGTGCGCCAGGAGGTGTGCGGGTTGAGCACGCCATAGTGCGCCTGCACTGCGTGCGCACCCGCCTCCAGCCGCAGGCCGAACGAGTGCAGCAGGTGCGGCGACACCTCCGTGTCCGCGTCCACCACCACCACCGCGGCGGCGAAGCCATCCCTCAGGCTGTACTCGAAGGCATGCGCCAGCGCGAAGCCCTTGCCCCGCTTCTCCGTGTCGTGGCGCACCAGCACCGTGGCCCCGGCCTCGCGCGCCCTGTCCGCCGTGGCGTCCGAGCAGTTGTCCGCCACCACCAGGATGCGCCGCAGCGCGGCCGGGTAGTCCAGGGCCGAGAGGTTCGCCACCGTGCCGGCGATGCCCGCCTCCTCATTGTGCGCGGGGACGATGATGTCGAACTTCAGGCGCGGGGCGACGCGAGGCGGCGCCGGCCTGCCCGCCGACAGCAGCGTCAGCAGCAGCAGGTAGCCGCACGCCACCACCACCGGCAGCGCCAGCACCAGCACCAACCCATCCGCCCACATCACGGCCTCACTCCAGCGCAGGACTCCATGCCGCTCACCCGGAGCCCCGGTCCAGCTCGGCCAGCACGGGCACACCCAGCCCACGCTCCACCTGCCAGCTCTCCAGCACCCGCCCGCTGAGCACATCGCGCGCCAGCGCCGCGAACACCGCCAGCAGCAGCCCGGCCACGAACCCGCCAATGGCGATGATGAGCGCGTTGGGCTTCACCGGCTTGCGCGGGAACTCGGGCGGCGCGAGCTCCGTGAAGCGGTACTTGAAGGACTTGGTGGCGATGTCCAGCTCCAGCTTCGCCGCGTCGATGCGCTTGAGGATCTGCTGCTGCGCGCTCAGCCGGCTGCGCAGCCGGTCCAGCGTCACCGCCGCGCTCGGGTTCTCCGACACGGCCGGCAAGAGCCCCATCAGCACCCGCTCCAGCCCGTACGGATCCGGCACCGGCTCGTCCGGGAACGGCAGGGACTTGCCCCCGAGATCGCCGTACTCGGCCAGCATCTGCCGCTCCTCCTCCTGCAGCACCTTCACCTGCGGCGAGCCCTGCCGCATCGCCGCCACGCGCGTCTCCTGCTCCACCACCGTCGGATGGTCTGGCGCATACATCTCCCGCATCTGCACCAGCTCGTCCTGCATCTGCGTCACACGCTGGTTGTGCTGCACCTGCGCGTCCGCGATGGCACGGCGCTTGGCCCGGATGAGGAAGCGCAGCTGCGCCAGCTCCTGGTCCGTGGAGCCAAAGCGCGGCAGCAGGCGCGGGTCGCCCACCGCGCGCCGCCGCTCGAGCATGATCGCGGAGAACGTCTTCTCGAACTCGTCGTAGGACTCCATCACGGCGGCGGCGGCCTGCTGCTCATGCTCCTGGAGGATGGTGATGGCGTCCTTGATGCTGTTGAGCTCCTCTTCCTTGCTCTTGTCCAGGAAGCTCTGCTGCGCCGTCTTGATCAAGTCATAGGCGATCTGCGGATCTCCCCAGTCCACGCCGATGGTCACCTTCCCATCGCCAGTGCCCACCCAGAGGCGCTTCTCCAGCGTGCCCACCATGGCGGACATCTTCGACTCCTCGTCCATCGGAGCCGAGATCAGCCGCATCATCCCGTCCTTGAGCCGCAGCAGCGGAGGGCGCGTGGACTCCCACCGGTCCAGCAAGAAGGTGTCCTTGATGATCTTCTTCAGGTTGGACTGGCGCAGCACCGCCTCCGCGGCGGCCTTCGTCGGCCCGTCCACCTCGTTGGCCGGCCGCATGGGGTTGGGCGGCTCCGGGTTGAGGATGTTGGGGCGCTCGGGGTTCACCAGCCCGGGGATGATGGTGTTGGCCGTGCGGCGGGGCAGCAGCTTGGACTCCGCGTGCCAGGTGCGCGGCAGGAACTTGGCCGCGAGCAGCCCCAGCACCGCCGTCACCAGGAAAGTCCCCAGCGCCAGCTTCCAGTGGCGCTTCACCGCATTGCGCACATAGCTGACGTAGTCCCGGATCTGCTCCCAGTCGAAGATCTGCGCCTGCTCGCGCTCCACGTCGGGGAGCCTCTCGTCATGAGGTGCGGGCATCGCTCTTCCCTCCCGGTGTGGCCTCGGCCGCCTTTGCCAACAGCCGCAGCACTTGCTGGATGAACTCGTCCTGGGTGAACGGCTTCGTCAGATAACCGTCCGCCCCCACCTCTTCAGCCTGAGCGCGGTCCAAAAGCGTCCCGCGCGCGCTGATCATCAACACCGGCAGCCCCTCCAGCTCCGGCTGGCCGCGGATGTACTCACACACGTCGTAGCCGGACACATCCGGCAATGTCAGGTCCAGGCACACCAGGTCCGGCCGGGTCTGCGCCAGCTGCTCCAGCGCGGAGCGACCGTTGGCCGCCTCCTGGATGCGCGTGATGCCCAGGGCGTGCAGAAACTCCCCCACCATCTTGCGGAACAGGGGCGAGTCCTCCACCACCAGGACCGTGCATTGCGAGACGTCCATGGCCCGTTCCGGGTCCTCTCCTAATCGTCGAGCCGCGGCCAGATGACCAGCACGGCGAAGGTGTAGACAAGGTTGAAGACGACCATCATCAGGATGGCCTTCTTGACGCCACGGACCGGGTGACGCTCGCGCGCCGCCAGGCTCGGCAACAGGATGATCGCGTACAGCACGGACAGCAGCAGGAACTTCTTCATGACCTGGTGGGATTAAAGCCTACCATTCTCCTGTCTGATCACCAATCCGACGCCCATGAACCACTTATAGATGGGGTCTGGGTCGATCAGAAATTCTCGCAGCCTCAAGAGTCGCCCGGACGCCACTACGGCCGAGGAGCGAGTAAGCGGCCATTGAACTTTCAACGAGAGGCGCTCCTCGCCGTCGCGGCGGTGGAAGCCCCCGGTCGCGGCCTGGGCCAGGGCCAGATCGATGTTCACCTGGGCCTTGCGGCGCCCCACCCACTCGAAGCCGAAGCCGCCCTCGACGCGAGGGATGACGTAGGTGGTGAAGGCGTTGACGAAGGGGACATAGCGCACCGATATCTTCGCCTTGACGGGCCAGTGGTAGCCCACCGGGACGGGGGTGGTGATCGAGGCCTCACCAATGGGGTGGAGGATGCCCGTGGTCGGCAGCGGGAACAGGGCGCGCTGCGGTTGACGCTCTCCGACGGCCAGGCCGAGCGACAGCCGGCCGTTGATGAGCGGGTGGAACTGGTACTGCACCAGGGGCGATGCCTGCAGCAGGGACAGGTGCGCCTGGGTGGAGAAGTGCACGTCCCGCCCATAGAGCTCGGCGCCGACGACCAGGCGACGGGTGAGGGAGTGGAAGGCCTGCGCGCGCACCTCGGGGCCGATCTGCGCGGGCGTCACCCGGTCCGCACGTGGGCGAATCACGGTGGGCGGGTCCAGCAGGCCGTTGATGACGACGCCGCCCATCAGGCCGATGTACGTGCGTCGGATGCCCGTGAAGTCGAAGCCCACCATGTTCTCCGAGTAGACGTACTTGCTGGCGTCCAGCAGGCGCACGTCTCCCGAGCTGGTGGGCGCGGGGATGCGGAAGTCTTCGAAGGGGAAGGAGCCGTAGGTGGTGGAGGACATGGCCCACACCTTGAGGCCCGGGACTGCCTGGTACTCGCCCCGCAGGAAGAGGAAGGTGAGCACCTCCAGCGTGGGCTCGGTGAAGGTGCGGCGGAAGAGGAGCTGCGGCTCGAGGATGGCCTTCAGCTCCATGCGCGGCGTGTAGAAGATGAGCTGCCCTCGAGGGGTGATGACCACATCCTCGATGACGGCCCGGTCCTCGCGCTCCGTCAGGTTCGGCGTGCGGATGATGGTCTCCGCGCGGAGCTGGGACGAGTAGCGCATGGCGGGAGAGCCCGCCAGCACCATGCCCGTCACCAGCAGGGGGAGGACCATCGCCATCCGTCTACTCCACCACCACGATGTCGCCCGTGCGCAGTGCGAAGGAGGCGCCCTTGCCCTGGGTGCGGCTGGCGGCCTCGTAGTTGAAGCGGATGCGCAGCGGCAAGGGGCTGTCCTGCTGGCGCCGCAGCACGTAGATGCCGTCCAGCTGCGCGTAGTCCGTGAAGCCGCCCGCCTGCGCCAGCGCGTGCAGCACCCCCGAGCCAGGCTCCAGCCCCTTCATCCCCGGGCTCTTCACCTCGCCCAGCACCGCCACCTGGAGCTGCTTGGGCTCCCTCACGTACACGGTGACGGCGGGGTTGCTCACCATGGGCTTGAGCAGCTCCTCGATGCGGCGGGCGAGCACGGGCGGAGTGAGGCCCGCCGCGTCCACGTCGTTGAGCAGCGAGAGGGTGACGCGGCCGTCCTCGCGCACCAGCGTCTCCGGGGTGTCCATGTCCCGCTGGTTCCACACCTTGATGAAGAGCTTGTCTCCCGCGCGGATGACGTAGCCCTCGTCCTGCAGCGAGGGGGGCTCTCGGTAGTCGTCCACCCAGATGAAGCGGCCCGGGGTGTAGCAGGCGGCCAGCGACAGCAGCGCGGCCGGGAGGACTCGGAGGAGGAGGCGGAGGTCAGTGAAGGAACGGCCCATAGGAGATCAGCTCCAGCTCACGCGGCGGACACCTGGACGGGCGCACGCCGCCGGCGCACCACGCGCAGCAGGGCTTGCAGCTCGTCCAGGCGCACCGCGCCCGTTGCGAACACGAGGAGGAGATAGAGGCAGGCGCCCACCAGCAACCGCACGGGGCCCAGGTCCACGAGCGCCACGTGCACGCCCGTCACCACGGCGCACACCGCCAGCGTCTTGAGCAGCCGGGTGATGCTCTGCCGGTCGAAGGCGCTCCGGCCCACGGCCCACACCAGCAGGGACACGGCCACCAGCTCGCAGGTGAAGAGCGCCAGGGCCGCGGCACACGCCCCGCCCACCGGGCCGAACCACGCCAGGAAGGGGCGTGCCAGCGTCAGGTTGAGCGTCGAGTTGAGCACCATGGACACCACCGAGGTGCGCGTCACCCACCAGCCCTTGCCCATCGCCGTGAGCACGCTGGCGCACACCATGGCCACGTAGGTGAGCGCGAGGATGGGCGCCTGCAGCCGCAGCACCGCCGCGGCCGGCGCGAAGGCCTCGCCATACACCAGGCGGATCCACGTCTCCGCCCCCAGCGCCATGGCCAGCGCCATGGGAATGGAGAAGGCGGACACCGCCTCCAGCGTGCGGCGGCTGAGGCGGAAGAGCTCCTCTGTCGACTGGGCCGCGGCGCGCGCCATCAGCGGCATGAGCACCCACGTCACCACCGGCGCCGCCATCAGCGTCATGCCCGCCAGGTTCCACCCGGCGCCGTACCAGCCCACCTCGGTGGTGTTCGTCAGGAAGCCCAGCAGGAAGATGCCCATGGGGCCGTTGGCCGCCAGCGCCGCCTCGTTGAGGAAGAAGGGCAGCGCGCCCGTCATGGCCTCTTTGGTGCCCTTCGCGTCCAGCCGGAGCTCCAGCCCCGTGTGCCGGCGCGAGAGCCGGAAGAGCACCACTGCCCGCACCAGCTCCGAGGCGAGGATGGGCACGCCCAGCCACGGCAGGGGCAGCCCCAGCGCGAGCACCAGCAGCTGCCCGCCACCCCACACGCACTTGGTGGCGATGTTGGCCACCGAGAGCCCATCCACCCGCTCACGCGCGTGGAGCACCGCCGCCAGCGTGCCGTTGCACCGGAAGAAGAGCTGGTACACGCCCAGCAGCAGCACCAGCAGCCGCAGGGGGTTGGGCTTGCCCTCCAGGTGCATCAGCCCCTGCATCGCCCCGAGCAGCCCCACCGCCATGCCCACCTGGAGCAGCAGCGTGCCGCCGAAGAACTCGCTGGCGTGCTGCGGCCGCAGGGCCACCTCCTTGCGGATGTAGACCTCCAGCCCCAGGCCCGCCAGCACGAAGAAGACGGCGGTGAAGCCCTCGGAGGCCCAGTTGAACTGCCCGAAGGCCTCCGGCCCCAATACCCTGGGCAGCAGCAGCCGCACGGCCAGGGCAATCCCGTACGTCACCATGAGCGAGCCGCCCAGCTTCACGGCGTTGCGCATGGACGTCGACACGTCCAGCGCCGCGGGCTGCGGAGCCGGAGGTGACGCCGCGGCGCTCGGTTCAGGGACTTGCGTGGACATGGGCTCGGCGCGGGTTGGGATCAAGGCCAGTGAACGACAGCCCTACACCCGCGTCAATTCGCGGGCAGCTTCCCCGCCATGAGCCCAGGCAGCCTAGCTGGCGCCGTTGCCCGTGATGACCACGGGCACCGTCTTGAGGATCAGGCCCAGATCCGTCAGCAGGCTCCAGTTGTCGATGTACTGCATGTCCAGGTACATCCACTCCTCGAACGAGATCTGGTTGCGGCCCGACACCTGCCAGATGCACGTGAGCCCCGGGCGCACCGACAGGCGCCGGCGCTGCCAGGCCGCGTACTTCTCCACCTCCTTGGGCAGCGGCGGGCGCGGGCCCACCACGCTCATCTCGCCGCGCAGCACGTTGAGCAGCTGCGGCAGCTCGTCAATGGAGTACTTGCGGATGAAGCGCCCGATGCGGGTGATGCGCGGGTCGTTCTTGATCTTGAACACCGGGCCGTCCTGCTCGTTGAGGGCCTCCAGCTTGGCGCGCAGCTCCTCGGCGTTGACGACCATGGAGCGGAACTTGAGCATGTCGAACGGCTTGCCGTGCAGGCCCACCCGCTTCTGCTTGAAGAAGATGGGGCCGCGCGAGGTGAGCTTGATGATCACCGCCACCGTCACCAGCAGCGGCGAGAGCGCCAGCAGGCCCGCCGACGAGGAGGCGATGTCGAACAGGCGCTTGATGGCCATCTGGTGCGGCCGCGGCGCGTGCGTGACGAAGTGCAGGTAGCCGTCGGACACCGCGTGGCCATGCTCGGGGCGCGCGCGGTCCATGCGGAACGGATGCGCCGGCAGGGCGAACGGGATGCCGAAGCGCTCGCACAGCTTGATGGCCGCCTGCATCTCCTGGCCGTGCTTCTGCACGTTGCCGGAGATGTAGACGACGTCCACCGGCACCCGGCACAGCACCTCCTCGAGCTGCTCCACCGGGCCCAGCAAGGGCTGGGGCGAGTTGGGGTTCGTCTTCTCGTTGGCGAAGGCCAGGTAGCCGGTGACGCGGCGGCGACCGTGATCGGCCAGGTGCTCGCCCGTCAGCCGCCCCATGGCGCCAATGCCGAGGATGAGCGCCTCGTCGATCGGCTCCTCGCGCACCGCCAGCCGCCGGAAGACGAAGTGCCGCATCCCCACCACGCTCACCCAGAGCATCAGCGGGAAGAATGTCAGCGCCACCACCGGGTAGCCGCCGGCAATCAGCAGGCGCTCCAGGTAGAGCATGCCCGTAATGGACACCACGGTGATGGACACCAGCGCCAGATCATCCAGCGGCGCCCGATCCGAGAAGCGCGGGTCATAGAGGCACAGCGCCGTGCCCAGCAGCAGCCAGCCCAGCCCCGCCATGCCCAGCAGCAGCCACAAGTCCAGGTTGCCCACCTGGAGCTTGTGCCCCATGAGCAGCGTGGAGCCCACCAGCGCGCCCACCACCAGCATCAGGTCCACCAGCAGGTTCAGCTTCGCCGCGAAGCCCGGCGCCAGCCGCCCCCGTGTGGCCTTCACAGGCTTCGACGTCGGCGTCGGCACGGGCGCCACCACCCGCGGTGCCTCCGCCGCCGGGGCGAGAGCGGGCTTCACGGGCTCACCCGCCGGCGAATTCTCGGAGACTTCCTTCTGGACCGATGCGGATTGCATGCCAAGCTCCCCACGACCCGGAAAACACCCCGGGGTGACACCGCCCACCTTGCGAGAGTGGGCAAGAAATCAGGGCACCACCACGCTCTGGACCAGCGAAGATTGTATGGGCCCGCGAAAAGTGCACGCAAGCACGCCGAAAATTACCCATCCTGCCAAACCTCTCAGGCTGGGTCATGCCCTCTCGCTCGGAAATTAGTGCCTCCTCCCAGGCACTTGGAGACCCGCTCGCGCACAGTGATCACTATGTATCAATCGCGCAGAAGACGACCTGACAGGTCCCTTGCTATGGACAGCAACAGGATTTCCCGGAAGTACTCCGTCGGGGATTTCCGGACCTGGATTGGCGCGTCGTGTCGAGGCCTCCCGGCCGCAGCTCAAGCGCCGGGGCGGGCGGGCGCGGAGAAGGGCTCAGCGAAGGGCTCAAGGATGCGCTCGACGTAGCGCTCCACGGAGAAGTCCCGCTCCGCCTTCTCGCGGGCGCGCCGGCCCATGGCGTCGGCCTCCTCCGGGTGCTCCAACAGCCAACGGATCCGCTCGCGAAGCAGCTCCGGGCGGCCGGGCTCCACGTGGAAGCCGGTGACTCCGTCCTCGATGAAACCTTCCACATACGGATTGCGCGTGAGGATGACGGGCTTGCCCATGGCCATCCCCTCCAGCGCCACGGTGATGCCGCTGATGATGGGCCGGGCCAGCGGCACCACCACCACCCGGGACTCGGCGTAGAGCTGGCGCAGGTGGGCGTAGGAGCCCCACGAGCGCATCTCCACGTTCGGCGGGAGCGTGGCCACCGGCGTCTCGCCCTTGTTCGCCACCGAGTAGCGCCAGATCGTGTCCGCGGCGATCTTCACCTCCGCATCCAGCCCCGTGGCCGCCTCGATCAGCGTGCCGTAGTCGCGGTTCACCGCGCCGGCCGCGCACACCTGGCGCTTGAGCGGTGCCTCGGGCTGAGGCTGGAAGTACGCCGTGTCCACGCGCGAGTAGATGACGGAGATCCGCTCGCGGGGAATGCCATACTGCTCCACCAGCACCTGCTGGCTGTAGGGGGACAGGCACAGGAAGTGGTCCACGCGCCGGGCGAGCCCCAGCTTCGACAGCGCCAGCCACCGCTTCTTGCTGGACACGTTGTGGACGAGCAGCACGATGCGGCGCCGGCGCCGGCTCAGCAGCGCATCGCACGCGAGGAACTGGAGGGCCGGGAACTCCTCGGCGAGGAAGAGGTTCTGGAGCTCGCGCGTCTCCCGCCACGCGGCCAGCGCGAAGCGGGCGCAGTCCACGTTCGACGCCGGGTCCATCCCCCGCTGCACCATGGAGACGACCTGCGAGAAGACCCCGCGGCTCATGGCCGCGAACTCGAGCATGGGGCCCTTCTTCTCCAGCGCGTCGGTGACGCGGCTCACCGGCTCGCCCACGCCGATGTATGCGGAGTCTTGCGGCATCACGTCCCTCTGGCCATCCCGGCCCGTGTCGCCGCCATCTATCACGTCCCCTCCATCACGTCCCTTCGGCCGGGCGCGCGGGCAGCGACACCGTGAAGACGGTGCCCACCCCCTTCTGGCTCTGCACCTCGATGTCCCCCCCCAGCCTGCGGACGATGTCCCGGCTGATGGAGAGCCCCAGCCCCGTGCCCGTCGTCAGCCCCTTCGTGGTGAAGAAGGGCTGGAAGACGCGGGACAGGTGCTCGGGGGCGATGCCCGGCCCCGTGTCCGCCACCTCGACGATGGCCCTGTCTCCCACGCGGTGGGAGGTGACGCGGATCTCCCTCCGCGTGCCCTTCCACTCGGAGAGCGCCTGCGCCGCGTTGATGAGCAGGTTGCTGAAGACCTGGGAGACCCGGCCCGGGGTGCCCTTCACCTGGATCCCCTCGGCCAGCTCGACGACGACGATGGCCGCCGGCGTCGTCTCCGCCCGGGTGATGCGCAGCGCGGAGCGGATCGCCTCGTTCAGCTCGAACCACCCCGCCGTGGCGTCGTCCATCCGCGACAGCGCCCGCATGTCCCGGATGATCTCGCAGATGCGGCGCGTGCCCTCGTACGCCTCGCTCACCGCCTCCTGGATGGCCTCGAACTCCTCCTGCTCGCGCGGCCCCCACGCAGGCGTCACGCCTGTCGTGCCGGGCTCCACGTTCAGGCTCCGGCTCAGCAGGGACAGGCCCTTCTGGATGTAGTGGAGGTTGCCGAGGACGAAGGAGGCCGGGTTGTTGATCTCGTGGCTGATGCCGGCCGCCACCAGCCCCATGGAGGCCATGCGCTCGGAGGCCGAGAGCTGGCCCGCCATCCTCGCGTTCTCCAGCGCCAGCACGGCGTGCGAGGCCAGCAGGGCGGCGCGATCCAGCTCCCCCCGGTTCAGCGGGCGGGCCTCGGAGCGGCGCAGGACGACGAGCACCCCCAGCATCCGCTCCCCCGCCGTCAGGGGCAGCA
>NZ_DASPHO010000401.1:0-13905 GCF_035629615.1 Hyalangium sp. | reverse complement strand
CACCACCTTGCTCCCAGCTCCCTGGGCTCCCCCTACTCCCCATGCGCTGTTCGGTCGCGACTCACCCTTTGCCCACGCTCGCAGCCGCTCCGCTACCTCTTCCCCGCTGCTTCCCACCACCGCCAGCCGGTGCTCGTGCTGCCCACGGCCCACTCCCGCCGTGTAGCACCCGTCTCTCAGCTGCTGGGCCGTACCTCCCTCCACCCACCCCGCGTAGGACTCCGCCAAAGCCTTCAGCGCCTCCGCGCTGCGCGCACTCACCGGCAGCAGGTACGGTCCGCCCGCCTCCGCCTCGGCCACCGCTTCCTCCTCCCCTCTCGGCGCCTCCTCCAACACCACATGCGCGTTCGTCCCGCTGATCCCGAACGAGTTCACCCCTGCCACGCGGCGCCGGGATCCGCGCCGCCAGGGCAGCAGCTGCTCCGGTATCACGAAGGGCGTGCCCTCCAACGACATGCGCGGGTTGAGCGCCTGGAAGTGCAGGTTGCGCGGGATGGCCTCGTGGTGGAGCGACAGAGCCACCTTGATCAAGCCCGCGATTCCCGACGCGCTCTCCAGGTGCCCGAGGTTCGTCTTGACCGCTCCCAATGCGCACGAGGCACCATCCGCCCTCGGGCGGCCGAGCACCTCCTTGAGCGCCTCGAACTCGATCGGGTCCCCGAGTGACGTGCCCGTGCCGTGGGTCTCGACCAGATCGACCTCGTCCGGGCTGACTCGCGCGTCCGCCAGGGCCTGCCGGATCAAGGCCTGTTGTGCCAGGCCGTTGGGAGCCGTCAGTCCGAAGCTCCGCCCGTCCTGATTGACCGCGGAGCCCCGGATCACCGCCCAGATCCGATCCCCATCGCGCTGTGCGTCCGACAGCCGCTTGAGGACCACCATGCCGCAACCCTCACCCCGGACGTACCCATCCGCCCGCGCGTCGAACGTCTTGCATCGCCCATCCGGCGCGAGCGCCCGGATCTTCGAGAAGCGGATGGTGCCCTCGGGGTGGAGGATCAGGTGGACCCCTCCCGCCAGCGCCAGCTCGCTCTCGCCGCGGCGAAGGCTCTGGCAGGCCAGGTGCACGGACACCAGCGAGGACGAGCACGCCGTGTCCACAGCCAGGCTCGGCCCCTGCAGCCCCAGCAGATAGGAGATGCGCCCCGCCGCGACGCTGAAGATGTCTCCCGTCACCGCGTAGGCATCCAGGCCGGCCAGCCCCTGCGCAGCGCTCCGGATCAGGGCGTAGTCATTGCGGTAGATGCCGACGAACACCCCTCCCGCACGACCCTCCATCCGATCCGGCCGCAGCCCCGCGTCCTCGAGCGCCTCCCAGGTGACCTCCAGCAGCAGGCGCTGCTGAGGATCCATCGCCTCCGCCTCTCGCGGAGAGATGCCGAAGAACCCCGCATCGAAGCGGTCCACCTCCCGCAGGAAGCCGCCCTGCCGCACGTACATCTTTCCCGGCGCCGAGGGATCCGGATCGAAGAAAGCGGAGACGTCCCAGCGATCCGCCGGGATCTCGGTGATGGCGTCCGTGCCGTCTCGGAGCACTCCCCAGTAGGACTCGAGATCGGGCGCCCCAGGGAGGCGGGAGGCCATGCCCACGATGGCGATGGGCTCGGGCGCGGCTCGGGCTGGCGCAGCCGAGGACCGAGAGCGTGGCTCAGGGCTCGGGGCGGCAGCGGGCTGCTTCGCGAAGTACTGGTGCAGGGCCTCGAGCGTGGGGTGGTTGAGGAGCAGCGTGTCCGGCAGGCTTCGGCCCACCCACCGCTCCAGTCGATCCTTGAGCTCGACGGCCCGGAGCGAGTCGAGCCCCAGCTCCTGCAGAGGCCGCCGCGGATTCAGGGCTCCCTGGGACTCCAGCGCCAAAGCGCGCTTCACCTCCGCCTCCAGCCGCTCCACCACCGAAGCCGCTTCGGAAGCCCGTGCGGAGAGAGCCTCGGGCGCGGCGGACCGCTCCTCTTGTCTTGCCGGAGAGGCCTCGGGAGCCTCGCCCTGCCTGGCTCGCGTCGGCACCTGCTCTTCGGCGTGTGCCTCGGCCGGAAGCCAGTACCGCTGCCGCTCGAAGGGGTAGGCCGGAAGCTCCCGCCGAACGCGGGGCCGCTCTCCGTGCAGCGCCGCCCAGTTCACCGGGTAGCCGCTCACGTGGAGCGCCCCGAGGCTCTCGAGCACTTGCCGCCCCGCCTCGCGATCCTTGCGCAGCGAAGGGACCCAGGCCACCGCACTCCCCGGCAGGCACCGAGCCCCCATGCCGAGCAGCACCGGCTGCGGTCCCACCTCGACGAAGATCCTACACCCCTTCTGCTCCGCCGCCCGGATCGCAGCCTCGAAGCGCACGGGCTCTCGGACATGCCGCTTCCAGTAGTCCGGCTGCGTGAGCGCCCCTTCCTCCGCGCGCTGCCCCGTGAGGTTCGAGATCAGCTCCACCTTCGGCCGCGCGTAGCGCACCTGCGCGGCCGCGCGGCCGAACGCCTCCAGCATGGGCTCGACGATGGGTGAGTGGAACGCGTGCGACACGGGCAGCCGCCGCGTCTTGATGTCCCGCGCCGCCAACGACTCGAGCATGGCGGTGACGGCACGTCCCCGTCCGGCGATCACGATCTGTCCGGGACCGTTGATGGCCGCCAGGGAGACGTCCGCGCGGTACGCGTCCAGCTCCTGGCGCACCTGTTCCTCGCTCGCGAACACGGCGGCCATCTCTCCCGTCTCGGGGAGCGCCTGCATCAACCGGCCGCGCTCGCACACCAGCGCCAGGCCTTCCTCCAGCGAGAAGACTCCCGCCACGCAGGCTGCCGCCAGCTCGCCCACGCTATGGCCCAAGACGACGTCGGGAGTGACACCCCACGAGGCCCACAGCTGGGACAGCGCGTACTCCAGCGAGAACAGCGCAGGCTGCGTGTAGGCCGTCTGATCGAGCAGCGCGGACGCCTCTTCCCCACCGAACATCACCGAGAGCAGTGGCCGCTCCAGCCGCGGCCCGAGCAGCTCCGCGCAGCGATCCAGCGCTTGCCGGAAGACAGGCTCCGTCTCATAGAGCCCGCGCCCCATGCCCACGTACTGCGAGCCTTGCCCGGAGAAGAGGAACGCCACGCGCGGGCGCGCCCCCGCCTCCCCGGTGCCCGAGACCGCCCCCGCAGCCTGCTCTCCCCGAGCTACGGCGGCCAGCCGCTCCGCCGCCTCGGCCGCGGTTGCCGAGACGATCCCCAGCCGGTGATCGAGGTGCGCGCGATCCAGGCTGGCGCTGGCGCACACCTCGGGCAGCGGCACCTCCGGGTGCTCCCGCAGCCACGCCGCATACCGGCCTGCCAGCGCTCGGAGCGCCCCCGGGCTCCGGGCAGAGAGCGGCAGGAGCGACCAGGGCCGACCCACTTCCGAGGCCACGGGCGTGGTGAGAGGCTCCGGCGCCTCCTCGAGGAGGACATGGGCATTGGTGCCGCTGATGCCAAAGGCGCTCACCCCGGCGATGCGGCGCGTGGCCCCACGCTCCCACGGCTCCAGCCGCGTGGGGATGCGCAAGGGCGTGTCCTCGAGCGGCATCCGAGGGTGATGGAAGTGGAGGTGGGGCGGGATGGCCTCGTGCCGCAGCGCCAGCACGGCCTTGAGGAGCCCCGCCATTCCGGCCGCGGCCTCCAGATGGCCGATGTTCGTCTTCACCGACCCCAGCCACAGCGGCGCGCCCGTGGACCGCGGAGCGCCGAACACCGAGCGCAACGCCTCCAGCTCCACGGGATCACCCACGGGCGTTCCCGTGCCGTGGGCTTCCACGTAACCCACCTCCCCCGGGCTCACGCTCGCGGCCTGAAGCGCCGCCCGCAGCATCTCCTCCTGGGCGGCCCGCTCGGGCGCGAGCAGGCTGGCGCTGCGCCCGTCATTGTTCACCGCGGAGCCAAGGATCCGAGCCCAGATGGGGTCTCCGTCGCGCACCGCCTCCGCGCCTCGCTTGAGCACCACGACGCCGCAGCCTTCACCCCGGACGAAGCCGTCCGCGGACGCGTCGAACGTCCGGCATCGCCCCGTCGGTGACAGCAGCCTCAGCTTGGAGAAGCGGATGCTCCGATCCGGCGTGAGGATCAGGCTCACGCCGCCCACCAGCGCCAGATCGCACTCGCCCCGGCGCAGGCTCTCGCAGGCCAGGTGGAGCGCGACCAGCGAGGAGGAGAAGGCCGTGTCCACGGCCATGCTGGGCCCGCGCAGGCCCAGGACGTACGAGATCCGCCCCGCTGCCACGCTGGCGCTGTCGCCCGTGAGGCCGTAGCCGTCCGCCCACTCCGGACCCGCCCGGGTCAGCAGCTGCCCGTAGTCGCTGCCGGAGATGCCAATGAACACGCCTGTCCGGCTGCCCGCGAGCCGGTCCGGCGCGATCCCGGCGCGCTCCAGAGCCTCCCAGCAGACCTCCAGCAGCAGGCGCTGCTGTGGATCCATGCGCTCGGCCTCGGTCCGAGAGACGCCGAAGAAGCTCGCATCGAACCGATCCACTTCGCGCAGGAAGCCGCCGTGCCGCGAGTACGTCTTCCCGGGGACGCGGGGATCCGGATCATGAAAGGCGTCGCGGTCCCAGCGATCCGGAGGGATCTCGCTCACGGCATCTACGCCCTCGCGGAGCAGCCGCCAGAAGGACTGCGGATCGTGGACGTCGCCGGGCAGCCGGCACCCTACTCCGATGATGGCGATCGGCTCTGCGGCCTTCTCAGGGGGCGGCGGCTGGGACGACACGGACGGATCTCCTGGAGGGGCCACGGCGCCTCACCCCAATGCGGCGGCAACGTGCTTGCCGAGATAACGAACGAGCGCGCCGGTCGTGGGCCGGTCGGTGAGGAGGTTTGATGGGAGCGGCAGGCCTGTCTCGGTCCTCAGCAGGGTGATCAGATCGATCGCCAGGATGGAGTCCATGCCCAGCTCATCCAGGCGGCGGTCCGCCGCGAGGGGGATGGCGTCATCGAGCAGCAGGACCCCCCGGATGAGCTTGCCGATGTAGCCGGCCAGGAACGCCTCGCGCTCGTCCGGCGCCACGGGGCGGAGCGCCGCCACCATGGCTGGCTCCTGCGCAGGCTTCTCCGCCGGGGGTGGACTCTCGGAAGCACCCGCCAGCTCCTCCACCAGCAGGTTCCGGGCGGTGTTGTCCCGCGGGTACTGGGTCCAGTCCGCGAGCATCGCCACGACGTGGGCCTGATCGCGCCGCAGCAGGTACCCCAGCAGCCCCACCCCTTCCTCCGGGGGAATCGCCTGCAGCCACGCGCGGCGGTGCGTGTTCGTGGCCGCGGCCATGCCCACCTCGCTCCAGGGCCCCCAGCCTACCGACAGGCCGGGCTCGCCCTGCCCGTGGCGGTACTGCGCGAACGCGTCCAGGAAGGCATTGGCGGCGCCGTATGCCGCCTGCCCGGCGTTGCCGAGCACCGACGCAACGGACGAGAACAGGACGAAGAAGTCGAGCTTCCTGCCCTGGGTCAGGACGTGCAGCAGCTGCGTCCCCGCCACCTTCGGGGCCAGCACCCGCAGGAAGGCGCGCGGATCCTGGTTGATGAGAGAGGCGTCCTCGAGCACACCCGCAGCGTGGACAATGCCGCGCAAGGCAGGCATGCGCGCGTCGATGAACGAGAGCACCTTCCACAGGTCCTCGCCGCGGCTCACATCCGCTGGCCTCGCGACAACCCGCGCTCCCTCCCGCTGGAGCTGGGCCACCGCCTCGCGTGCCGCCGCGCTCCCCGCGGATCTCCCGAGGAGCACGAGGTTCCGAGCCCCTCGGCGTACCATCCAGCGGGCTACCTCCAGCCCCAGTCCTCCCAGGCCTCCGGTGATGAGGTACGTCGCATCCCCTCGGAACGCGGCTGGCTCGGAGCGCCGGGCCGGAGGCGCGCAGCGCGCCAGGCGTGGCACCCAGCGCTTGCCCTGGCGGAGCACCGCGCTCGACTCTCCGTCCGTGCTGAAGAGGCTCTCCAGCAGCAGCGCCTCCTGGCCGGAGCCTGCGGCGGGATCCAGATCGACGATGCCACCCCACACCGAAGGCATCTCGCTGGCGATGGCACGCCCCAGTCCCCACAGCGTCGCCTGCTCGTACCGGAGCGGCTGCGTGGAGCCTCCCACCGCCTGCGCCCCCTGCGTCACGAGGTACAGCCGGGGGATGACTCCCGTGGCCCCCCAGCGCGAGAGTGCCTGCACCGCATGGATGGTGCTGCCCGCGACCCGCGCCTGCTCGGCGAGGATCGCCTCCGCATCCGGAGACTCCGGCGCATGCCGTGCGTCGAGCGCCCAGAAGTGGAGTACGCCCAGGAGCGCCGAGCCCTGCGCCACGGCCAACTCCTCGAAGAGGCGCTGGAGGTCCTCCGGGTGATCCGGCCGGATCCTCCAGCCCTCGCTGGTGCGCTCGAACTGCTCCCCAGGCCGGACCAGGAGGCAGCTCCCCCCTCGCGTCTGCTGGAGCCGAGCCGCACACGCGACGGCCATCCCCAAGGTGTCCGCAAAGAGCAGCCACCGGCCCGCCTCCGCAGGCGCCGAGCCCGCCTTGGGTGCCTTCTCTCGCCACTCCACCTGGTAGAACGCGTCCTCCACCCGGTGCGCCACGCGGCGCAGGAAGGCGTCACGGCGCGGCCACTCAAACCGCAGCCCGCGTGCCTCCACCAGCACGTGGCCCGCCTCGTCGAGCAGTGTTGCCTCCACCGTGCCATCCGCGGCGGCAGCCGCCCGGCAGAACACTCGAGTGCCCGGCTCAGGGGCTTCGAGGAAGCGCCACTGTGCCACTTCCCGCAGCAGGGAAGCCTCCGCACCCGCGGGTGCTCCGGCTCGCGCGGCGACGAGCAGGCATGCGTCCAGGAGGAAAGGATCCAGGACACCCTTCTGCGCCCCCGGGCGGAGCTGTGCGAGCACCTCGGAGCCTCGAGTCCAGACCCGCTCCACCCACCGCGCGCCCGGATCGAGCTCGATGCCGAGCCGGCCCAGCTCCGCGTGGAACTGCTCCGCCGAGACAGGGATTCCAGTCTGTATCGTGAGCGCCTCCGCCCGCTCCAGCGGGGCCTCGTCGTCCAGGCCCGGCGCGAGGAGCCTGCCCGCAGCGTGGCGCGATCCGATCACCGGCTCTGCCTCGGGGAGCACCGGGACGCTGGCGACCTCGAACCCATAGGCCCCCGCCGCCGGGGTGAGGTGGAGCTGTGTGGCGCGCTCCTCGTCCTCCGAGGCGAGCACCAGCGGCCGCGCGAACTCGAGGCCCTCGATCGTCACCTGGCCACTGCCCCACACCTCGGCTGCCGCGGCCTGGACCCACGCGAGGTAGAGCGCCTCGGGAGCCACCCGCTCACCCTGGACGCGCCGCGTCCGCAGCAGCGGCGTGCCAGCCCCGACGATCGTCTCGAACCGGAGCTCACTGTTGGCGCTCCGGATGCGCGCTCCGAGCAGGGCCGCACGTGCGGGCACCGCTCCTCCCGAGCGCTCTTTCGCGCCCTCGCTCCCGCCCGCCGCCTGGCGCGCCTCCACCCAGTAGCGCTCTCGCTGGAACGGGTAGGTGGGCAGAGGGACGCGCCGGCCTGGACTGTGCTGGTGGAAGCCCGCCCAGTCCACCTTCGCCCCGCGCACGAAGAGCTGGCCGAGCACCTCGAGCATCGCCCCCAGTGCCTCTGCCTCACCGAGCTCCACGACCAGCTCGCTGCCCTCGCTGCGTAGCGCCTTCAGGCCCTCCGTCATCCGCGCGGGCTCGAGGGCCTGGCGCAGCCAGTACCCCGCCCGGGAGATCTCCCCTTCGGTCGCCGGCTGGCCCGTGAGGGAGGAGATGAAGCCCACCCGGGGCGCCGCGTAGCGGATGCTCTCGGCCACCCGCGCGAGGCCACTCGACTCGGGCCGCGCCGTGCCCAGCCGACCCCGCTCCGCCACCAGACGCACCGCATCCTCCAGGCGCAAGACGCCGGCCACGCAGGCCGCCACCAGCTCACCCACGCCCTTGCCCAGCACCCTGTCCGGGGTGATGCCCCACGAGGACCAGACCTCGGCCAGTGCGTACTGGAGCGCGAACTGCGCGGGCTGCGCGTACGAGGGCTGCTCCAGCAGCTCCCCCGTCCCGGCCTCTCCCTGGAGCACCGCCACCAGCGGCCGATCCAGGAAGGGACGGAGCAGCTCGGCGCAGCGATCCACGGCACGACGGAACACGGGCTCCGCCTCGTACAAGCTGCGCCCCAGCCCGGCGAGCCGAGGGCCGGGGAGCTCCGGGAAGACGAACGCCACCTTGGGATGAATGCCCGTGGCCACCTCGCCGGAAGCCACCGCCGCCGGCTTCCCACGCACGAAGGACTGGAGCTGCTCGGCGGCCTGCGCTCCGGAGGCGGCCACCAGCGCCAGACGGCAGGAGAAGCGCGCCCGGCCGGTGTGGGCCGAGTAGCTGACGTCCGCGATCGAGGGGCCCTTGTCCGCCTCCCACAGCCTCGCGTACCGCGCCGCGAGCTCCCGCAGCGCCGCCGGCGAGCGCGCCGACAGCGTCAGCAGGTGCAGCGGCCGCGTCTTCCCCGGCGCCTTCTCCTCCCGGAGCGGTGCCTCCTCCAGCACGACGTGGGCGTTGGTGCCGGAGAGCCCGAACGAGCTCACCCCGGCGATGCGCGGGGCCTTGCCGCGCGGCCAGGGCTCCAGGCGCGTGGGGATGAAGAACGGCGAGTCCTCCAGGCGGATGCGCGGGTTGAGCTCGGTGAAGTGCAGGTGGGGCGGGAGGGCCTCGTTCTGCATCGAGAGGGCCACCTTGATGATGCCCGCGATCCCCGCAGCGCTCTCCAGGTGCCCGAGGTTCGTCTTCACCGAGCTCAGCGCGCAGCGCTGTCCGTCCTTGCGCCGGCTGAAGACCTCCTTGAGCGACTCGACCTCGATCGGATCTCCGAGCGGTGTGCCCGTGCCATGGGCCTCGATGCAGCCCACGCTCTCCGGCGACACGCCCGCACTCCGCAGCGCCTCGGTGAGCACCCCGCGCTGCGCCAGCCCGTTGGGCGCGGTGAGGCCCGAGCTGCGCCCATCGTGGTTGACCGCCGAGCCCTTGATGAGGGCGAGGACGCGATCGCCCGCCTTGACCGCGTCCGAGAGCCGCTTGAGCACCAGCACTCCGCAGCCCTCACCGCGCGCGAACCCATTGGCCCGGATGTCAAACGCCTTGCAGCGGCCATCCGGTGACAGCGCCCCCATGCGCGAGAGCATCACCATGACCTCGGGAGAGAGGATCAGGTTCACTCCCGCGGCGAGCGCCACGTCCGACTCTCCGCTGCGCAGGCTCTGGCAGGCCAGATGCACCGCCACCAGCGACGAGGAGCAGGCCGTGTCCACGGTGAGGCTCGGCCCGTGCAGGCCGAGGTAGTAGGACACGCGGCCCGCCAGGACGCTGGCCATGCCGCCAGTGACCGAGTGCGTGTCGAAGCTGGCCGGCCCCGCGCGGTGGACCAGCGTCTCATAGTCGTGCAGGCAGCTGCCGATGAAGACGCCCACCGGGTGGCTCTTCAGCGCGTCCCCAGCGATTCCGGCGCGCTCCAGCGCCTCCCAGCAGACCTCCAGCAGCAGGCGCTGCTGTGGATCCATGACCTGGGCCTCGCGCTTGGAGATCTCGAAGAAGGGCGCGTCGAAGCGCTCCACCCCGTCCAGGAAGGCACCGTAGCGGGTGCTCATCTTCCCGGGGGTCTGCGGATCCGGGTCATACCAGGCGCCCACATCCCACCGCTCGGCAGGCACCTCGCGCACCGTGTCCTTGCCGGCCTTCAGCAGCTCCCAGAAGGACTCCGGATCCTCGGCGCCACCCGGGAAGCGGCAGCCCATGCCGACGATGGCGATCGAGTCCGGTGCCTGCCGCAGCGCGGCCGACAGCGCGGCGCGATCCTGCGGCTCCAGCCCGGAGATCAGCTCGGAGATCACCTGAAGCGTTTCACTCATTGAGACTCACCCTCCGTGGGTGACGGATCGACGGGTTTCTTCACCAGCTTGCGCAGGGCCAGCAGGATCTTCTGAGCGCCCTGCTCGGAGACCTGGGCCTCCGGCTTCTGCTCGAGAGGCGGCGGCGGTGTGGCGGCCGCTGGCTCCTCGCGCAGCGGCACCTCCATTCGCCCCGCCAGGTAGACGGCCAGCACCAGGATGTTGGAGTACTGCCAGATGAGCGCGGCGCTCAGGCTCACGCCCAGCGCGGCCTCGAGCCGGTTGCGGAACTCGATCGCCATCAGCGAGTCCACTCCGAGCGCCTTGAAGGGTGTCTCCAGCCCGATGCGCGCGGGAGGACACCGGAGCACGTGCCCGAGCAGCTCCTGGAGCTGGCTCTGCAGCAATGCCTCGCGCTCGACCGCCGGCCGCGCGAGCAGCTTCTCCCGGACTGTGCCCTTCGACGAGCCCGTCCCTGGAGCGCCCTGCTCCTCCAGCTCCGAGAGGAATGGCGATCTCGCCGCGGACAGATAGGACTCCCGCCACTGCCGGACATGGAGGCGAATGGCGCTCACCTGCACGGCCGCGCGGCGCAGCAGCCGGGCGAAGACCTCCACACCCTGGGCGGGCGTGAAGCTCTCCATTCCCTGCAGGGCCAGGCGCTCGCCCCGGTTGGCCTGGGCGGCCGCCAGCCCCACCTCGGCCCAGGGGCCGTAGTTGATGCACAGCGCGGGCTGGCCGTTCGCCTGCCGCAGGTGCGCCAGTGCGTCGATGAAGGCGTTGGCCGCGCAGTAGTTGGCCTGACCCGGAGACCCCAGCACCGAGGCCACGGAGGAGCACAGCACGAAGAAGTCGAGCGGCTGCCCCTGGGTGAGGGAGTGGAGATTCCAGGCCCCGAGCACCTTCGGGCCCGCAGCGCGGCGGAAGTGCTCTGGCGTCTGCCGCGGGAGGGTCGCGTCATCCAGCACCGCCGCGGCGTGGACGATGCCCCGCAGCGGCGGCAGCCTCCGGCCGATGTCCTCCAGGAGCACCGCCACCCGCGCGGTGTCCGCCACGTCCACCTGTGCCACCTCCACCCAGGCGCCCGCCGCGCGCAGGCCCTCCAGGGACTCCTGGGCGGCGCCGCTGGGAGCGCTCCGTCCCATCAGCACCAGGCTGCGAGCCCCCTGGGCCACGAGGTAGCGGGCCAGCGCCAGGCCGACACCGCCCAGGCCGCCGGAGAGCAGGTACGTCGCCTCCGGGGAGATCCGCAGCTCTGTCCGAGCCTCGGCCGTGATGACGGGCTGCGGCCCGGAGGCGGCGAACGACAGGACGTTCTTGCCGATGTGCTCGCCCTGAGCCATGGCGCGGAATGCCTCCACGGCCCGCGCCACGGGGTAGACGTTGTTCCGGGGCACGCGCAGCGCGTCCGACTCGAAGAGGGCCGTCACCTCACGGAAGAGCTGCTGCACGAGCGTCGGCCGCTCGCGCATCATCCCGCGCAGATCCACCAGCGAGAAGGTGAGCTTCTTGAGGAACGGCCGCAGGCCGAGCTGCTGGTTGCGGAAGTAGTCCCGCTTGCCGATCTCCAGGAACCGGCCGTAGTCACGCAGGACCTCGAGGCTCTTGGGGATGAACTCCCCGCCCAGCGAGTTGAGCACCACGTCCACGCCCTCGCCGCCGGTGCGGGCGAGCACCTCGTCCGCGAAGCCGAGCGAGCGCGAGTCCAGCACGTGCCGCACGCCGAGCGAGCGCAGGTACTCGCGCTTCTCCTCGGTGCCCGCGGTGGCGAAGATCTCCGCGCCTACGCGCTGGGCGATCTGCACCGCCGCCAGGCCCACGCCCCCGGTCGCCGCATGGATGAGCACGCGCTCACCCGAGCGCAGCCGGCCCACGTGCTCCAGCGCGTAGTACGCGGTGAGGAAGGCGACCGGGATGGCCGCCGCCTCCTCGAAGCTCTTGCCCGCGGGCTTCGGCACGACGAGCTGGCTGGAGGTGAGGACGAAGGAGCCGAGCCCCCGCGGCGCGACGGCCATGACCTCCTGGCCCTCCACGAGGCCGGTCACCCCTGGCCCGACGCGCGCGATCCGCCCCGCCAGCTCGAAGCCAAGCGCCGGCCCCGAGGGACCGACCTCCGACTCCTCGATCGCGCCCAGGGCAAGCAGCACGTCCAGGAAGTTGAGCCCCGCGGCGGCCACCTCGATCTCCACCTCACCCGCGCGTGGCGCCTGGCGTGTCATCTCCCTCAGGGTGAGATCGTCCAGCACGCCGGGTTTGGAGATCTCCAGCCGGAAGGGCACGTTGCCCGTACGGACGGCCCGCCGCACCGGGCGATCCTCCGTGGCACGGGCGAGCCGGGCCACGTACCGCCGGGCGCCCCGCAGGCCCACCTGATCCTCGCGGCCCAACTCCTCCCCGATCTCCGTGGCGAGCGCCTCCAGCTCCTCGGTCCCCGGCCGCGCGCTCAGATCCACGCACGCGCAGCGCAGCTCCGGCTGCTCGTGGACGATCGTCCGGGCCAGGCCCCACAGCGGAGCCTGCAACACCGAGAGCGCGGGCTCGTCCGACACCGGCTGAGCCCCGCCCGTCACCAGCCACAGGCGCGGAGCATCGCGCAGACCCGCCCTGGCGATCGCCTGGACGAGGAGCAGCACGCTCTCAGAACCCAGCCGCTGCGTGCGCGAGAGCGCCTCCAGGAAGGCGGCCTCCAGCCCGCCTGCGTCCAGGCTCCACAGGTGGATGACTCCGCGCAGAGGCACGCCCTGGCCCTGCGCCTCCTTCAGCACCTGCTCCAGGCCCTGCACATCCCCCGGATCCAGCTCGTGCCGGCGCTCGCCGAGGGGACGGCTCTGGTCCGCGGCCCACACCCGGACGCACGTGTCTCCGCGTGCCTCGAGACGGGACGCCAGCGCCTCGCCAGCGCCGCCGCGATCCACGAAGAGGAGCCAGCCGCCCGAGGCCCGCGTCGGACCCGGCTCGGCCTTGGGCCGCTCCTGCTCCCGCCACTCCACCGTGTAGAGCGCCTCTCCCACCGTGTCCCGCTTCCTGCCGGGCAGGTACTGGATCTGGAGGCCGCGCAGAACACCTCGTGGGCCACCCTCCTCACCAAAGAGGAAGAGATCGGCCTCCATGCCGCGAGCTCCTCCCTCGGAGCCGGCCGGGTGGCGTACCCCATGGCACCAGACCTCGCGGCCGCCGCTCGGGCCGGGCTGAAAGCTCCGCAGCCCCACCGGGAGCATGCGCATCCCGTCTCCGGGAGCGGCCAGCGACGCCGCAGCCTGCAGGCATGAGTCGAGCAGCGCCGGGTGAATCACATACTGCGCTGCGCTCGCGGAGGCCTCGGGGGGTAGCTCCACCCGGGCCAGAACCTCACCCTCGCCGCGCCACAGCTCGCGGACGCCTCGGAAATGAGGCCCGTACTCCAGGCCGAGCTCCGCGAGGGACTGATAATGCGTCTCGATCGGTATGGCGGTGGTGCAGCGCGCACGGAGCTCCGCCAAGGAGCCGGACGGCTGTGCCTCACCTGCCGCCTTGCGCAGCACACCTCGCGCGTGGCGCCTCCAGGACGCACCCGGATCCGCCGTGCGGCTGAACACCTCGAAGGAGACACGCCCGCCTCCGCGAGGCTCCAGCATCACCTGGCTCGCGGACGGCTGCTCTCCCACCGTCCACAGCTCCTCGAAGGCCACGTCTTCCAGCACATGAGGGACAGACTCGAACGCCTCCACCGCGGCGGCGAGCGCCATCTCCACGTAGGCGGCACCCGGGATCACCACGGTCCCCTCCACCCGGTGATCGGCCAGGAAGGGCAGGCGGCCGAGATGGATCTCCCCGGTGAAGTAGTGCCGTTCGCCGACGACCTCCAAGTGCGTCCCCAGGAGCGGGTGGCGCCCCTGAGGCCCCGCTGCCGAGCGAGACATGAGCCCCTCTGGGGCTGGGGACTGATCGATCCAGAAGCGCTCGCGCTGCCAGGAGTAGGAAGGAAGAGCCAGCTTGCGAGCGGAGGTTGGGTAGAGCTTGCTGAAGTCCACCGGGTGTCCCAGTGCGTAGAGCTGGCCCAGGTGTCCCAGCAGCGTCTCCTTCTCC
>NZ_DASPHO010000400.1:0-5024 GCF_035629615.1 Hyalangium sp. | reverse complement strand
CCATCGGCACGATCTCGCGGATGCGCCCTTCGAAGCCATGCGTCTGCCCTTCCGAGTGCTCCTCGAAGCGCCAGTGGCCACCCTTCTCGAACTCGAAGCGGACGACGTCGAGCTTGTTCCCGCGTCCCCACCACTGCGCGACCAGGCTCGGATCGGTGAACGCTTGCCACACGCGGGCCCGGGGAGCGTTGAAGATGCGCTCGATGCGGATCTCGCGGTCCGTCGGGGTGGTGACCGTGGTGCTGCGGGACGGCTCTTGGTTTTGCGTGATCATGATTCGTCTCCCTTCGTGCGCGCGAGGAATTCGCCAAGGCTGTCGAGGCGCGCTTCCAGCATTTGGCGGTACTTCGTGATCCAAGCGGCCTCGTCCTCCAGACGACGGGGACCCAGCTTGCAGGTCCGCACCCGGCCGACCTTCTCCGTGGTCACCAGCCCAGCGTCCTCGAGCACCTGCACGTGCTTCTTGATGCCCGTGAGGGTCATCTCGAAGTTCGTGGCGAGATCGCTGATCGACGCGTCCCCACGCCCGAGGCGCTCGAGGATGCCCCGGCGTGTGGCGTCCGAGAGCGCCGCGAACGCTGTGTCGAGCTGGATTGAATACTGAACCATATAGTTCAGTTTAGTGCCGCGAGGGGCTTTGCGCAAGTGGGAAGAGCCGGCGCTTCACCGGCCGCCCGGTGTCAGCTCGTTCTCCGAAAGGAGATATGGGAGAGCGTGAACGTAAGTGCCCGGCTCTGATGTCTCCGGGAGATGTTCGAGCACTGGAACAGGGGCAGCCGGGCGGACTCGCTCGGGGAGCCTGCTGGCTCCAGCGGCGCTCGATGAAGGCCTGGCAGGAGGTCTCGAAGTTGCCGTGAGCCGCGGCCTGGGGGGGGCGCGGGTGTCGCTGGGGCCGTGCGCCTCGCTGTTCGTGGGCCTCGCCTTCGCCTCGTCCCGGAGCTCGTCCGAGATGCGCAAGAGACGATCGAGGATCTCGTTCCGCGCTCGCCGGCTGCTGTCGTTAGCCCCGTAACGGCGTTCCTCTTCCGTGTTCTTCCTGAGGTTGTTCGCGCACAGGCTGAAGCTTGTCTTCCTGGATGAGCTGGCTGATCGCCGCATGGCGAGCGTCCATCCCGCTCACGTCAGAGCTCTGCTCCATTCGCGTGTACGGCCGTCCCGGGTCCCCTTCATGGGAACGCGGGAGCAGACAACCACAGAGGCTTGTGACGAGGAAGATCCGGTCCTCACATCCCAGCGACCGCCACGGCGGAGACCCCGTGAGCCAGGATCAGGCGCGCAGCTCCACGCGCCCGAGCAGCGAGAAGGCCTGCTCCGCCACCTCCGCGGCGCGCCGGAACTCCAGCGCGCGGTCCTGGTCGAGTGGGTTGAGCTCTACCGGGCGACGCTTGCTCTCGGCCTCGAACCCGTCCCGGAACCGCTCGCTCCCGGAGTCGAATCCGTCCCGGGACCCGTCCCGAGCTCCGAGGACCTCGACGGGAGGCACCTCGAACTTCTGGCTGCAGGTGGGCACCAGGCACTCCTGCAGCTCACCCTCTCGAATCATCACACTGCGCTTCAAGCCGCTGATGGAGCTCATATCTGCCGTTACGCAAGACGTGGGGAAAGGTTACACGCCTCCCCACGAAGCCTTCTCAATGCCCACATTCAAGAGGCCCAGGCTCCTGCCGCGCACCTGATGGGAGCGCGGCCTGGGCAGGCGTGTACATCCAGGGGGCTGGGCGGCCTCTCCACCAGCCCGGTGCACAGCCCCAGCGGCACCCGTCCGCAGCTCTCCTCCGCCCCTCTGCACCTGCTTGCCACCCTCAACAGGGCCTCCATCTCTCCTATACTTCTCCGAGCTGGCCGTAGGTGTTGTCGCCCAGGCCAGGACCTTGCCGTCCTCCTGCAGTGCCAGGGAGTGGAAGGTAAAAGTGGCGGTCGACATGGAGACGGAGACCCTCTTCGGCATGCCACTCACGCGGGCCGGTGTGGGGCTGACCGTCTCACCCAGCGGCGCCAGCGCGAAGTCATGTCCGCGGATGCTTCCCCACTCCCAGAGGGTGCCTCGCTCGTCGAGCGCCAGGGTGTAGCCCTCATGCTGGGGAGCATACGCCATCGTCAGCGCGAAACAGCGTAGCGCGCTCGAGCCGCACACGGCGGTATGGTGGGCCGCATGACGACGACGCACGCCATGACGCTCGGGAACTTTTCGGTGAGCCTCGCGGTCAAGGACATCGAGGCGTCCCGGGCGTTCTACCAGAAGCTCGGGTTTCAGGTCTTCGCCGGCGACCAGGCCCAGAAGTGGCTGATCCTCCGGAATGGCGACGCCACGATCGGGCTGTTTCAGGGGATGTTCGAGCGCAACATGCTCACGTTCAACCCGGGGTGGGACGCCTCGTGCAACACGCTCCCCGAGTTCACCGACGTGCGCGAGCTGCAGCGGCGGCTGAAGGCCGCGGGCATCGAGCCGGTCACGGCGGCCGATGAATCGACGAAGGGCCCCGCGTCCCTGATGGTGATCGACCCCGACGGCAATCCGATTCTCATCGATCAGCACGTGTGATCGCGGATCGCACGCCGGGTCTATTCCATCCTGGAGGAGAGCGGCTGGGCCGAGATTGATATCCGGCCGATCGATGTCGCCTGCGCCCGTGGCGGCTGTAGGCTTCAGGTGGCACGGCTGCACACCATCGTGCACACGATTGTGCCTTGGCTGGATCCAAAGGGTCCGGCAGCGGACAAGACTGCATGGAAGCAGCACCTACCCCGCTGGAGACACCGTGCGAGTCTCGAACAAGTACCTGGCCGTGGCGTACGCCGCAGTCATCCTGTCCCTCCCTTTGGGCTGTGGAGGAGGCGCTGATGACAGCCCCCCTCAGCAGGATGACATCGAGAGCCGGAGGCAGGGAGAGTCGCTCGACTCGGTGGAGTCTCGCTGGAAGCGGGCCGTCAAGGACAAGCCCACCGGCATCACCTCCACCGTGGAGCTCTCGGGCAGCTCGATCGTCCTGACCACGAGAGGCCAGGCCCAGGTGGATGCGCCTGGCGTGCTGGTGCCCGCGCCCGCGTTCCCCAACAACCAGCGCTGCGTCTTCTTGACCAACGCCCAGGTCGGCTCGCAGACGGGACTGCTGGTGCTGGAGGGGCCGCAGATCCAGTTCACCGCCGGCACGCTGGGCAGTGTCGACGTCGGCTCCGCCACCGCGCGCACGCAGCCACCGAGCGGTAGCACCACGCCCGTGGTCGGGCTGACCACCCAGGACAACACCAGTGGCGCCAACCCCACCGCCATCTTCCCCGACGACTGGAGCGGCACGGACAAGTCCCTGTTCTTCTCCGACGCGGCCGTCATCCACGCCAGCAACCTCACCCTCACGGGCTTCACCCGCGGCCTGCTGATCACCGCCACGGGCAACACGCCCATCACCGGGAGCGTGACGGTGAGCTCCGCGGAGCGGCTGTACTGGGACGCGAAGTCCGTCATCCAGGTGGCGACGAGCACCGTCCAGAGCCCCGCGTTCGCGCTCGGCGGCGAGGTGGAAGCCGGCGCCCTGGCCTCGCCGGAGCTGTCGGCCTCCAGTCAGCCTCCCAGCATGATCAAGGGCAAGCAGGCCGAGGTGACGCTCCGCCCCGGCAACGTGAAGAGCCAAGGCTCGTTCCAGCTCACCCAGGGGGTGACGCAACAGGGGGAAATGCTCCTGCCGGCCGACGTGGAGAGTGCCTATGACACGACGCCCGTCACGGTGAAGAAGGGCCAGCGCGTGCTGATCCCCGTAGTCTTCCGGGAGAAGACCCTCAAGGGCGATGCCGTGCTCTCCGAGCTCCAGGTGACGGGCCCCGGCAAGGACGCGGTCAGCGTCCCGCTGGACCGTGTCGAGACCTACCTCGAGTCGCTCTGGACGACGGCGGGGCAGACAGGGATCGGCGCGCCCTTCCTGGCCATCGGCTTGGCGCCCCTGTCGCCGTTCATCGCGCTTGGGGAGGCGCTCGGGTGCCTGTTCTCCACCTGCCCCCGCGCCTTCCCCATCTGGATGGAGACGGGGAAGGTCGAGCGCTTCCACATCATCGTCCAGGGCAAGGTTCCCCCGGGCACCTACGAAGCGACGGTCACGCTGGTGGGCCACAACTACACCGCTCAGGCCATCCCCGTGCACTTCACCGTCACCGAGTAACGGGGCGGTAGATGCGGTCGAGCGCCTCGGCTGACGGCCAGAGGTGGGGTGGGTGCCATTGTGGAGCACTTGGCTCTGCCCTGGCGGTCTGCGAAGCGGGCCCCGGCGCGGGGAGCACCGCGCACGGGGTGGGACCAGGGCCAGGAGCGCTGCGGCCGTCGCGAGCCGAAGCCGCAGGGCCGCAGGTGCACGAGAGGGCTGACACGCTCAGCGGAGCGCGGCGTGAGCGAGGACACCTGGGGAGCCTGCGCCTGCGCCTCGGCCATGTCATGAGCGGGTGGGAGGGGCGACATCTCCTGGTCGAAGAGTGAACGGGTGCTCTCGGGGAGGGTGAGCTGCGCGGCCTGCTCCAGCGCGTCGGCCAGCTCTTGCGCGGTGCCGCGTTGCTCGGGGCTCACCGAGAGCATGCGGAGAATGAGGGCATTGAGGCGCGTGTCCACGCGGGGGTTGAGAACGAGCGGAGGAGGAGAGGCAAGACTCTCCAGGTGCCAGAGGCCGGCCTCATCATTGGAAGGCTCCCCGAGCTCGGAGTACGGGCCTGTCGTCCCAGGGCCTTCTTCTAGACTCAACCCGTAGGACGAGGTGTCTTCCCGGCTACCTATGAGGTAGGGTCTCCTCCAGCTCCCTGTCTCTTCCGGAGGAGACCCTTGAGTCATGATGGTGTGACGGTCAGTGGTCCACAGGTCCTCGCTCGCGGCTCGCTCGTGGGCCCCTGGCTCATCCTCGAGCGCCTGGATTCCGGCAGCTACGGCGTGGTCTTCCGCGCTCAGCGAGCAGGACACCCCGAGGCCGGCTCCTTCGCCTTGAAGATGGCCAAGCAGCCAAACGACCCCCGCTTCGAGCGGGAGGCCGAGCTGCTCCAGCACATCCACC
>NZ_DASPHO010000399.1:0-5143 GCF_035629615.1 Hyalangium sp. | reverse complement strand
CACCACCTTGCTCCCAGCTCCCTGGGCTCCCCCTACTCCCCATGCGCTGTTCGGTCGCGACTCACCCTTTGCCCACGCTCGCAGCCGCTCCGCTACCTCTTCCCCGCTGCTTCCCACCACCGCCAGCCGGTGCTCGTGCTGTCCACGGCCCACTCCCGCCGTGTAGCACCCGTCCCTCAGCTGCTGGGCCGTACCTCCCTCCACCCACCCCGCGTAGGACTCCGCCAAAGCCTTCAGCGCCTCCGCGCTGCGCGCACTCACCGGCAGCAGGTACGGTCCGCCCGCCTCCGCCTCGGCCACCCCTTCCTCCTCCCTCTGCGGCGCCTCCTCCAACACCACGTGTGCGTTCGTCCCGCTCAACCCGAACGAGCTGACTCCCGCCACTCGCCGCCGGCTCCCCGCCTTCCACTCCAGTTCCTGCGTCGGGATGACAAACGGCGTGCCCTCCAGCGACATGCGCGGGTTGAGCGCCTGGAAGTGCAGGTGCCTCGGTATCCTCTCGTGCTTCAGCGCCTGCACCACCTTGATCAAACCTGCGATCCCCGCCGCGCTCTCCAGGTGCCCGAGGTTCGTCTTCACTGAGCCCAGCACGCACCTGGCCCCATCGGCTCGCGGCTGCCCCAGGACTTCCTTGAGCGCCTCGAACTCGATCGGATCTCCCAACGAGGTGCCCGTGCCGTGGGCCTCGATGTAGTCCACGGACGAAGCGGGGACGCCCGCGGCCTCGAGCGCCGTGCGCAACAGCGCTTGCTGCGACAGCACGTTGGGCGCTGTCAGGCCGGTGGAGCGCCCGTCCTGGTTGACCGCCGAGCCACGAATGACCGCGTGGATGGGGTCCCCGTCCCTCACCGCATCGGACAGGCGCTTGAGGACCACTACGCCACAGCCCTCGCCACGCACGAAGCCGTTGGCCCGAGCGTCGAACGTGCGGCAGTGGCCATCCGGCGACAGCGCCTGAAGCCGGGCCACGCTCTCCATGGAGCGTGGGGACAAGAGAAGGTTGACGCCCGCGGCGATGGCCTGCTCGCTCTCGCCGTTGCGCAGGCTCTGGCAAGCCAGGTGGATGGCCACCAGCGACGAGGAGCACACCGTGTCCACCGACAGGCTGGGGCCCTGCAGCCCCAGCAGGTAGGAGATGCGGCCTGCCGCGAACGCATTCCCCGTTCCCGTCGTGGAGTACAGATCCAGTCGATCCAGCGGCTGCGCCAGCGTCTCCACGAGGTAGTCCGGGTTCATGAGCCCCACGAACACTCCCGTCCTACTGCCGACGAGGCGCTCGGGAAGCTGGTGAGCGTCCTCGAGCGCCTCCCAGGTGACCTCCAGCAGCAGCCGGTGCTGCGGGTCCAGTCCCGTCGCCTCGCGCGGCGAGATGCCGAAGAAGGCCGCGTCGAAGCCGTCCACCGAGTCGAGCAAGGCCGCCCACTTCGCTCCCTGGCCCTGCGGCTGAGCGCCTCCAGGCCACCGCGATGAGGGGATCTCCTTGACCGCGTCCACTCCCTGCTCGAGTGCCTTCCAGAATGCCTCGGGGTTGCTGCCGCCTCCTGGGAAGCGGCACCCCATGCCCACGATCGCGATCGGCTCGGCCTTGCCGGAGGCGGGCGAGGGGCGAGCCGCTTCTGCTACGGGCCGGGCCTGTACGAGCGACTGGGGTGCTGCCGCCCTATCGCCCTCCAGGGTGGCTTCGAACTTCGCGCTCAGGTTCTCCGCGAGGGTATCGAGCGTCGGGTACGTCCACACCAGGGTCGCCGGGAAGCGCAGCCCCAGACCCGCCTCGAGCCGGTTGCGCAGCTCCAGCCCCATCAGCGAGTCCATGCCCAGCCCGCGCAGCGGAGCGTGTGGATCAATCGACGCGGCCTCCAGGCGCAAGACCCACGCCATCTGCTCGCGGACGAACTGCCGCACCAGCGCTGGCCGCTCCGCCGGAGTTGCCGCCCGCAGCTTCTCTCGCACCGCGCTCTTCTTGCCCTGCACCTTGCGGGAGGAGGAGCTGGAGAGCAGCGAGGACAGTCGCCGCGAGCCCGCTACTTGCGGGTAGAACTCGAACCACTGGCGCGCATCGAGATCCACCAGCGCCACCTGCGAGGTGCGCAGGCCCAGCGCCTTCTCCAGCAGCTCCACGCCCTCCTGGGGCTTGAAGCTCCGAATGCCACGGACCTCGAGCCGAGCGCCGCGGTTCTCCTGAGCCGCCGCGAGTCCCACCTCGGCGAAGGTGCCCCAGTTGATGCTCAGCGCGCGCTGGCCCTTGGAGCGCAGCCGCCGCGCCTGCGCGTCCAGGAACGCATTGGCCGCCGCGTAGTTGGCCTGCCCTGGCGAGCCCAGCACGGCCACGACGGACGAATAGAGAACGAAGAAGTCCAGCGGCTGCGAGGCCGTGAGCGCCTCCAGGTTCAGTGCGCCCTCCACCTTGGGCGCCAGCACCCGCCGCAGGCTCTCCACGCCTTGGTTCAGCAGCAGCCCGTCTTCCAGGACACCCGCCGCATGCACCACGCCCTTGAGCGAGGGCAGACCCTCGGCACGCGCTTGCTGCAACACCCGCTCCAACTGCGCCGCGCTCGCCACGTCCGCGCGACCCACCACCACGCGCGCTCCCTGCTGCTTCAGCTCCTCAACGGACTGGCGCTGCTCCTCCGTCGCCGCTCCCTGCCGTCCCACCAGCACCAGGTTCTTCGCACCTCGGCTCACCAGCCACTTCGCCGCCGCCAGCCCCAGCCCTCCCAGGCCTCCTGTGAGCAGGTACGTCCCCTCCTCCACCACCGGCACGCTCTCGATCGTGCTCACCGGGCGGCGACGCAGCCGGCCCACATAGCGGAGGCTCCCCTTCAGCAGGACCTCCTCTTCCGTGCCACCTGCCAGCACCTCAGCTACCAGCTCCGCGGCCTTCTCCTCACCGGAGAGATCCACCCGCGTACAGACCAGCTCGGGGTGCTCGTACACCACCGTCCGGCCCAGGCCCCACACCGCCGCCTGCGCGGGCCGGACCTCCACCGTCTCCTCTTCCAACGCCTGCGCGCCTCGCGTCACCAGCCACAGCCGCGGCACCTCGCGCAGTCCGGCTCCCGCCAGCGCCTGCACCCAGTGCAGCGCTCCGGTGTAGCCCCTCACCGTCTCCTCGACCTCGGCCGCTCCGTCCTCGCGCGGAACCAACAGCAGCACCCCCTTCACGCCCTCGCCACCCACGCACTCGCCCACCACGGCCGCGAAGTCCTCCGCGCGCTTCCAATTCACCCCGTACCGCCCCTCCCCCTGGCGCTCGTACTTTGCAGCCTCCTCCACCCTCACCACCTGCTGCCCTCGCTCCTCCAGCGCTCCGGCGACCCGCTCCAGCCACGCGCCCTGCTGCCCGTACACCACCCACCGCCCCGCTCCTCCAGCAGGCCCCTTGCCCTCGCGCTCCTGCGGGCGCCACGCCACCTCGTGCACCCACTCCTTCCAGGCCTCCTCCTCCACACGCCCGCTCAGCATGCTCTCCCTGCGGGCCTGCTTGAGCACCAGTCCCTCTACCTCCGCCACCACCTCGCCCTGCGCCGTGTACAGGCGCACGTCCCCGATGCACGTCTCCTCCGTCACTTCCCTCACCACCGCGTGACACCACACGGGGCCTGCCGCTCGCCCATGGAAGCGCAGGCGCTCCATCGCGAACGGCACGAACGTCTTGTCCGGCTCGCGCGCCCCCATCGCCGCCAGCAGTGTCTGTGCGCACGCGTCCAGCTCCACCGGGTGCAACGGCATCCCCTCCGCCTTCAACCCGTCGGCCAGCCGAAGCTCCGACACCGCTTCGCTCGGGCCTCGCCACAGCCGGCCCAGGCTCTGGAAGTTCGTCCGAAGGTCGATCTCGCGCCGCTGCAACTCGCCATACACCGCGCCCGGCGACACCTCCTCCGAACACCGCGCCCGCGCCTGCTCCAGCGTTGTCCCGGGGACCTGCTCACTCGACAGCCGCAGCCGCCCTCCCGCGTGCCTCCTCCACTCCTCCCCTTCACCTGCCAGGCTGCTGCTCGAGACCGTGTACTCCTCCTCCCCCTCTTCTGGCGTCATCAGCAGGTGCAGCCGCACCGTCTCGTTCTCTGCCAGCGGCAGCGACCCGGAGATCTCCACACCCTCCAGCGTCACCCCTCGCGGCCCGAATGCCTCCGCCGAGGCCGACAGCATCGCCGCCACATGGAAGGCCCCCGGTACCACCACCTCCCCGAAGACCCGGTGGTCATCTAGGTACCTCTGCCGGACCGCTCCCACGCCTGAGACGAACTGCAGATCGCGGCTCGGGCTCTTCACTCGCTGCCCGTGCAGCGCATGTCCCGATGGCCCGAGTTCCTCGCCGCTCGTCTCCGCCTGCTCCAACCAGTAGCGCTTGTGGTTCCACCGGTAGGTAGGAACCGCGACGAAGTGCCCGGTGGGGTAGAGCTTGCGCCAGTCCACTGCGAGGCCCGCCGCGTACAGCCGCCCCAGCGACTCCAGCATCCGCTCCCGCTCCGGCTGCTCCCTCCTCAGACTGCCCACCACCACGCCCCGCTGATCTCCCCCTTCCCCGCGCAGCGTCGGCTCGATCGCCGGCACCAGGATCGGATGCGGGCTCAGCTCCACGAACAGCGTGTGCCCCGTCTGCTTCAGCTTCTCCACCGCCGGCCCGAACATTACCGGCTCCCTCAGGTTCTTCACCCAGTACCCGGCGTCGAACCCGCTGCCATCTACCTGCTCCACGCTCACCGTCGACAGCACCGGCACCCGGCCTGCTCGAGGCTTCACCTCCTGGAGCGCCTCCAGAAGCTCTTGCCTCAGCACGTCCATCTGCGGACTGTGCGAGGCCACGTCCACCTTCACCCGCCGGCAGAACACTCCCTCTGCCTCCAGCCCTTTCACCAGCTCCTCCAGCCCCTCCACCTCTCCACTGAGCACCGTGCTGCTGGCGCTGTTGCTCACCGCCACACTGACTCGACCCTCGTGGCCCTTCACCCGCTGCTGCGCCTGCTCCAGCGTCAGCTCCACCACCGCCATCGCGCCCTTGCCGCTCACCTTCCTCAAGAGCCGGCTGCGCACGCAGATGACTCGCGCCGCATCCTCCAGGCTCAGCGCTCCGGCCACACACGCCGCCGCCACCTCCCCCATGCTGTGGCCCACCACCGCATCCGGCTCCACTCCCCACGCC
>NZ_DASPHO010000398.1:0-7270 GCF_035629615.1 Hyalangium sp. | reverse complement strand
CAGATCTCCAAGGTGTCCATCGTCGGGGTGGGCATGCGCAACCACTCGGGCGTGGCGGCGAAGATGTTCAAGGTGCTGGCCGGCGCGGGCGTCAACGTGCAGATGATCTCCACCTCTGAGATCAAGGTGTCCTGCGTGATCCACTCCAACTACACGGAGCTGGCGGTGCGCGAGCTGCACACGGCGTTTGGCCTGGACAAGCCCGCCGTCGAGGGCGTGGCCGAGTAAGGGCTGAGCGTGAACCGGACAGGCTCACTTGCCGCCGCGGCCCTCGGGCTGATGGCGCTCGGAGGGGTGGCGCGGTGGTGGTGGCCGAGCTCCACTCCGGCGCTGGACTGCGAGCCCGCTTCGGTGCGGTTCCGAGACGGAGTGGCCGTCTGTGGAGAGGGGGCCCCGCCCCAGGGCGCGCAGGCCCTGGCACTTGGGCTGAAGCTGGACCTCAACTCCGCCTCGGAGGAGGAGCTGGCCCGGCTGCCAGGCGTCGGGCGCTCGCTGGCGCGCAAGCTCGTGGAGGCCCGCGAGGCCCAGGGGCGCTTCTCGAGCTGGACCGAGGTGGACGCCGTCTCCGGGATCGGCGCTGCCAAGCTGGAGACCCTCCAGGCAGCCACCGAGCTACGATAGGAGCCGTCCCACGGCCTCGTGTGGTAAGCACGGTTCGTGCAGATCGCCTGCCCTCAGTGCTCGATGCAGTACGACCTCGACCCTCGGCTGCTGCCGCCCTCGGGGGCCTCGGTGCAGTGCACGCGCTGCAGCTTCGTCTTCACGGCGATGCCCTCCGGCGAGGTCCTCGTCCCGGGTCAGGGACAGGGCGGCACGGGCCCCAAGGCTGGAGGGGCTCCCCGCTCGGCGGTCGGCACGAGCACCCAGGTCTTCGGCAGCCCTTACGCGTCCTCCACGAGGCCGGGAGGCCCCAGCCCCACCACGACGCAGGTCTTCGGAGCGGTCCCCATGCCCGGAGGGGAGAGCGCTTCCGATAGGACACCCGCCTACGGCTCTGGGACGGCTCCTCCAGGCGCCTCCGCAGGGCCGCCCTTGTACGACAGGACCCCGGCCTACGGCTCCGGAACGATTCCCGCCAGCGCGCCGGGGGGGGCGTCCGGGGCCTCCGTGGGGAAGACCCAGGTCTTCGGCGCGGTACCTCAGCCATCCTCCTCGCCGGCCGCGACGCAGGTCTTCGGTGCAGCCTCCGTCCCCACGAAGGCCCCAGCGGTCGCCACGACTCAGGTGTTCGGTGCGGCCTCGGCTCCCTCGCCGCTTCCCGCGGGCGCACCGACGCAGGTGTTCGGTCCGGTCTCGGCTCCGGCGCAGCCTCCCGCAGCTCCCTCGCCGCTTCCCGCTGCATCCACCACGCAGGTGTTTGGTTCGGCTGCGGTCGCCGCCAAGGCTTCGTCGCCCGCCACGACGACCCAGGTCTTTGGCGCGGCGTCGGTCACCGCGCAGGCCCCATCACCGGCCACCACTCAGTCGTTCGGTTCGGCTGCAGTCGCCGCGAAAGCCTCGTCGCCAGCCACCACGACGCAGGTCTTCGGCGCGGCGTCGGTCCTGCCCCCGGCGCCCACGCCGTGGATGGCCGAGCCTGGACCTGCTCCGTCCAGGCCAGGCCCCTCCAGGTCGGCTCCGGCCATTGCGCTGCCCGAGGAGCCGGCCGCGCTGCCTGGGATCGGGCTCCCGTCGTTCCCGCCGGAACCGGCCGTGGAGCGGAGCGGGCCCATCATGCCCAGGCGCCATACCGCGCCCATTGAGCTGCCCCCCGAGATGCTCGTCTCGAGTCCCTCCGCGGGCGACAGGTCCGTCTCGGAGCAGGCCTCGGGAGGTAGGGGGGAGCGAGTCCTGATCATCCTGGCGGCCATCGTGGCGCTGGGGCTGACAGCCGTGCTGTCGTACCCGGTCTGGCGCAACCAGAGCGTGGAGCTGCCGGCCGAGGCGCTGTCCACCAAGGACCAGGCGGTGAGCCTGCTGCGGCGGGACGACGCCACCTCCCGGCAGCAGGCCATCGACATGCTGACGATCGTGGTGGCCCAGTACCCGAAGTTCACCGAGGCCCAGGCGGAGCTGGTGGTCGCGCTCTCGCTTCAGCTCGATGACGTGAAGGTCGAGCTCGAGTGGCTGACTCAGGAGGAGCACCGGGCCCACAGGGAGCTCAGTGCCCTGGAGCTCGCGAAGTCCCCGGCCGACTGGAAGAGCCGCATCAATGCGCGGAAGGAGGAGCTGGCGGCCCTCGGCCAGCAGAAGCGTCCTCTCGAGGCGGCAGCCACGGAGCTCACGAAGCAGCTGGATCAGCTCCTGCCCACCCTCCGCGCGGCGCCGGAGACGGAGCCCTCGGCGGATGTGGTGGCGCGGTGGAAGGCGCAGGCGGTCCACGAGAGCGTCCGGGGCAATCCCCAGGCGATCGCGCTGGCCGACAAGCTGGCCAAGCTCGAGTCCCCACCACTCTGGAGCATCGTCACGCGCGTGGAGTACGGCCTCAACGCCTCGTCACCGCCGGCCGCGCTGCATGAGCTGAGCGCGGAGCTGGCGAAGGTGCGCGAGCAGGACAAGACGTTCTTCCGCGCCTATGTGCTGGGCGCCCGGCTGGCGCTGCGGCAGAACGATCTGGCCGCGGCCCAGGCCTTGCTCGGCCCGGTGGTGGCGCTCAACCCGAACCACACGCTTGCTCTCAAGCTCCAGAAGCGGGCGGCCTCCGGCGCTCCTGCCCCTTAGCGCAGAGCGTGGATTTCAGCCCACAGTTCTCTCAGGGCTGGAGAAAGTTCAGCGTTGCACGCCTCGGCCGGCGAGGCTCCCCCCTCTCTCTGAGGGCAGTGGCTCCAGGCTCTCGCGGCACGTCCTTTGCTGACCCCTCCTTGGATTCGAGCACTCGGGAACGTGGAGGCGAGGGTGATGGCGGAGGTCTTCTTCTGGTGCGCGGCACTGCTGCTGCTGCACACATACTTTTTCTACCCACTGTGGCTGTTCGCGATTGAGGGTGTGGCACAGGTCTTCCACACCGTCCGCTCCATGCGGGCGGGGGAGAAGCGTCTCCCGGCGCACAAACCTGGGCCGCTGCCTTCGGTGAGTCTGGTGGTGGCCGCCTACAACGAGGCGAGCTGCATCCGGCAGAAGCTGCAGAACAGCCTGGCGCTGGCCTACCCGGCGAACCGCTTCGAGGTGCTGATCGGCTCGGACGGCTCCACCGACGGCACCGATGAGATCGTCCAGGAGTGCACGGACTCGCGGGTGCGGCTGTCGCCGGCGCCGCGAGCCGGGAAGACGACGGTGCTCAACCGCTGCATCCCCGCGGCCCAGGGAGACATCATCGTCCTCTCGGACGCGAACACGATGATCGAGCCGGAGGCCATCGAGGCGCTGGTGCGCCACTTCGAGGATCCGGACGTGGGCGCCGTCTGCGGCAAGCTGCGGCTCTACAACCCCACGAAGCAGGACTACGAGGAGAGCGTCTACTGGAGCTACGAGTCGCTCATCAAGTTCTACGAGGGCAAGCGCGGCGCGGTGGTCGGCGCCAACGGTGGGCTGTACGCCATCCGCCGCAGGCTCTTCACGCAGCTGCCGCCGTCCACCATCGTGGATGACTTCGTCATCCCGCTGCGCATCCTCGAGCAGGGCTACAAGGTGGTCTACGAGGCCGGCGCGGTCGCGCACGAGGAGACGACGGAGGACTACGGCAAGGAGTTCGGCCGCCGGGCGCGGATCGCCGCGGGCAACTTCCAGAGCCTGCGCCTGGTGCCGGGGCTGTTGCTGCCCACGGCGGGCTTCCCGGCGTTCGCCTTCTGGTCCCACAAGCTGCTGCGCTGGTGCGCTCCGGCGCTCATGGCGGTGGCGCTGCTGGCCAACGTATTCCTGCTGGACAGTGTGTTCTACCGGCTGACGCTCTTCACGCAGGTGATGTTCTACGCGCTGGCGTACCTTGGGAAGACCGGGGTGCTGACGGGGACAGGGCGCCGGATCGCCTCCATGGCCTACTACTTCGTGACGATGAACCTCGCCATCGTGGTGGGCTTCTGGCGGTTCCTGCGCAACGCGCAGAAGGCCGCGTGGGACCGCACCGCCCGCGCCTGAGCTGCGCCTGAGCCTCTCGTGCCACCCCGCACGAGAGGCTCTATCTGTCCCTCCTCCTGGCACTACGGCGTGGGATCGCCGCATTTCCAGATCCATCGGTGGTGAGGGCCATCGCCTGGGACTCGGAGTTGGAGTTCCAGCCCAGGCGCCGGACCCAGGCCAGTGCTCCCGTGAAGGTGAGCGCCAGCACGTAGCTGCTGTAGGCCCGTCACTGGTGAGCGTGTTCCCGCTTCCGTGGGGTGAACCTGACCCCGACCTGCGGGCTCACACGATTTCCTTACCGCGAAATCTTCTTCCGGTATTTACAGCAAGGCTCCTTAGGCGCACGATCCCCTCTGTTCGTATCTTTACTTTTTAGCAGCGAGCGAGGCTCGTGCTGGGCAATGGGGGAAAGCCAATGAACGCCAGAGGTCAGGCTTTGAGCTGTCATTCTTTGAGGGCAGTCGTTGCCTTAACGTTGCTCACGTGCCTGACGGGGGCTCACGCGTCGTCGCCACCCTCGGCGGAGTTCACTCTCTTTGAGAGCGGTCAGGTCCGGCCGCTGGCGCTCTCCCCCAGCGGCAGGCTCCTCTTTGCCGTCAATACACCGGACAACCGCCTCGAGATCTTCAAGGTCGAGAACAGCGGCCTGGTGCATCGCTCCTCCGTGCCCGTGGGGCTGGAGCCTGTCGCGGTCGCCGCTCGCAGCGATGACGAGGTCTGGGTCGTCAATCACCTGTCTGACAGCGTGAGCGTGGTCCGGCTCGGCCACGACGGGCGCGGTGGTGCTGTCACGCGGACCCTGCTCGTCGGTGACGAGCCTCGCGACATCGTCTTCGCCGGGCCTCAGAAGCGGCGCGCCTTCATCACCGCCGCCCACCGCGGCCAGAATGCCCCTTTCAATCCGCAGCTCACCACGGAGGGTGTGGGACGGGCCGACGTCTGGGTCTTCGATGCCGAGAACCTGGGCGGCTCGCTCGGGGGCAACCCGCTCACGATCGTGAACCTGTTCGGCGACACGCCGCGCGCGCTCGCCGCGACGCCTGACGGCTCGCGCGTCTACGCGGCCGTGTTCCACTCCGGCAACCGCACCACGGTGCTCCACGAGAGCGCGGTGCCCAATGGCGGTGAGTCGGAGGACGGCGTCCCCGGGCCGAACGTCAACGTCCAGGGCGAGCTGGCTCCGGAGACCTCGATCATCCTCAAGTTCAACGGCCTGGACTGGCTGGACGTGCTGGGCCGCCCGTGGACGGACAAGGTGAGGTTCTCCCTGCCGGACAAGGACGTGTTTGCCATTGCCGCCGCAGCCAACCCGCCAGCGCAGCTGCCGGGCCCCACCGGCTTCTACACCGGCGTCGGCACCGTCCTCTTCAACATGGCCGTCAACCCGGTGAGCGGGAAGGTGTACGTCAGCAACACCGAGGGCCGGAACGATCTGCGCTTCGAGGGCCCCGGCACCTTCGCAGGCACCAGCCTCCGGGGGCACCTGCACGAGAGCCGGATCTCGGTGCTGAGCCCCGCGGGCGTCGCCCCGCGGCACCTCAACAAGCACATCAACTACAGCGCCTGCTGCGCCCCGAACCCCAACCCGGAGAGCGAGAAGAGCCTCGCCCAGCCGCTGGGGATGGCGGTGAGCTCCGATGGCTCCACCTTATATGTGGCCGCCTTCGGCTCCTCGAAGATCGGCGTCTACTCCACCTCGGCGCTCGAGGCCGACACCTTCGTGCCGAGCACGGCGAACCAGATCCCGGTGAGCGGCGGTGGCCCCACCGGCATGGTGCTGGATGAGTCTCGCCGGCGCCTGTACGTGCTGACGCGCTTCGACAACTCGCTCTCCGTCATCAACACCACCACCCGGCAGGAGATCGCGCACCTGTCCATGTACAACCCCGAGCCGACGAGCATCGTCGAGGGGCGTCGGTTCCTCTACGACGCGCGGAACAGCTCGAGCCACGGTGACTCGTCCTGCGCCAGCTGCCACATCTTCGGAGATTTCGACAGCCTGAGCTGGGATCTCGGCAACCCGGACGGCGTCGTGAAGGCCAACCCGAGCCCCATCGTCCCGGGGCTGCCCGAGTTCGGCGACGATCCCACCTTCGGCCAGGACACCCGCTTCCACCCGATGAAGGGCCCCCTGGCGACGCAGAGTCTGCGCGGGATGGCCAACCACGGCTCCATGCACTGGCGAGGAGACCGCAATGGCGGCTTCGACGAGCCGAACGCTCAGCCGAACAGCGGCGTGTTCAACGAGGAGGCGGCCTTCAAGCAGTTCAACCCAGCCTTCCAGGATCTGCTCGGGCGGAGCGCGCAGCTCACCCCTGCGGAGCTGCAGAAGTTCACCGACTTCATCCTCCAGGTGATGTACCCGCCCAACCCCATCCGGAACCTGGACAACTCACTGACGGCGGATCAGCAGGCGGGCAAGGACTTCTTCCTCGACGTCACCAGCTTCTTCCATGGCCCGTGCGGCGCCTGCCACAAGCTCGAGCCCAACGCCAACCCCGAGGAGGGCCGCTTCAAGGGCTTCTTCGGAGGCAACGGCGTCTCGTCCTTCGACGCGGAGCCGCTGTTCCCCAAGGTCCCGCACCTGCGCAACATGTACCAGAAGGTGGGCATGTTCGGCGCTGGCTTCGGCTTCGGCTCGGTGGGGGAGGATCCGTTCCTGGGCGAGCAGGTCCGCGGCATCGGCTTCAACAGCGACGGCAGCATCCCCACGCTGTTCCTCTTCAACAGCGGCTTCGACTTCCACCCGATCTTCAACCAGCCCGGCATCCCGCTCACACCCGAGGGCACCAAGGCCAAGCAGGACATGGAGAAGTTCATGCTGGCCTTTGACAGCAACCTGGCGCCCATTGTCGGCCAGCAGGTCACCTTGACGGCTGCCAGCCAGGCCGTGGTGGGGTCTCGCATCCAGCTGCTGAAGGCGCGCGCGGGGGCTGGCGAGTGCGACCTGGTGGCCAAGGGCCGGATCGCGGGACTGGAGGTGGGCTTTCTCTACCTGGGCAGCGGCCTGTTCGCGGGCGACCGGCAGGCGCTGGCCCACATCCCCGATCTGGTTCTCCGGACGGCGGTTGTCGCGAGCGGCGGCATGCTGACGTACACCTGCACACCGCCACGCTCGGGCGTGCGCATCGGAATTGATCGGGATCTCGACGGGTTCCTCGACGGGGACGAGCGGGCGGCGGGCAGCGACCCGGCCAACCCATATAGTACGCCTTGAAATGCAACCCACCCCCCC
>NZ_DASPHO010000397.1:0-5851 GCF_035629615.1 Hyalangium sp. | reverse complement strand
GAGAGCGGGCCCGGCAGAGGACACGGCCGGGGTGCTCGAGGCGGTCCTCGGGCAGGCTCTCGAGGTCATCCCAGAGACGGAACTGGAGCACGAGCCCCAGCGCGAGCAGGACGCCACGCGCCAGCCCCCCAGGCTCCCATGAGGAGGCCCCGGCTTGCCCCGCCGTTGCCAGGAAGACCGCCAGCGGCAGGAAGCGCGGGAGCGGGTAGCGCTCGCGAAGATACGCGAGGGCCTCAGTCGTGAGCGCGGACATGGCCGAGGTCTCCGTCCACCGAGAGCGTCTGTCCCTGGCGAATCCGCCGCGTGGCGTCCTTCACTCCGACGACGGAGGGCAGGCCGAACTCACGGGCGAGGATCGAGCCGTGCGACAGCATCCCGCCGCGCTCCATCACCAGGCCCTTGATCAGGAAGAACACCGGAGCCCAGCCTGGGTCCGTCTGGCGAGTAACGAGGATGTCGCCAGCGGTGAGCAGGTGCGAGTCCGCGAGGTCCTCCATCACCGTGCCGCGCGCGGTGACCTGCCCGCCGCACGTGCCGATGCCCGTGAGGGGTCCGCCCTCTGAAGAGTCTTCGTTCGAGGCCTCGGTCATGGCGCTCGTGAGCGCCTCTCCCTCGCGAAGGGTGAAGGTGTCGGGAGGGCTCAGCTGGCTGAGCTCCGCGTGCTGCGCGCGCCGCAGCGCGATCAGCGCGGCCGTGCCCCCTGCGAACATCGCGGTTCCCGACAGCAGCGCGTCGATCTCCGGGTAGGTGAGGAAGAAGATGTCCTCCGCCGCTCGGAGCTGGCCCCGCTGGGTCAGCTTCTCTCCGAGGGTGAGGGAGATCCGCCGCAGCCGCGTGTACAGCAGGGCCTGCTTCATCCGCGCCCGCTCGCGGAAGCCCACTGCCCTCTGAGTCCAAGTCAGGAGGTGCTCGAAGAGCCGGGAGCGGTCCGCGAAGGGGAGGAAGGACACCAGGCGCCGCTGGCGCAGCTCGTTCCGGATTCGAGCGGTGATGGCTTCACGCTCGGCGGTCTGCGTCCGGAGTCGCTCCGCGGGCGAGGCCCCCTCGAGTCCCACGTAGCCCTTGAGGATGTCGAGCAGCCCGGAGGGATCCTCCTGGAAGCTGGGCAGGGTCAGCATCAGCTCGCCGGAGCCACGGAAGCCGAAGCGCTCCAGGAAGTCATCGAGCGCCGCCTGGAACTCGGGGAAGGCTCCCTCTCGAATCCGCCGTGAGAGCTCACGGCCCGGCAAGGTCGAGAACAGCGCTCGCAGCTCGGGGCTCTGGCGGATCTGGCGTGACAGGACCCACAGCGCGTCAATGGGTGCGCTGCTCGCCAGATCGGACAGGCCCTTGAGCAGGGTGTTGTGGAGCGCGGCCTGCTCTGGCGCGGGGAACTCGTGGCGCAGGAGCTGCTGGAGTGCCCCATAGCAGACCATCGCGGCGGCATCGGCCAGCGAGGCGTGAGTCCAGCGGTGGAAGCGGATGTCGAGGAACCCGCGCAGGTCCTCGCGCAGCGCGGCGAGCGACTTGTCCGGGAGCAGCCGTGGGTGTGCGCCAGCACAGAAGGTGTCCACCGTGCGCTCGAACTCCTGGAGCCGCTCCTCCATCGACAGGTAGAGCCGGCCCGTCTTGAAGACGATGACCGACAGCTCCAGGGCATGAGTGAGCCGGGACGCATCGGGCTGGGCTGCGGGAGCATCCGGAGCCGCGGGTGCGCCCACGAACTGGTCGAAGTACCGGGCGAGCAGGTCTCCATACGGAGCCGCTCGGAGGACCTCATGGATGTTCGTCAGGTTGTAGTAGAGCCGCGCCCCATGGGCGCCGATGAGGTGGCGCAGCGGGGCCTCCATCCGCTCGAGTCGACGCGACGAGAGGCCAAACGCCTGGGCCAGGTTGCGGAAGTAGCAGCGGTAACCCTCGGCCGCCACCGAGTACAGCAGCGGCGTCACCGGACCCGGGAAGTTCTCGCTGATGTTCGCGTTGGACCAGAGCGATGCAGGGCCCGCTTCGGCCGCGGGAGCCTTCATGTCCCCCAGCGGCGCGGTGATGGGCCGGGCCTGGACGAAGTAGAGGTGGCCATCGCCATCGATCGTCCACTCGATGTCCTGCGGGCCGCCGAACTTCTCTTCCAGCAGCAGCCCCTGCCGGCCCAGCTGGGCGACGCGCGCCGTGTCGAGCAGGCCCGCCGCGTCATCCTCTTCCTGCTCCGGCGCGGCGAGGTGGCGCCACCGGTAGTCGCCGCGCGAGATGGTGAAGCTGCCCGGGTTGAGCCGGCCGGAGACGAGCGCCTCCCCCTGGCCATAGCAGTACTCGGCCAGCATCTCCTCGGCGAGCGGGCCCGTGGGCCCTCGCGTGAAGAGGACGCCGGCGACCCGTGACGGAACCAGCCGCTGGACCACCACACCCATGCCCCGCAGCGGAATGCCGCGCGAGAGCTGATACGCGAGCGATCGGCGGGACCAGTACGAGGCCCAGCAGCCAGCGAGCGCGCGCTCGAGCTGCTCGGGGGTGCGCACATGCAGGTGAGAGTCGAGCTGTCCCGCGAAGGAGGCCTCCTGGGAGTCCTCGCCTACGGCCGAGCTGCGGACGATGAGCTCCTGGTCCTCCAGCAGCTCTGTACGCCAGGCCGAGAGCTGCTCTCGGAAGGACGAGGGCAGGGGCGCCTCCAGGACGAGCCGCTGAATCTCCTGGGCCGCGGCATCGATGGCGGGCAGATCCTCGCGCCGCAGTGGAGCCTGGAGCCCACGGATGTGTTCACCGAGCCCGTCCTGGGCGAGGAACGCCTGGAACGCGGTGTTGGTGACGATGAAGCCCTCGGGTACCCGGAGGGAGAGCTTCTGCATCCTCCCGAGCGAGTGGGCCTTGCCTCCCACCTCTTCGGAGTGTTCAGCGTCCTCGAAGCGACGGAAGAGCGCGTTCATGCGGGCCTCGCCTTCACACCCAGGACGTACAGGGCGACGTTGAAGAGCCAGTGGATGGCCGGGCCCACGCCAAGCACGAAGAGCCAGGCCTGCCAGCTCAGCGGCACCAGCAGGCTCACGACCAGGAGCAACCCGATGATCGAGTCGAGCCGATCAATGGTGAAGCACAGCCAGCGTCCCCAGGCACTCGCCGGAGCGGAGCCCGGAGCGATGCCCAGCTGCCGCTTCATGAACGAGTTGGGGAGCTCACCGAGCATGAACCCGAGCGCCGCGCACCCGCCGAGGAGCGCGTACTGCAACGAGGTGAGCGGCCACAGCCCCTCGCCCAGGGGCGGGAGCGCGCGCACGGTGGCGCCGAGGAGCGCAAAGGCGAGCATCGCGGCGGGCACCATCACCACAAAGCCCTTCCACGTCTTGTTCGCACCGAAGAGCCGGCGGCCTCGGAAGGTGCGGCCCCCATCCAGTGGGAGGGCGAACCGGGCGGAGCGCGGGCTCTTGAACCACCACGTCTGCGCCGAGCCCGCGAGGATGAACCCGAGGATGAGGAAGAGCGCGCAGCGCAGCGGATTCAGCTCAGGAATCGCTTCCAGGAGGCTGAGGTCTCGAGTGCTTGTTAACGGCCAGAGCATGGCCCCTCACGTGCAAGGAGTGGCTCGGATGCAGTTGCGCATCCGATTTCGTGGAGGACCCTCATGCAGATTGAATGCCGCCCGCCGAGCGCTCGAGAGGTGACGCACTTGCGGCCGAGTGACTTCACCGGGGCACTGGTGGTCCTGGGCTTCTCGGTGCTGACGGCGCTCGCGCTCTGGTTGTCAGCCTCTAAAGGAGTGGCCCCGTGGCTGCTGGGGCAGCTGCTCCTGGCTGTCGCGCTGGTCCAGTGGTTCGTCCTCCTTCACGAGGCGGGGCACCGCACGCTCTTTCAGACGCGGCGCCTGCACGGGCTGGTGGGCCGGATCGCCAGTGTGTTCTGTGCAATTCCATTCACGGTGTGGACCGCCGTGCACGGTCAGCATCACAAGTGGATCGGCTGGCAGGATCGGGATCCCACCACCGCCTCACTCGTGCCGAGGCCGCTGGCCCGAGTGGAGCGGGTGCTCATCAACACCAGCTGGCGTTGGTGGATCCCGCTGTTCTCGGTGCTCTACCGCGTGAGCAACTTCTGGCACATGCCCCGGCTGTGGAGGCTGTTCCCCGAGCGCAGACACCGCGTCGCCTTCGCGGTGGATGCCGCGGTGCTGGTGCTCTTCTACGGAGGCATGTTGGTGTGGCTGGGCCCGGCACGCCTGGCGCACCTCGTGGGGCTGGGGCTGCTGCTGAGCCTCGTCTTCCTGGACATCATCCTGCTCAGCCAGCACACGCACATTCCGCTGAAGCTGAGCGGCGGCGAGGAGGTCCGGCCCTACGCCGCGCCGGAGCAGGGCGTCTTCACGCGCTCCCTGCGCTTCCCCGCCTGGTTCTCGGCGGGCGTCCTGCTGCACTTCGATGCCCACGAGCTCCACCACCTGTACCCGTCCGTGCCCGGCTACCACTTGAGGCGCATCCCGTACCGCCCGCCGGGCGAGGTGGACTGGTGGGGCTGGATCCGGCGCGCCCGGCGCATGCCTGCCGAGCGCTTCATGTTCCAGAACCGGAACGACACCGGCGAGGACCTCTGAGCCCAGCCACAAGACAGGCGCCGAAGCCTTACCGGAACCTCTGGAGCAGTCGGAAGCCGGTCTGGTAGTAACCACCGTCATCCACGGGACCATCATGCCCAGCAGCAAGAACGCTTCGCTTCCACGAAACCGCCTGCTTCGGCGGACCATCACTCGCCTGCTGTTCACTGTTCCCACGCTGTCGCTCACGGGGTGCTCGGACAGCGACGAACTGGGTTGCATACCGTATGACGCGTACACCGCGGACGTCCCAACCTACGATTCCCTGCCGGATGGCGGAATGCCCACGAACGCGAACTGCATGTCACTGTGCCTGCAGAAGTACCCCGAGAGCCATAGCTGCGTTGTTTATCAAATTCCAACGACCTTCGGGGATGGCGGTCAGGGCGAGAGCAGCTATACCCACTGTTACTTCCCCGTACCGGCGGGGTGCAGGTATGGCTCGGACGGTCGCAAGCCAGAGGGGCTACAGGCGTCGCGGGTAGAAGGACGTTGCCCGCTCGGCACCCTCTTCGCCCACATGGCCTGGATGGAGGCGGCTTCTGTGCCCGCCTTCCTCCGGCTCGCGGACGAGCTGAAGGCTTACGGTGCTCCCGGGGTGCTGATCCACGCGGCTCGGCGCTCGGCCGGTGAGGAGGTCCGCCACGCGCGCGCCGTGGGGGCTCTCGCCCGGCGGCACGGCGCCTCCGTACCCGAGGTGGAGATTGCCCCGTTCTCCTCGCGCTCGCTGGAGGCGATGGTGCTGGAGAACGCGACGGAGGGTTGTGTCCGGGAGACCTATGGCGCCGTGTTGGCCGGGTGGCAGGCACGGATGGCGCAGGACGAGCAGGTGCGAGAGGAGTTCGGCCGGATTGCCGAGGACGAACTGCGCCATGCCGAGCTGGCCTGGGCTGTGGATGCCTGGGCGGCGGAGCGGCTCACTCCCGCGGAGCGCCAGCGTGTGCTTGACGCACGTCACAAGGCGCTCCACGAGCTGGAGCGCCTCGTGGAGCAGGAGGAACCGGAGGCTGTGTTGATCCAGCAGGCGGGCCTTCCCCCGCGCGACTCCGCCCTCCACCTCCTGAGGGGGCTCCAGATCATGGTGGCATGACATGTGGTGACGCACCGCCCGAGCGCCATTGAGCAGCGTCACCAGCTGGAAGTCGCCGTCGCGGGTTGTCTGGCTTCGCTCTCAGGGCTCCTTTGGACAGGGTGCTTCCCGACCGCTGCGCATTGCTGCCACAATCGGGCGGAGACTTCCCATGGAAAACCCCCGGCCCCGACGTCCGCTGGAGTCCCTTGATCGCCTGGAGAGCG
>NZ_DASPHO010000396.1:0-5162 GCF_035629615.1 Hyalangium sp. | reverse complement strand
CCTACACCACGCTGGAGACGCACCGGCTGCTGCGAGACAACCTCCACCGCTCGCCGCTGTTCCAGGGGGACATCGTCGGCCGAGGGCCTCGCTACTGCCCCTCGCTGGAGGACAAGGTGGTGCGCTTCGCCGCGCGCGAGCGCCACCAGGTGTTCCTGGAGCCGGAGGGCCCGGACTCGCCGCTGGTGTACCCGGCGGGACTGTCCACGAGCATGCCCGTGGACGTGCAGCTCGAGTTTTTGCGCACCATCCCCGGGCTGGAGCACGTCGAAGTCGTCCGCTTCGGCTATGCGGTGGAGTACGACTACGCGCCGCCCACGCAGCTCTCCTCCACGCTGGAGACGAAGGCCGTGCGGGGCCTGTACTTCGCGGGACAGCTCAACGGCACCTCGGGCTACGAGGAGGCGGCCTTCCAGGGGCTGTACGCGGGCATCAACGCGGCGCTGCAGGTGAAGGGCGAGCCGCCGCTGCTGCCGGGGCGGGACGAGGCGCACGGGGCGGTGCTGGTGGACGAGCTGGTGACGAAGGGCGTGGACGAGCCGTTCCGCATGTTCACCAGCCGCTCGGAGCATCGGCTCAAGCTGCGCGAGGGCAACGCGGAGCTGCGCCTGGCCCGACATGGGCACCGCGTGGGGCTGGTGCCGCGCGAGGCGCTCGAGAGGGTGGAGGCGCGCGGGAGGGCGGTGGCGGAGGAGGTGGCGCGGCTGAAGCGCACGGGGCTGGCGGCGCGGCTGAAGCGGCCCGAGGTGAGCTACGCGGCGCTGGCGGCCGAGGCGCGCGAGTGGCCCTCGCTGCCGCCCGAGGTGGCCGAGGAGGTGGAGGTGGAGGTGAAGTACGAGGGCTACATCGCCCAGGCCGAGCGCGCAGCGGCTCGCGAGGCGGAGGCCTGGGACGGGTGGGTCATTCCGGCGGGCTTCCGGTTCGCGGAGGTGCGGGGACTGTCCACCGAGGCGGTGGAGAAGTTCATCGCGCACCAGCCGGGCACGGTGGGCCAGGCGCGGCGCATCCCGGGACTGACGCCCGCGGCCCTGTCCCTGCTGCTGGTGGCGCTGAAGAAGGAGCGGGCCGCTGGTTAGAACTCGTAGGCGATGCGGCGAAGCGCCGTCGTCACGTACGCCTTGTCCACGCGGCCTTCCGCGATGGCCATCGTGAGGGCATAGAGCGCCTGGGAGCCGTGCTCGAAGACAAAGCCGTTCAGGTCCAGGAACACGAGCGCCGCCAGCAGGCCCGTCCGCTTGTTGCCATCCACGAACGGGTGGTTGCTGACGATGTGGAACAGGTAGGCGGCCGCCATCGCGATCAGATCCTCGTGGACGAGCTGGCCGTCGAACGTCGCGGCAGGCTGGGCCAGCGCCGACTCGAGCAGCGCCATGTCCCGAATGCCCTCGCCACCGCCATAGCGCTCCAGCTGCATGGGGTGGATCTTCAGCACCTCTTCGAGTGTCAGGAAGTCCGGGCTCACTGGGCGAGCTTTCTCAGCGTCTCATCATGCTGGGTCATCAGCCGCTCGGTGGCCAGCCGCACCCGCTCGCTGCGGCTCTCCTGGGTGGGCATGATGATGAGGGCGTGCCCGTTCGTCTTCACCTCGAGCGGAGTGTCCTCGTCAATGCCGAGCAGATCGAGGATCGGCTTCTCGATGACGAGACCCAGGCTGTCGCCGAGGGCTGTGAGCTTCTTGATCATGGATCCACCTTGAGGAGAGGCCGTTCCAGCAACGCTAGAACCGCTCTGCGGAGGGGGCAACGGCCACAAAGCACTGGTCAGGACCGCGCGCTTCGGGTACATGGGCGGGGCTCTCCCCCACGGAAGCGTGAGACCTGCCTGGTCGGATCCGCTTCCCCCACCCTGTTCAGTCGGTATGTCCAGGTGCGCGCCCAGCGGCCGCGCTGATCTGTGAAGCTGTGGACATGATCGCAGGCGGCCTGTGGGAAACGTGTGGATAACCCGCGCTTTCCTGGAGGGATCAAGGAAATCAAGCACTTGAGCCCTGGTGCGGTGTGGAGGATCTGTGGATAACACCCGGTTCTTTGATCAGCTCCAACAGGGGTGCCATACGCTCGGTGTAAGCGTGGGTGAGGACGTCCCGCCGAAGCTCCTTCGTCTCAAGAATGAGCTCCTCAAGTGGAACGCCAAGGTAAACCTTACAGCCATCACCGCGCCGGAAGAGGTGCTCGAAAAGCACTTCCTGGACTCGCTGGCGGTGCTGCCCGAGGTGGAGGGGGCGGCCTCGCTGCTGGATCTCGGCGCGGGCGCCGGCTTCCCGGGGCTCCCGCTCAAGCTGGCCCGGCCTGCGCTGACGGTGACGCTCGTGGATGCGGTGGGCAAGAAGGTCGGCTTCCTCAAGGCGGCCATTGCCACGCTGGGGCTGAAGGACGCCCGGGGGCTCCATGCTCGCGCGGAGGGCCAGCCCGAGGCAGAGGGCATTCCCCGCGCGGAGCTCCTCATCGCTCGCGCGTTCATGGATCTGCCCGACTGGTTGAAGCTCGCGCCCGCCTACCTGCTGCCAGGGGGGCGCGTGGTGGCGATGCTCGGCAAGGCCCAGCCGGACTCGGAGCTGCAAGCGCGCGCCGCCGAGCGCAACCTCCGTCTGAGCTCCGCACGTCAGTACCGGCTTCCCTTCTCTCGCGCCGAGCGGCAGGTCGCCGTCTTCTCCCAGGCCTGATCCGCCGTCGGGCACCACGCTCCGCTCCGGGGTGAGGGCGCTCCGGGCCGCGGGGCTCAGCGGGTGTTCCGCGCCATGGACTCCGACTGCATCGAGAGGATCCGTGAGCCCTTCGTCAGCGCGCCCGCGGCCAGGCAGGTCGTCGCTCCCGTGAGCGTGAAGGTCGCCGAAGCCGACACGCCGACCGCGTTCGTCACCGTGGCGGTGATTGCGGGTGGGGTGTCCGTCAGCGGGCACGGCGGCGGCGTCCACTCCACCTCGCTCTGCGTGGCCTCTGCCACCGGTGCTTCCAGCGAGCCCGTGTTGGCGGCCCAGGTGATGGTGAGCGCCCGCGCCTGCGGATCACTCGCCACCACGCGGAAGGTGACGCGGTTGCCCTCGAACCAGCGCAGCTCGGACTGGAAGGTGCTCGTGATGCGCGGCGCGGAGTGAGCGTTGGCGGCTGCCTCCCGCGGTGAGGCCGGACGCGCGGCGGGCTCGGCGGCCTGTTGGCTGCACCCACCCACCAGCATCCCCAGCGCCGCCACCAGCCCCCTCCCCTTCCAACCTCTCTGTGCGTGCATGGCGCGCCTCCCGGCTCATCGCTCGCAGAGGCGGGCGATGCGCACACTGTAGGATACGCTTGCGAGAGGGCCAGTTTTCAGCGCGGTGCCGCGCGCGAGTGGCCGCGGATCAGAGCTCGACGGCGGCCCGATTCGTCATGTCACGGATGTTTTCGGAGGAGCGCTCCGGCCGGAGGGGACACTCCGGACCATAGAGCTCGAACGCGCGCACTTGCGCCAGGCCGCCATGCCACTCGTAGGCAGCGAAGCGCACGTAGCGGGCCACACGCTGGGGGAACCACACGCGGCGCGAGAGGGAGTTGTCCTGCGGCGAGTTGGTGACCGTGTGCAGGTGGCTCCAGGTCCTGCCGTCCAGGCTCGTCGTCACCGTGCTCGTTGCGGTCGGGCCGTAGCGGGTGTCCCAGCCCCAGTCTAGCACCATGCCATGGAGGGTGTAGTTGCGCCCCAGGTCCACCTGCAACCAGGCGCCGTTCGACTGGTTGCTGCTCCAGCTCGTTCCTGGAGTGCGGTCGAACGCGGCGGCGGGCTCCCCCGTGTCCAGGTGCCCGGAGGAGCTCGCGGTGGCATAGCCGGCGAACTCGCAGTTCTGGTGCTTGTGGTCCGGCGCCCACTGCTCCTTCACCTGGATCAGCGTCTCGTCGGAGTTGCTCGCGTCCAACGTGTCGGGAGGATGCAGAGGGCCGGGCCGGGATCGGTGTGAGGGCGGAGGAGTCTGAGGCGGCGCTGGCGGGAGTCGGGCTCTCGCCCTGTGATCATGGTGGTGCTCCTCAGGGTTCGAGTGCTCCGCGAAGCGAGCGAGACTGGTGAGGCGGCCCGTGACGAAGCCGGCGCCGAAGATCAGCACCGCGGCGCCAGCGCCCAGCGCCACGGGCCACAGGCGGCGCCGGAGTGGCTGGGGTGCCTGCTCCGGGAGCTCCAGCTCGCGCAGGGCCTCGCTGGCGGTGGCGAAGCGGAGCGCTGGATCCACCGACGTCAGCCGCCCGAGGAACTCGCGGAAGTTCGGCGCAACATCCACACGCGAGGCGAGATCCTCCGCCACGGTGAGCTTCTGGCGCTTCCACTCCGGCTCCCACGAGAGCGTGTCCACGAGTGTCACTCCCAGGCCGAACAGATCCGTGGAGGCGTCCAGCTCGCCGTGGGCCTGGTCGGGGGGAGTGTAGCGGGAGGCCTCGGGGCTGGCGCCACCGCGCACCCACGCGGCGCCGAAGTCCACGAGGAAGAGCGCGCCATCCGAGCGGCGGATGAAGTTGGCGGGCTTGAGGTCGCCATGGAACACCTGCGGCGAGCGGCTCTGCAGGTAGCGAAGGATGTCGAGCACCTGTCGGGCGAGCTCGCGGGCCTCCAGCTCCGTGCAGTGGCGGCCGGAGAGCTCGGTCTGGAGCGGAGTGCCTTCGATGAACTCCTGAGCCAGGTAGAGCCGGGTGTCGGCGCCCAGGCCGAGCTGCAGCATGTCCAGGTAGCGAGGGATGCGCGGGTGGGTGAGGCTCTGGAGCTGCCGCGCTTCCTGATGGAAGGCCTGGAGGGTGGCGGCGGCGGGCTCGGTGGAGAAGGACAGCTCCTTGAGCACCACCAGTCCGTCCACGTCCTCGGCGAGATAGGTACGCGCCGCGCCGCGCTGCCCGAGCACCGTGCGCACGCGGTAAGGCCCTACCCTCACGGCGACGCCACAGTGGGTGCAGCGCTCGCCGCTCGCGGCCTTTGCGCACCCAGGGCAGCTGCCCGCGGAGGGGAGAGGACCTGCCATCGTGAAGCTTCCTGTGCCTGCCGGCATGAACAGTCTCCCGCCGCGTGCGAGCGGTCATTCTCCGACGGTATGCCGTTGGGAACAAGGCCGCTGGAGAGGCAGGGCCTGGGGCGATGAGCCGCGCCGCGAGAAGAAGTTCAGGCTCGTCGCGACGCGCCTCTTGCTTGAGCTCGACGAAGTGCGCGTGAGACCG
>NZ_DASPHO010000395.1:0-12190 GCF_035629615.1 Hyalangium sp. | reverse complement strand
CCGCCACCTCGAGAGCCAGGGGGACTCCCACGACGGAGGCCACCGAGAAGGCCCCCATCACCGCGCCCATGGCCCTCCCGCGCCGCTCCACGGGGATGAGCTCGGCGACGATGGCCATGGCCAGCGAGGTGGCCGGGCCGCCGAACAAGCCGGCGAGCACCCGCGCGAACATCAGCGAGGGGAGCCCCATCGCCAGGCCCCCGGCGCCCGTGGCCAGCACCAGCCCCAGCATGCAGACGGCCAGCGCCTTGCGCCTGTCAAAGCGATCGAGGAAGTAGCCGCCCACCAGCCCGGCCACGCTGGCGGCCGCCGTGTAGCTGCCGGCAATGTAGCCGATGTGCGAGGAGTCGATGCCCAGCCCTCTCGCGAAGTCGGGGCCCAGCGGCATCACCATCACGAAGTCGAGGATGTTGACGAACTGGACCGCCCCGATCAGGAAGATGACGGCGCGCTCGGAGACAGGACGGGACGACATGCGAGCAAAGAACTAACACCATCGGCTCCGAAGTGCACCCCAGGTGAGGGCGTGCTTCAGGAGCGGCTCAGACCCGGAAGCGGCGCACCTCGCCGCGCAGCACTTCCGCCTGCTTCTGCAGGTGATCGATGGCCTCCTCCAGCTGCCGCACGGAGCGCGTCTGGTGCTCGGAGACGCCCTTGATGGTCTCCACCGCCTTGAGCACCTGCTCGCTGCCCTTGGTCTGCTCCTTCTGGGCGCGGTTGAGGTGGGTGACCATCTCGTTGATGCTCTCGATGGAGCGGGTGATCTGCTTGCTGCCCTGCGTCTGCTCCTGACTGCTGCGCTGCACGTGCGCGGTGATGGCCTTCATCCGCTCGGCGCTCTTGATGATCTGATCGCTGCCCTTGGCCTGCTCGTTGGAGGCCTTGGAGATCATCGACACCGTCTCGGAGATGCGCTGGATGGCCGCCGTCACCTGCCGGCTGCCGCGGGCCTGCTCCACCGTGGCCCGGGCAATGGCCTTCACCATCTGCGTGGCCTTCTGGGCGCTGTCGTTGATCTTCCACAGCGCGCCCTCGGCATCCCGGCCCAGCTGCACGCCCTCCTCCACGTTCTTCACGCCCTGGTTCATCACCGCGACGGCATTGCGGCTCTCGTCCTGGATGCTGCGGATGAGCTCGGCGATCTCCTTGGTGGACGCGCCGGTGCGCTCGGCCAGATCCTTGATCTCCTCAGCCACCACCGCGAAGCCCTTGCCGTGCTCGCCCGCCTGGGCGGCGATGATGGCGGCGTTGAGCGCTAGGAGATTTGTCTGCTCGGCCACATCGTCGATGACGTTGAGGATGTTGCCGATGTCCGAGATGCGCTTGCCCAGGCTCTCGATGACGCCGGCGGCGGTGCGGCTCGTCTCCTTGATACGGTCAATGCCCGTGAGCGTCTTCTGCAGCGACTCCACGCCGGACTGGGCGTCTTCGGACACCTGCTCGGACAGGCGGGCCGTCTCGTTGGCGTTCGTCTCCACCTGTCCGATGGAGGAGTCCATCCGCTTGATGTTCTCCGAGGTCTCCTCGGTGGAGGAGGACAGGGCGGCGATGTTGGTGGCCACCTCGCGGATGGAGAAGGACATCTCCTCGATGGCGCTGGTCGTCTCCTCCACGCTGGCGGCCATGGACTGGACGTTCTCGGCCACCTCGTCGTTGGTGGCGGCCATCTGCACGATGGAGGAGCTGCTCTGCTCGGCGCTCTGGTAGAGCACCTCCACGTTGTCCGCGATGCCGCGCAGGCTCGCCAGCATCTCCACCATGGAGGAGGACGTCTCCTCCACGCGCGCCTGGACGGTGCTCGCGCCCGAGGACACGGTGGTGCCGGTGCGGGAGATCTGCTCGATGACGCCCGCCAGGCCCTCGGACACGCCGCGCACACGCCCCAGCGTCTCGCGCCAGCTCTGGCCAATGCGGTTGAGGGCCTCGGCCAGCTTGCCCAGCTCGTCCTGGGTGGCCACGTCCACCCGGCCCGTCAAGTCAGACTCGGCCAGCCGGCGCGCCATGGACATCATCGCGTCCAGCGGCTGGAGGATGCGCAGCCGGGTGACGAAGATGAACACGAGCACGAAGAGCAGCATCCCCACGCCGAACACCTGCAGCATGTTCCAGCGCAGCGAAGAGACCGCCTCGGAGATGCCGGAGAAGTTCACCCCGACCAGGGCCCACCCCTTGTCCCCCTCCAGGGACGCGGTGAGGATCCGGTCGCTGTTCGCCAGATCGTGGGACGCGGGCATCCCGCTCTTGGCGAAGCCCATCACCAGGGGAGCGAAGTCCTTGGGCAGAACGCCCACGGTGGCGACAGGCTGGCCGTCCTTGTCGAGGATGGCGGCGAACTTGAAGTCGTCGTCCCAGCGCATCGGCTCGAGGACGCTGCGCAGGGGCTGGCCCGCCTGGATGGCCAGCCCGTCCGAGGCGATGACCCCCGCGAGCTCCTGGGCCTTCGCGCGCCCGTGCACCGCGAGCCGGGTGTTGAGGAACGTCTTCACCGAGTCCGCCACCACGATGGCGAACACCACGAAGAGGGCGGCTTGCGCCACGGTGAAGACGCCGAAGAGGAGGCCGCGGAGACCGACTTTCTGGAGGATGCGAGCCAAGGCCCCGCCATCAAAGGAGGGAATCCAACAAAGGGCAAGGAACGGGAAGGGATCCTCCCCTCCAGGTTGGAAGAATCCGGGATCACCATGGATTCTGGTCCACAGGGGGAGTAGGTCCTGCCCCCTCCTCCCCTGGAGCCGCCGCATGCCTCCCCCCACCCTCCTGCTGACTGCCCCCCTGTTCCTGAAGCACGAGCCGGGTCCGGGGCACCCGGAGAGCCCAGCGCGGTTGCGGAGCATCCTCTCGGTGCTGGAGCGCGCGCCGGTAGAAGGGGCGCAGGTGGCAGCACCCCGCGCTGCGACGGAGGCGGAGCTGGCCTCGGTCCACACGCCGGAGCTGTGTAAGTACCTGTCGGGTCTGGCGGGAGAGGAGGCCGACATTGATCCGGACACCCATGCGTCCGAGGACAGCTACGACGCGGCGGTGCTCGCCGCGGGGGCGGCGGTGCAGGCGGTACAGGAGGTGATGGCGGGCCGGGCGCGCAATGCCTTCGCGCTGGTGCGGCCCCCCGGGCACCACGCGGAGCCCGGCCGCTCCATGGGCTTCTGCCTCTTCAACAACGTGGCGATCGCGGCGGAGGCGGCGCGCCGTCAGGGGGCCGAGCGGGTGCTGGTGCTCGACTGGGACGTGCACCACGGCAACGGCACCCAGGCGGCCTTCTGGGCGCGCAGGGATGTGCTCTACCAGTCCGTGCACCAGTACCCCTACTACCCGGGCACGGGAGCGCCGCACGAGGTGGGGGTAGGCGAAGGCCAGGGCTTTACCGTCAACTGCGGCATCCCCGGGGGTGCCACGGACGCGGACTACGGGGCCCTCTTCGAGGAGCTGTTCCTGCCCATAGCGGACGCGTTCCGGCCGCAGCTCATCCTCGTCTCGGCGGGCTTCGATCCGCACCGGGACGACCCCATCGGGGGGATGCTGCTCAGCGAGCGGGGCTTCGCCGCGATGTGCTCGGCCATGAAGTCGCTGGCGGAGAGCGTGTGCGACGGCCGGCTGGTGCTGCTGCTGGAGGGGGGCTACTCGCTGCAGGGGCTCTCCCAGTCCGTGCACGCGTGTGTGGAGGTGCTCGCGGGCCGGAAGGACAGCTTCCCCACCGGGGAGACGACCTCGGAGACGAGGCACGCGCTGGCCCGAAGCCGCGAGGCGCTGAAGCCCTACTGGCACCTGCGGTGAGCCCGGAGCGCCGAGCCCCCGCTACCAGGACGCAACCCCCGGCTGCCGGTCCTCTGGGACGAAGCGCGCCACGGTGGCCAGGAGCTCATCGAGCTCCAGCGGCTTCGGCAGGTACCCCTCTACCCCCAGCCGGGAGACCTCCGAGGCGCTGAGGCCCTGTCCGGAGACGATGACCACGGGGATGGAGGCGAACTCCTCCTGGGAGCGCTGCCAGGCGCGGAAGGCCCACCCACTGACGTCCGGCATCATCAGGTCGAGCAGGATGAGATCCGGACGCAGGCCCTTCTCCAGCGCCTCCAGCGCCTCGCGGCCGGTGCTCGCGGTGGTGACGCAGTACCCCTCCAGCTCGAGGGCGTCCTGAAGCGACAGCAAGATGTCATGGTCGTCATCGACGACCAGCAGGCAGCTCCGAGGCTCCATTGCCCTCTCCTCCCTTCCCTTCAGGGTGAGGATGACTGCGGGGCATGGCCACCGAGGGGTTCCGCCCTGCGCCCGAAGGGAGAGCGAGCGAGGCAGGCTCCCGCTCGGGGAATACCCCCATGGCGGTGAGATGGGAGCGCAGCCCCCGCTTCGCACGCGGCACGATGGCCGGAGCATCCTTACCTAAGACAGGTACGCCTCTCGTCCTCGATTGAAGCCATGAATCCAAGCACTTCCAGCATCGGCCTCCATGGCTCCAGCAACGGGCACGAGGAGGGTGCGCGCCATGACTTCCCGGAGTCCCGCGTGAAGGGGCAAGAAGAGATCTCCACCCAGCGACCCACCCCCGAATATTCTCTGCGCCTGCTGACCACGGCAGGCCGCCTGCTCTCCCGCCGGACGAGTGGCCTGCGCCGCCTGCTCCGAGACGTCGCACGCCTGACCACCACCCATGGACTGGCCACCTTCTGCCTGGTGGACCTCGTCACGAGGGATGGAGGGCCGCACCGGGTGACGGCGGCCCATGAGGATCCGGAGCAGGAGATCCGGCTCCGGGCCCTCGTCAGCCACTCGCGCTCGGACACCGCGTTCAGCCCGCTCCTGGATGTGATCCACACCGGCATCTCGCAGCGCTTCGTAGACTACCCGGTGGAGATCCGCCGAGAGGTGGGGATGCTCCCGGAGCCTCTGGCGAGCCTGGAGGAGTTCGAGCCCCGCTCGGTGCTGATGGTGCCGCTGAAGGGGCGGCGGCGCGTGCTCGGCATGCTGCTGCTGGGCCGGTGCGCGCCCGAGGCGCCTTATGGGCCTCAAGATCTCGAGGTGGCCGAGGAGCTCGCGCGCCGCATCGTCGCTGGCATGGACATCCGCCGCCTGGCGCGCCGGGCGCGAAGGGCCGAGCGCAAGGCGCGGTTCATCGCCCGGGCCAGCCAGGCGCTCGCGGCTTCGCTCGACTTCCGTGTGACGCTGGATCGGGTGGCGCAGCTCGCGGTGCCCGGGGTGGCGGACCTGTGCGCGGTGGACATGCTCGAGGAGGATGGGAGGATCCGGCGGCTGGCGGTGGCGCACCGGGTGCAGGAGAAGGCCGCGGTGGCCTGGGAGCTCGAGCACCGCTGGCCCTCCCGCCTGGATGACTTCTACGGGCCCGGCAGGGTCATCCACAACGGCCAGCCGGAGCTGCGCGGCGAGGTGCCCGAGGCGAAGCTGCCGCGAGCGGCCCGCGACGGGGAGCACCTGCGCGCCCTGCGCTCCCTGGGGCTCGAGTCGTACCTCATCGCCCCGCTGCAGGCGCGCGGGAGGACGCTGGGGGCCATCACCTTCGCCTATGCCGGCTCCCACCGGCGCTACCGCAAGGCGGATCTGCGCCTGGCCATGGAGCTGGCGGCGCGCGCGGCCCTGGCGGTGGACAACGCCCTGCTCTACCGCGCCTCTCTGGAGGCGGTGAGGCTGAGGGACGAGTTCCTTGCCGTCGCCTCGCACGAGCTGAAGACACCGCTCACCCCGCTGAGCCTCCGGCTGCAGAGCCTCCGGCGGGAGCTGGAGCGGCGGGACGCTCCGGTGGATTCCGCTCGCCTGAAGGAGCACGTCACCGTGCTCCAGCGCCAGTGCAAGCGGCTGTCCACGCTGGCGGAGAGCCTGCTGGACGTGTCCCGGCTCGAGGTGGGGCGGCTGGTGCTGGACCTGGAGGATGTGGATCTCTCGGTGCTGGTGCGAGAGGTCGTCAGTCGCTTCGCGGCGCAGGCCGCGCGGACGAGCACCCCGCTGGAGGTGAGCGCCGGGGAGCCGGTGGTGGGGCGCTGGGATCGGATCCGCCTGGAGCAGGTGGTGAGTAGCCTGCTCAGCAACGCGCTCAAGTACGGTGCGGGCCGCCCCGTCACCGTGGCTGTCGAGCGCGTCCCCACGGGAGCGCGGCTGACCGTGCGGGACGACGGCATCGGCATCTCGCCCGAGCACCTGCCGCGGATCTTCGACCGCTTCGAGCGCGCTGTCTCCGCGGAGCACTTCGGCGGGCTGGGGCTGGGGCTCTACCTCACGCGCCACCTCGTGGGGGCGTTCGGCGGCACCATCCGGGCCTCCAGCGAGCCCGGCAAGGGCGCCGCCTTCGAGGTGGATCTGCCGCTCGCCTCACCCGCGCCTTGACGCAGAGCAGCCTCTGCCCCAGCGTGGCGGCAACGCGGGAGAGGGCAGATGGCTGAGAGGAAGTACGAGACGGCCCTGGTGACGGGGGCCTCGAGCGGGCTGGGGCGTGGGCTGGCCCTGTGGTTCGCCAGGCGCGGCACGCGGGTGTTCGCCGCGGCCAGGCGCAAGGATCACCTCCAGACACTCGCCGAGGAGGCCCGCGCGGCCGGCGGCACGGTGGAGCCGGTGGAGATGGACATCTCACGGACGGACGAGACGATCGCGCGCATCCAACGGATCGACGCGGACTGCGGCGGGCTGGAGCTGGTGGTGGCCAACGCCGGCGTAGGGCACAACACGAACGGGAAGCGCTTCGACTGGGAGCGCGTGAAGCAGGTGCTCGACGTCAACGTCCAGGGCACGGCGGCCACCCTGGGCGCGGTGCTGCCGCAGATGGTGGAGCGCAAGCGCGGCCACCTGGTGGGCATCTCCAGCATCGCGGCCTTCCGGGGGCTGCCCCGCAACGCCGCCTACTCCGGCTCGAAGGCGTTCCTGGCCATCTTCCTGGAGAGCCTGCGCGTGGATCTGCGGGGCACCGGCGTGCGCGTCACCTGCATCCACCCGGGCTTCGTGAGGACAGAGATGACGGCGCCGAACAAGCACCCCATGCCCTTCATGCTGGAGCCGGAGGACGCGGCGGAGCGCATGGGGCGCGCCATCCTGCGCGGCGTGCCCGTGTTCTCCTTCCCATGGCAGACGCGCGCGGCGATGGGGGTGGCGCAGGCGCTCCCCAACGCCGTCTTCGATCCGTTGATGCGCAAGCTGCGCTGAGGGCCCTCGACCCGAGCCCTCTCTCCGAAGGCCCGCGCTACTGCTGGCCCATCAGGAACTGCTGCTCGTCGATCTGGCCCTTCTGAGGGGCGACATCCTTCGGCTCGGTCCCCTTCTTGAAGAACATGTGCTTCATGTGCTTGGAGCCCTCGGAGGCGATCTTCCCCGTCTTCACGTCGATGGGCAGGCGCACCAGCTGCATGCTCTGCCAGGGGAGGAACTCCGACTGGGGCCGCTCCGCGATGGCCTTCTTCATGTAGTCCAGCCAGATGGGGAGCGCGGCGCGGCCACCCGTCTCGAAGCGGTTGAGCGGGTGCACGTTCAAGTCATAGCCCACCCATGCCACCGTCACGAGATCCCGGGTGAAGGCGGAGAACCACGTGTCGAACGAGTCGTTGGTAGTGCCCGTCTTGCCCGCGGAGGGCCGTCCCAGGCGCTGGGCCGGGCCGCCCGTGCCCTCCAGCACCACCCCGCGCATGAGGTTCGTGACGATGAAGCCCGTCTCCGGGCTCATGACCTGCTCGCCCGGCTCGAAGAGGCGCGCGTAGCCGGAGGCCACCCGGTCCTGCAGCGGTGCCCACGGATCGTCATGCGCGGTGTGGTCCTCCAGCGTGCGCCCGAAGCGATCCTCGATCTTGCGGACGAAGTAGGTGGGCTTCTTGCGCCCGTAGCGGTTGAAGGTGGCGTACACCTGCGCCAGCTCGAGGGGGTACACGCACGAGGAGCCGAGCGCGGCGGAGAAGTCCATGTTCATCGGCGTGGACAGGCCGAGCGTCTTCGCCCACTCGGCCATGTTCTTGGTGCCCACCGCCCCGAACGTCTTCACCGCGGGGATGTTCATGGAGTTGATGAGCGCGGTGCGCAGCAGCACCTCCCCCTCGAACTCCGAGGTGAAGTTCTCCGGCTTCCAGGAGACCTTGTTGTCCGGATCGTGCTCGACGATGGGCGAGTCCACGATGACGGTGGCCTGCGTCCAGTTGAGCTTCTCGATGGCCGCCGCGTAGACCAGCGGCTTGTAGGAGCTGCCCGGCTGGCGGCACGCCTGGAAGGCGCGGTTGAACTCGTTGTCGTCGAAGTCGTACCCGCCCACCATGGCGGTGAGGTACTGCCGGTGCGGATCGATGGAGACGAGCGCGCTCTGCGGCTCGGGGAGCTGCTCCAGCCGGAAGAGCTTGGGCCCTTTGTTGGCGGGGGCGGGCTTGGGAGCCTCGGCGGTCTCCGCCTTGGGCTCGTCGTCGGGGATCTCCTCGGCCAGCTTCTTGTCGTACTGGTCCTTGTCGTCCCACAGGTCCCTCTTCTTCACGTGGCGGACGACGATCAGATCTCCCTCGGAGATCGCCTTCTTCACCGAGGAGATCATCCCGCCCGGTGAGTAGTAGGACTCGGGGTTGACCTTGCGCGCCCAGCGCATGCCGATCAGCGGCAGCCGGCCAGTGTACGGGCCGATCTGGATGTCGGCGCCCTTGCCGTCGGCGTCGATCTTGGACACCAGCGCCACATAGAGCCGGTTGAGGATGAGGTCTTCGTCGCCCATGACCTTCTTCGCGCGAGCGACGAAGGCGCTGCGCTCCTCCGGGGGCAGGGGCTTCTCGGTGAGCGGGCCGCGCCAGCCCTGGCGCTTGTCCAGCTCGAGCAGGCCGGTGAGCACCGCCTCCTGCGCGGCGCGCTGCCGCTCGCTGTCCATGGTGGTGAAGACCTTCAGGCCCTGCTCCAGCAGCACTGGGTTACCGTAGCGATCCACGATGTCTCGGCGGGCCTGCTCCACGAAGTACGGGGCGAACTCGTGGAACACGTCCTCCACGGGGTACACGTTCACGGGCTCGGCGTTGGCCGTGTCATGCTCGGCCTGGGTGATCATCCCCTCGTCCAGCATGCGGCGCAGCACGTAGGAGCGGCGCTTCTTGGCCGCCTCGGGCCGCAGGAAGGGCGAGTAGCGGCTGGGCGCCTGGGGCAGTCCGGCGATGAGCGTCATCTCCCCCAGCGTCAGATCCTTCACGTCCTTGCGGTAGTAGTTCTCCGCGGCGCTCTGCACACCGTAGCTGTGGTGCCCGAGGAAGACGTTGTTCAGGTAGAGGTAGAGGATCTCCTCCTTCGTCAGCGCCGCCTCCAGGCGCATGGCGAGCAGGGCCTCGCGGATCTTCCGCTTGGGCGTCTTGGCGGTGGCCTCCTTGTAGCCCTCGGCGCCAATGAGCACCGCCTTCGCCGTCTGCTGCGTCAGGGTGGAGCCGCCCTGTACCCCGCCGCTGCGCAGGCCCAGCTTGGAGAGCACCGTCTTGGTGACGGCGCGCGTCGTGCCCAGCACGTCCACGCCGAAGTGGTCGAAGAAGCTGGCGTCCTCGCTGGCGATGAAGGCCTGCACCAGCCGCTTGGGGATGCGCTCATAGGGCACCACCTTGCGCCGCTGGTTGTAGAACTCGCCGGCCAGCACCGCGTCGTCCGTATAAACCTCGGTGACGACGGGCGGCCAGTACTCATCCACCTTGGGGATGGCGGGCAGGCCCGGGGAGAAGATGTAGTACACCGCCACCACGGAGACGACTCCGGCGGTGGCCCCCGTGAGGGCGAGCCAGCCCAGGAGCTTGAGGGGGAAGACCCACTTGGGGCGCTTCTTTCCTTCCTCGAGGACGAGCTTCGAGCGGCTGCGGTCAATCATCGGTTTCGGAGTGCTCATGACGGTTCCAGCGCAGCTCTTCTGAGTATGTCCTTCAGCTCTGGAGGCAACTGCGCCTCCACCGTCACCTTCCCACCGTGTTGGGGGTGAGGAAATTCGATGCGCTCGGCGTGCAGGAACAGACGTTTCAAGCCCCACCGGGCCCGCACATCCCGGTTGAAGGCAAAATCACCATACTTCTTGTCCCCGGCAACGGGGTGACCCACTGAGGCCAGGTGCCTTCTTATCTGATGAGTGCGCCCCGTCTCGATGGAGCAGGAGAGCAGCGCCACCTCGCTCGACTGCCGGATGACCTTCCACCGGGTGAGCGCCGCCTGCATGTTCACCCCTCGACGGGCCTTGGACTCGGCCGTCTGCTGGTGCTCCGAGAGGGGCAAGTCAATGACCCCGGAGTCCTTGGGCATCTTCCCCTTCACCAGGGTGAGGTAGCGCTTGCGGGATCTACCCTCAGTGAAAACTTCTGTGAAGTGGACCATTGCGGGGCGGCGCTTGGCCACGAGGATGACGCCGGAGGTCTCCCGGTCCAGGCGGTGGGCGGGGGAGGCGGTGAAGTCGTTGCGGACGGCCGTGGGCCCGAGGTAGGCACGGACATAGTCCACCAGGGTGCCCCCGGTGATGCCGCTGCCGGTGTGGACGGCCATGCCGCTGGGCTTGTCCACGGCCATCATCCAGTCGTCCTCCAGGAGGATGACGAGCTCGCTGGGGTCCACGGGAGGGGGGGCGGGGAGGGTGCGGGGACCGGACTTGGCAGGGCCGAGGAGCTGCTGCTCGTCACCGCGGATGGCGATGACGTCCCCGGCAGCCAGGGGCTGCTCGGGCTGGGCCCGCTTGCCGTTCACGCGGACCTTCTTGACGCGGATCATCTTGAAGAGGTGGCTGGTGGGGATGTTGGGCAGGCGCTTGCGCAGGTACTTGTCCAGCCGCATCCCCGTACTGTCCTCTTCGATTCGATACTCGATCATTTGTTCTTTGCACGGGACCAGAGCACACGAATAATGGCGGGTCCATGCCGAAGGCTCCCAGTATCGAGAAGCTGCTTCAGAGTGGTTCGGCCGAGTGGAACAAACTCCGCAAGGCTGGCCAGGTACCCACCGACCACACAGGCGCTACGTTCACCCAGCTCTTCTCCGCGAACGCGGACTTGTCGGGCCTGGAGCTCGTGGGCTCCGAGTGGGAGCGGTGCGACCTGTCGAAAATGAACTTCCGCGACGCGGACCTTTCCAACGCGTACTTCCACGGAGGACGGTTACAGGACTGTGACTTCCGGGGCGCGAACCTCGAGGGGGCGACCTTCGAGAAGTTGAAGCTGCTGCGCTGCGACTTCACAGGGGCGAGGGGGTTGGAGGAGCTGGAGCTGGAGGACGTGGACATGGACCGGGTGGTGGGCCTGGATGGTGAGGAGGCCCCTCCCCCGCCGCCCCCTCCGGCACAGGGAATCACGGCCTTCACGCGCGAGCAGCGGGAGAAGGCGCTGGGCGCGGCCGCGGCGGCAGTGGTGGGGCCGGCGGCGGAGGAGCTGCCGCCCTTCAAGCCTCAGGACACTCCGGGGGCCTTGTTCTTCCGGGCGTTGAAGCGGCAGGCGGCCCCGCCGGTGTGGGTGCTGGACGTGCCGGGGCTGAGGCCGCTGCTGCCGCAGCGGTTGCCGCCGGGCTCTTCGCTGGAGGGGATGTACCGCGAGGCGGTGAAGTCCCGGCTGGAGAACAAGAAGCCGTCGGCGGATCCAGGGGCGGTGGAGCGGGCGCAGAAGTCGCTGCGGCTGGGTGGGAAGGACGCGGCGGTGGCGGCCATGTACCTGCGGGAGGTGGGGGTCGTGCCGCTGTTCCGGTTCTCGGCGGCGAAGGTGCTGAAGGACGCGCTGCGGGCGGAGGTGGATGTCGATGACCTGACGGGGGCGATCGACCCGCGGGTGACGGGGGCGCTGCTGGAGCTGCGGCTCACGCACGAGGTGGTGGAGCACCTGCAGGAGGCTCGGCGGCGGCTGGCGGCGACGCAGCTCTACACGGCGCTGTTGGAGGCGGGCTTCAACCCGGAGAACAACTGGGACGAGGCGCTAGAGTCGGCGGAGCCGGCGATGGAGCTGGCGCAGGCGGCGACGGGGGAGAATCGGAACGCGCTGTTCGAGGGCTTCCAGGTGTTCGCGGCGTTGCCGGAGGAGGCGCGGCTGCGGCGGCTGGCGTACCTGGCGGAGACGGTGACGCACCTGGAGCTGGTGAGCCGGCTGCCGGAGGGGATGGAGCCGCAGTGGCTGACGGGGCCGGAGACGCGCGAGTGCCACGATCGGGAGATGACGTACATCCAGTCGCTGAAGGCGGCGGAGATCCCTGCGAAGGTGGCGGTGCTGGCGAAGGCGGAGCTGGGCGTGCCCGAGGGCGAGGTGCCCGAGGA
>NZ_DASPHO010000394.1:0-16798 GCF_035629615.1 Hyalangium sp. | reverse complement strand
TCCCCCTGGACCCGAAGACGATGGAGATGGTCCAGGGCGACGCGGCCACCCAGGCCGAGCGCGTCATGCAGAACCTGAAGGCCGTGCTCACCGCCGCCGGGCTGGACTTCTCCCACGTGGTGCGCTGCACGATCTTCCTCACCGACCTGGGTGACTTCGGCAAGGTGAACGAGGTGTACGGCCGCTACTTCACCGGCTCGCCGCCGTCCCGCGCCACCGTGCAGGTGGCCGCGCTGCCCCGCGGCGCCAAGGTGGAGATCGACGCCATCGCCGTGTCCTGAGCTCCGGCCCCGCAAGCACGAAGGCCGCCGGATCTCGTGGATCCGACGGCCTCAGGTGCTTCAGGAAGGCAGTGAGGACTACTTCGTGTCCTTGGCGATCGCGCCGCCCTGCGTCTTCTTCAGCTCCTCGTCAATCACCCGCTTGAAGTTGTCGAAGGGCACCGCCCCGACCACCGTGCGGCCGTTGATGAAGAACGTCGGGGTGCCGTTGGCGCCCACGCGCGAGCCCTCGGCGGAGTCCGCCTCGATCTGCTCGTTGAACTTGCCGCTGTCCAGGGCCTGGCGGAACTTGCCCATGTCCAGCTTCAGCTCCTCGGCGTACTTCTCCAGGGAGGCGCGATCCAGCGCCCGCTGATTGGCGAAGAGCTTGTCGTGGTACTCCCAGAACTTGCCCTGCTCGTGCGCGGCCAGCGAGGCGGCGGCGGCCGGCTTCGCGTTGGCGTGGAAGGGCAGCGGCTGGTTCTTGAAGGCGATCCGCACCTTGCCCTTGTACTCGTCCTCGACCTGCTTGAGCGTCGGCAGCACGCGGCCGCAGAAGGGGCACTCGAAGTCGGAGTAGGCGACGATGGTGACGGGGGCGTTCGCAGGGCCCTTCACCGGGGCCTTGCCCACCTCGATCTTCTGCACCGGGGGCTCGGCCGGCTCGGCCTGTGCTGCAGGAGCCGGTGCCGCCGCGGGCAGCGTCTCCATCAGCTGCGCGTAGAGGTTCTCCACCTTCACGCCGCTGCTCAGCAGCTTCTCCGCCCGGCCCTTCTCCTCTTCGATGGCCGTCTTGAAGGCCTCGAAGGGCTGCGCGCCCACGAACTGACGGCCGTTGATGAAGAACGTCGGGGTGCCATTGGCGCCCACCGCGCTACCGGCGGAGGAGTCCGCCTCGACCTGAGCGCGGAACTTGCCGCTGTCCAGGGCCGCCTTGAACTTGCCCATGTCCAGGCGCAGCTCTTCGGCGTACTTCTCCAGCGAGGGGCGCGTCAGCGCCTTCTGGTTGGCGAAGAGCTTGTCGTGGAACTCCCAGAACTTGCCCTGCTCGTGCGCGGCCAGCGAGGCCTCGGCGGCCAGCTTGGCGTTCGGGTGGAAGGGCAGCGGCTGGTTGCGGAACACCACCCGCACCTCCTTGCCGTACTGCTCCTTGATCTTCGCCAGCGTGGGCATCACGCGGCTGCAGAAGGGGCACTCGAAGTCGGACCACTCGACGATCGTCACCTTGGCGTTCTTCGGGCCGAAGGACGGGGCGTTGTCGGGCACATCGATCTTGCGGTAGGCGGTGGCCGGCTGCTGACGCTCCTGCTGCTGCGGCGGGGCGGCGCGCGTCTGGCCCTTCTCGATGATGGCGGCGTAGACCTGGCTCGGCTTGAGACCGCCCTTCACCATCGCCTCGGCCTTGGTCAGCTCCTCGTCGATGATGGTCTTGAAGTTGTTGATGGGCTGCGCGCCGGACAGCAGGCGGCCGTTGATGAAGAAGGCCGGGGTGCCATTGGCGCCGAGCTGGCCGGCCAGGGCCTGATCCCGATCAATGGCCTGCTGGAACTTCGGCAGGGTGAGATCCTTCTTCCAGCGGGCCACGTCCAGGCCGATCTCCTGGGCGTACTTCTCCAGATCCGCGTCATCGAGCGCCTTGGCGTTTTCGAAGAGCTTGTTGTGGTACTCCCAGTACTTGCCCTGCTCACCGGCCGCCATGGCGCCGATGGCGGCGGGCTTGGCGCGCGGGTGGAAGGAGAGCGGGTTCTGCTTCATCACCACGCGCACCTTGCTGCCGTAGTCCTTCTGGATCTGCTCCACCGTATTGTGCGCGCGGGAGCAGAAGGGGCACTGGTAGTCGGAGAACTCGACGATCGTCACCAGCGCGTCGTCGCCGCCCTTGCGGGGCGAGTCCTCGAGGGGAACCTTGAAGACGGCGGGCTGGTTGGGCCCCGAGGGCTTCGCGGCCTGGCTGGGTGCCGAGGGAGCAGCCGCGGCGGCCTGTGCGCTGCCGCTGTCACTGCCCTTGCTGGAGCCCGTGGCGGCCTTGCCTGCAAAGAAGCCGAGGGCCACACCCACAATGAGTGCAACGATCACGTTGGCCTTCGAACCTGAAACCGGAGACGCGTGGCTCGTAGCCCCGTGGTCTCGTGCATCCTTCATATCGCTTGGATCCATTTTCCGTTCTGCTCCTTCCGTCTCAGGTCCGTACTGTGCGTGGCGGCCCCGGGCGGGGTAAGGAAGGCGGGCTAGATAACAGAGGGAAATCCGGCCACGCAAGCCAAGCCGCCATTCCTTCGGCGGCCTCCCCACCTTCTAGAGGCCCGGAAACACGACACTTTTCCGGATAATTCCCCCTTCACGTGCCACCATTGGCGCATGCCAGACTGAGATCCATGGAAGCGGCCATTCGAGTGGATACCTCTGGGGCCGCTTGCCCCGTGCCCATTCTGGAGATCGCCAAGGTGATGCGGCGGCTGCCAGTGGGGGCGCTGGTGGAGCTGATCTCCACGGATCGTGGGCTGGAGGCAGATCTGCCGGCCTGGTGCGAGGCCACCGGACACACGCTCGTCCGCCTGGAGAAGCGCGGGGCGAGCTACGTCGGGTGGGTCCGCAAGGAGGGGGAGGTTCCAGTCCACGGCCCCTAGTGAGCCGAGCGGCCCAGGAGTTTCAAAGAATCTGCAGGACGCGTTCTTCCAGCTTCTGGCCCCGGGAGACGCCCAGGATGAGGACGCCTGTCTGGAGCAGGTGGGCCACGGTGCGGCTGATGACCTCCTCGGGCTTGTGGGCCTGGCCGTCGAAGCGCACCAGGAGCACACCGGGGGACTCCATCTTGGCGGAGGTGACGCCCGGGAGCTGAGTCAGCTCTGGGGGAATCACCTCGCCGCGGGCGATCTGCACCCGGAACTCCGCGCCCTGGCCCGTTAGCTCGGACATGGTGCCGGCCTTCACGAGCGTGCCTCGGTCGAGGATGGCCGCCGCGTCGCACAGCTCCTCCAGCTCCTGGAGGTTGTGGCTGGAGACCACCACCGTCTGCCGGCCCTTCATGTCGCGGATGAGCTGGCGGACGTGGGCGGCAATGCGCGGATCGAGGCCAGCGGTGGGCTCGTCCAGGAGCACGAGCGGCGGCTGCCCCATCAGCGCCTGCGCCATGGCGGTGCGCTTGGCCATGCCGTGGGAGAGGGCCTCCGTGGGGGTGAACCAGGCCTCGGCCAGCCCTACCTTCTCGAGGTTCTCGCGGGCCTCGCGCTCGGGTTGGGGGAGCCCCGAGAGCCGCGCCCAGTACGTCAGCAGCTCCCCCACCTCCCAGCCCGCCGGGAGGAGGGCGTCCTGAGGGAGGGCTCCGAGCTTGCCCTTCAGGGCCCCGGGAGTCGTGGGCGGCACGCCCATCACCTGGAGGGTGCCCGCGGTGGGGTGGAGGAACCCGCACATCATCGAGAAGGCGGTTGTCTTGCCGGCGCCGTTGGGGCCGATGAGGCCGTACACCTGCCCCTGGGGAATGGCGAGGGAGACGGCGTTGACGGCCACCTTGGGACCGAAGCGCTTGGTGACCTGGGACAGCTCGATGGCCAACTCGCTCACAGGTCCCTCGCGCGGAGGACGCCGTAGGCGCCGCCCAGGAAGAGCAGGGTGATGCCCGCGTACGTCAGCCCGCTTCGTCCGAACTCACTCAGCACGGGGCTCAGCAGATCCGACGAGTAGTACGAGGGGGACAGGTAGCGGATGTATTCGATGAACGACTTGTCTTTGTAATACCAGCCGACCAGCTCCATCAGCAGGAAGCCAATCACCAGGGCGAAGTTGAAGACGAGGCTCAGCCCCGAGCTGCGGAACAGGCTCGAGCAGAACGTGGTGAGCGCCACATAAGCCAGCGAGAACACGAGGGTGGCCAGCCAGACCTTGACCAGGCTTAGCGCCATGGCCGAGAGGGTGAAGTTCGGGTGGGAGTAGCGGGCGTAGAGGAAGATGCCCACATCGATGACAAGCACCAGCCCCACCAGCAGCGAGGCCTGCACGAGGAACTTGCCCAGCAGCAGCGACGACAGGCGCGCGCGCACGGTGATGTAGCGGATGGAGCGAGTGCCTACCTCGCCGCTGATCTGATCGAAGCCCATCAGCGCCACGTACACGGGGAGGAAGAAGAGGTTGACCTTGAAGACTCCCAGGATGACAGGGGGGATCTCCGTCAGCTCCTGCGTGAGCACCATGCTCCCGCTGGCGCTGCTGATCAGCGCTGCCACCACCAGCAGTGTGGCGAGGGAGAACAGGGTGTAGAGCCCGAGCAGCACCAGAGTGCGCGCACTGCGTACGGCTCGGAGTGTCTCAGCGCTCCAGATCACGGCGATTTCTTTGAGTCCGTCCAAGGTGCCGGGCACCTTGTCAAATCCTTGGGGAGCCGGCCAGTTTCCACTGCTCGTCGAGCAGTCGAGGGAGCGGACATGGACAGGCTCTCCCAGAGATCTAGGATCAGGCCCGCCACATGCCGCACTCCCGCTACCTGCTCTCAGCGATGATCCTGCCCCTCGCCCTGCTGCTCGGGGCCATGGGGTTCACCTCGGATGTGACCGAGCTGCCGGGAGGCCTCGATGCCGGAGTGCCGGATGCGGGAACTCCGGACGCAGGGCCGGATTCCCCGGATGCGGGACCTGTGGAGCTGGGACTGACGCCGCCTCTGCCCGTGCCTGATCGGAAGGATGCGCCTCCCATCGCCCGCATGCGCTCACTGTCCCGCAAGGAGGACCTGCTCGCGCGCGCCCGGCTCCGGCGGGATGGGCGGCTCGTGGTGCCAAGGCCCGAAGGAGAGAGGGCCCTCACCATCGATCCGTCGCTCCAGGAGCAGCTCAACCGCATCATGAAGGACTACGAGGTTCCCTACGGTGCAGCGGTGGTGATCGAGCCCTCCACGGGCCGTGTGTTGGCCCTGTCGGAGCACTCGCAGGCCCAGCCCGATATGCGTGGGCTCACGACTCGCGCCGTGTTCCCCGCGGCCAGCATCTTCAAGATTGTCACCGGGGGCGCGCTGCTGGAGGCAGGAGTGTCGCCGGAGGAGTCCGCCTGCTTCCACGGAGGCAAGCGGCGGCTGTCCGAGCGGCTCCTGGAGGACAGCGAGCGGGATGGTGCCTGCTACTCGCTGGCCGACGCCATGGGCAAGAGCGCCAACGTCGTCTTCGCCAAGCTGACCAAGAAGTACCTCGCCGCGGACGCGCTGCGGCGCATGGCTGCGCGGCTGCGCTTCAACCGGCCCATCTCGTTCCCCGTCCCCATGGACATCTCGCTGGCCTCGATTCCCGACGAGGAGTTCGAGCTGGCTGAGACCGGAGCGGGCTTCGGTGATGTGTACTTGTCCCCGCTGCACGGCGCGGCGCTCGCGGCGGCTTCGGCTACGGGCGTGTGGCGAGACCCCATCCTCTTCGAGCCCTTGCCGGATGCGCCGCCTGCTCCCACCGAGCAGGTGCTGTCGCCGGAGGTGCAGCGCGCGCTGACCGGCATGCTCGAGCAGACCGTCACGAGCGGAACCGCGCGGCGCATCTTCCGCGAGCGGGGGTTCCGAGTGGAGGGCGCCGTGGGCAAGACTGGGACACTGGCGGACAAGAACCCCTTCCGGGACTACTCGTGGTTCGTGGGCTTCGCTCCCAAGGACAATCCGCGCGTGGCCGTGGCCGCGGTCATCGTCAACGATCCGCTCTGGCGCATCCGGGCGACGTGGCTCGGGCGCGAGGCCATGCGCCTGGCGCTGGAGCGGCTCCCCAAGCCCCCGCAGGCCGTGGCGGGGAAGGAAGCACTGAAATCCGGTGAGCCGACTGTGGCCGCTGAACCTGTCGCAGCACCGGCCGCCGATCAGCCGCTCACGTCCCAGACTGGAGCGGCTGAGGCGACTGAGGCCGAGGACCTGGAGGAGGAGGAGCCGGCCGGGGAGACGACGGCGCCCGCAGGCCTTGCCATGCCGCCACCTCCCTGAGGGGCTGGTGAGCTGAGGTAGGCAGGCACTGCAGCTCGGACTCAGCATCTGGCAGACGAAACGCTCTTCGCGGCGGAGCCTCCCCGGCGCAGGTTCCCCCAACCGGTCTGCTTGTATGACAGGTTCGATCCGTGTGCCGCCGACAGGTAGCCTCAGCCTGTCGCTGCGTCCACCGTCAGTCGTGGACGAGGTAGCGCACTGCACTCGAGCCGAAGACCTGCTCCGGTGTCTGCCGCTGGCCGCGAGGTTCGTGGGCGCTGGCCAGGAAGGGCTTGCCCTCAGGCCCCGGGGGCCCCGGCTCCATGACGGCGAGCCGCGGGCCGGAGGACGTCTCGGCCATGGCGATGATGGGCAGCCCCCGCGCCGCCGCCTCCAGCAGGGCGCTGCCCTCCGCTCCCCGCCAGCCGCGGGAGGGTGCCAGGTCGTTCAGCCACCTCCAGAGCTCCGCGAGCGTGCCTGGACGGAAGGTGCCGGGGAAACCCGCGGGGAAGGCGCGCCCCATCGTGGTGTGCTGGGAGTTCATGACGTCAAAGACGAAGATGTGTCCTGCCTCGCGCGGCTCCCGGTTCCGTGGGAAGTAGCGGGGGTTGGCGGCCACGGCGTACTGGTTGATGACGTTCTGGGTGTGGATCACCGTCCGTTGGCCTGGGTAGCTCTGCACGGGCGCCAGGACGACCAGCTCGGGGTTGGTGAGGAAGAGACCATCGGCCGGAGCGGTGCCGTCGTAGAGGAGGTTCACGTCGGGGCGGCGGATGACCTGCCGCCCACTCTGCTCACCTCCCAGGCGGATGCTGGAGATGTCGCTGTTCTCGTCCTTGTCGAAGAGGCTCTTTCCCCAGGGCTTGGAAGTCCGGCCGCTGGAACTGCCAGCTGTTTGCACAGGCATGCTCTTCACGCCAGGAGAAGAGGTTCGCCCGGGAGCGCTCGGCTGGGGAGGCGCCACGACCGGTCGTGTGGGGACGGTAGGGCCCTGTGAAGAGGCGCTCGACGAAGGAGCAACGGCCGGCACTGGCGCGGACGCGCTTGGAGGAGGAGGCACGGCTGGCACTTGCGAAGACACGCCTGCCGCAGGCTGACCAGGGTTTGTCGTGGGCCTGGGGCCGGCTGCGCCAACCCCGGCTGCTGGAGCTGAGGAGGAGGGGGCCGCAGACGGCGTTTCCGCAGGCCGCGCCGAAGCAGGAGGTGCGGGAGGAGTCCCGGGCCTTTGAGCGCCTCCCGGAGCCGCCTGAGGAGCACCCGGCCGCGCGGGCGAGCTTGGGGCGCGTGCCCTGAGGCGCTGCGCAGCTCTTCGCAAGTGAGGGTTTCGTCTCTCCCGCTCTGCCTGATCCAGCTTCTTGTTGAGCTCGTTGGCTCTCATCACCACCTCGGTGGAGAGAGCGGGATTGGAGGGGAGCTCGGGTTCGGCGTCTTCTGGCTCCTCGGCCTGCGGACGCTGCGGGCTCAGCGGGCGCCGGATCTGCCCTGGTCGTGGTGCGGACGGAGAGTTCGAGCCCGCGCCGGCCCCAGGTGCTCTCTGAACGGGGCGCACCGTTCCGGAGGTGGAGCGGGAGACTCCACCCGTCCCTGTCCTCGGTGCTTGTGGGGCAGGCCGCACCGTCCCGGAGGTAGAGCGAGAGACTGCGCTCGTTCCGGCTCCCGGCGCTCGTGGGACGGGCCGCACCGTTCCAGAGGTAGAGCGGGAGACCGCGCTCGCAGGCGCAGTGGCTCCTCCCGGGCTGGCTCCAGGCGGACCGGGCTGCGGTCGCGGTTGTCCGGGCGCTGCCCCTGGCGCAGGCGGTTGACGCAGGGGCTGGCCTGGGAGGCTGGCTCTTCCAAGGGGAACGCGGGAGCCCGCGACAGGAGGCACTCCTGCCGGCCGTGCGGCTTGGGGGCGCGGCAGCCCGAGACGGGGTGGAGCACGTCCCACTCCCACGCCGCCAGGGACCGTCGCGGGACGGGCGGATCCGGTTGCACCTTCTCCCGCGATGTCCGAGGGACTCGGTTCGCCAGAGCCAACAGCCGCGGGCGGAGGACGCGGCAACGGGCGGCGGAGGCCTCCGGCGGTGCCGGGAGGCTGTCCGGGAGGCCGCGGTAGCGGGCGCTGAAAGGGGGGGCGAGCTGGGCCACGAGGGGCCAGGCCAGGCGCTGTCTCCGATGCCGGGGCGGCGCCTGCCGCTGGACTGGCTCCGGAAGGGACATGGGGGGGCGGCGACCTCCGGGGACCCGGAGGAGACCCGGGTCCTGCTCCGGCTCGCGCTCCGGGGTTGAAGGCGACCCTGGGCGGCGTGCCCAGGGTGCTTGGCTGGACGAGGCCCGGTGGGGTGCGCGCAGGCCGTGAAGCTCCCTCACCGGCTGCGGACGGAGGTGAGCCAGGGGCGGTTCCTCGAGCATGACCGGGCATACCCTCGCCCTGCGGTTGCTCACCGGCCGGCGCTGCCGTCTCAGGCGACGAGGCCGTCACGGCATGCTGGGGAGCCTCCTGCGAGTTGCTCCCTGGGGTGGGCGTATCCGTCCGCTGGCTCCCCTCTGGGGCAGCCTGTGCACCACGCGAGGTCGAGTCGTCTGCTCCCATGCAGGGATACCTCGCCAGCCACTGCGAATCGCTTCACCTGCCACTGTCCTGCCATTGTACCGTGAGGGCCACGTCCGGCCAGGAGCCGCTCGCCTTTTCTCAGCGCGGGGTGAGCTTCACGAAGCCGCTCTCCACGAAGCCCTGGAAATACTTCAGCGCTTCCAGCTCGTGCAGCGGCGAGACGCGGATGATCGCGCCCACGTCGCGCTTGCCGTCGATGCGAGACAGCAGATAGCGCTCCGGTGCGGTGAGCTGCATCGTCTTCAGCTGGGCCTGGGGGACCAGGAGCGTCGGCACCTGCGGTGGATCCATCAGAACCTGCCGCAGCGACTCCTGCAGCCCCAGCTCCGCCTGCTTGAGCAGCTCCGCCGTCTCCGCCGAAGGCGCCATCTGGTGCGCCTGGCGCGCAAGCACCTCGGCGTCCCGGTGGTTGCGGCCCTCCAGGAACACGCGCGCCACCTGGATCACCTCGTCCACCGAGGACTCCGAGCCGATGATCCGGGGCTCCTCTGGAGCCTTCTCGGCGGCCGCGGGGGTGGACTCCTCGCGCACCTTCACCGCGTCCCGCCGATACAGCGCATACAGCCGCTGGTACAGGTGGAAGTCCGTGGCGTGCAGCGCCAGCGCCAGCTCGTCGATCGTCAGCCCATCCTTGAGCAGCTGGACGAGCCGCTCATCCATGCTGCCGGGCTGACGCGGCTCGGACAGCTTGCGCTCGTCCACCACCAGCCGCGCCTGACCGGTGGGGAAGGCCGAGCGCATGGCCTGCCACGCCGTCTCCCGGAACTCGCCCTCGCGGTGGATGTCCAGCAGATCCACCCGCACATCCAGGCCCTCCAGAGGGTTGGAGATGTCCACGATCTCGAACTGGAACTCCCCCTCCGGCCACTGGAACGCGTCCAGCAGCATCTCCCGGAACTTCAGGCTCAGCATGTTCAGGACCGTCGCCTCCGGAACGATCCCCTGCATGACCAGGATCTTCCCCAACCGGAAGTCCGTCTCCCGCTGGGCCTCGAAGGCCCGGCTGAGCTGATCCTCCGTGAGGTGGCCCATGTTCATGAGGAACTGGCCCAGGTACTCTCGCGGCTGGTTAGAGCTCGCGCTGACGACCGAGCCCTCGCTCAAGGTGAGGTCCTTGAACACGCCCGCACGCTGCACCAGGAGCTTGCCGGAGACCCGACGGTTGCCCAGGTACTGGACGACGTCCTTGAGGGGCATCGTCGTGAAATCGCCTGACAGGCCCTGCATCGCTGCACATCCTGCATCGCCATGAAGGTGGATATCTACTCGAAACCCTCCTGTTCCCTCTGCGACGAGGCGATTGACGTCGTAGAGCGTGTGCGCGCTCGCATCCCCTTCGAGCTACGGATCATCAGCATCCTGGAGGATCCAGCGGCCATGATGGCGTGGCGCTACGACATCCCCGTGGTGGTGATCGATGGCGAGCTGGCCTTCAAGCATCGCGTGGACGAGGGCGCTCTCGAGGCTCGGATACAGAACGGCCAGGGTGGCACAAGGGTTGCTCAGAACCACGCCCAGGATGAGTAACAGGATGCCCTTCTCCTGGAAGTTCAAAGGGATGGGCAGGGCGGGATGGGGTGCAGGGCTGTAATTCTGGGTGGGATGGCGAGGGGCGGCGTGGGTAAGAAAGTTCTGGGTCGGGGCAGGAGGATGGAGCAGTGGCGCTAAAGCGCAAGCACGGCGGGAGGGCAGGGGTACATCCAACGGTGCTCCTGGTGGATCCGCGGGCAGAGGAACTCGAGCGGACGCGGACCCTGCTGACGCAGGAGGGGTTCCGCGTGGTGCCGCTGACGAGGTTCGACGCAGCGGCTCCCCTCTTCGAGGTGATCCGTCCGGATGCGGTGGTGCTGGCCGCGCACCCCCCCGACTTCGCGGCGGTGGCGACGGTGCGGCGGCTTCGGCAGATCGGCCGGGGTACGGTGCCGATGCTCTACCTGGTGGATCCCCAGGATCCGGCGGCGTGGAACTTCTGCTTGGAGAAGGGCCAGTGCGTGGACCTGGTGCCGCGCACGAGCTCGGGGGCGGAGCTGGCGCTCAAGCTGCACGCGCAGCTGAGGCTGAGGGATGCGGTGCTGCGCGCCGCCGAGGGGGCGGACATGGGCACCGCGCTGGTGCTGCATGATCCGCTCACGGGCCTCTACAACAAGTCCTTCCTGCTGGCGCTGATCGGCATGGAGATGCGGCGGGCCGAGCGCTATGGCGGCGTCTTCTCCTTGGTGGCCTGTGCGCCCCCGGGCCTGCGGATGGTCCGAAAGCAGCATGGGAAGGCCATGGCGGAGCGGCTGCTCGTCTATACCGCGGTGGTGCTGGGGCAGACGGTGCGCGAGTCGGATGTGGTGGCGCGCGTGTCCGACGACGAGTTCGCGATGTTCCTGCCGGGCACCTCGGCGGAGGCGCTGCCGGCGGTGCTGTCGCGCGTCACCGCGCGCTTCGAGCTGGCCCGCTTCCAGGTAGAGGGCAAGGCGCTGCGCACCTCGCTGAGCCTGGGTGCGGTGAGCTTCCCGGATGTGTTGGGAGTGCCCACGCAGCTGCTGAGCGGGGCCATTCTGGAGATGCGCCGCGCGCAAGGTGCGTCGGCGAGCAACAAGTTGGAGCCGGTGTCTGGGGTGAGGCGAGAAGAGAGTGGCCTCGAGCATGGGGCGGTCACACTTTCTTCGTGAGGGCGAGGGGAGACGTGGGGATGGATCGGATCGCGGTGCTGGTGGTGGACGACGAAGAGTCGGTGCGGACGTTCCTGGCCGAGCTGCTTGGGAACGCGGGATACCAGGTGCGGTGTGCCTCGAGTGGGGCGCAGGCGCTGGAGATGCTGGAAGGGGGCTCTTTCGACGCGGTGCTGCTGGACGTGGTGATGCCGGAGATGAGCGGGCTGGAGGTGCTGCGGCACTACCGAAGCGCGGGGGGCTCTGCGCCCGTCATCGTCCTGTCGGCCCTGGCGGGCGCGGATGATGCGGTGCGGGCCATGAAGATGGGGGCCAGTGACTACCTGTCCAAGCCGTTCAGCAATGACGAGCTGGAGGATGTGCTGGCGCGCGCGTTGGGTACGCGGGCTCCGGCCCGGCAGGCCGTGGCGCCAGCGCCGGCCCGCCCCAGCGGCCACGGGGTGCTGGAGAGCCTGAGTGAAGCTCGGGTGCTGATCTCCACCTCTCCCTCGATGCGCCGGGCACGCGCGCTGGTGGAGCGGATCGCCGACACGGACGTGCCGGTGCTGCTCCTGGGCGAGTCCGGCACGGGCAAGGAGGTGATTGCCCGGGAGATCCACGCTCGCAGCGAGCGCCGGAGCCGGCCGTTCATCAAGGTGAACTGCGCCGCGCTGCCGGGCGAGCTGCTGGAGAGTGAGCTGTTCGGCCACGAGCGTGGGGCCTTCACCGGCGCGACGGCCGAGAAGCCGGGCAAGTTCGAGCTGGCCGACCAGGGCACCATCTTCCTGGACGAGATCGGCGAGATGGCCATCCGCCTGCAGGCCAAGCTGCTCCAGGTGCTGCAGGACGAGGAGTTCTTCCGCGTGGGTGGCAAGAAGAGCGTCCGCGTGGACAGCCGCGTGGTGGTGGCCACCAACCGCGATCTGGAGAAGGAGATCGCACTGGGCAACTTCCGCGAGGATCTCTATTACCGCCTCAATGTGGTGGCCATCCGCCTGCCGCCCCTGCGCGAGCGCATGGAGGACGTGGTGCCGCTCACGGATCACTTCCTCAAGAAGTACGGGCGGAACTACATCCACGGCATCTCGGAGCTGCCCGGGGAGGTGCTCAGGGCCTTCACCGAGTACGACTGGCCGGGCAACGTGCGCGAGCTGGAGAACATGGTGCGCCGGCTGTGCGTGCTGAAGGATCCCTCGCTGGTGCTGGACGAGCTCAGCTCCGGCCGGACGCCCGCGAGCGCGCCGTCTCTGCCCACGGCCTACGGCGGGGACGATGGGATGCCTCCGCCGGCGAGGACTCCGGAGCCGGAGCCCCTGCGCTCACCGCCGGGCTCCTCCGTGCAGGTGCTGGAGATGCCCCTGCGGGGTGGGGCTCAGGTCCTGCCGCCTGTCTCCGAGGTGCCCGTCAACCAGGCGGCGCCGCGCTACAGCAACCCGTTCGACATGCCTCAGCCGCCGCCACCGCCTCCGAGCATGCCGGTGGGGGAGATGTCGCTGAAGGACATCGGCAAGCGGGCGGCGATGCTGGCTGAGCGCGAGGCCATCCTCGCGATGCTCCAGCGCACCGCGTGGAACAAGCGCAAGGCCGCGAGCAAGCTGCGCATCAGCTACAAGGCGCTGCTCTACAAGATCAAGGAGTGCGGCATCGTCGATCCGCGAGCCAGCGCGGAGTTCTGACGCGGATCTTCTGATATGGCGAGGGGCATGGCTCCGCCCCTCGTGCTTCTCGGGTCCGGCTACACGCTCACGCGGCTCGCGCTGTCGCAGGCGCGGGAGGGCCGGACCGTCATCGCCGCCACGAGGGATGCGGCGCGCCGCTCCAAGCTGGAGCGCCTGGGGCTCCCGCTGCCACCAACTATTCCCCTCTCCAGCCTGCATGAGACACTCCGGGGAGATCGTTCTGTGCTGAACTTCCGGCTCAAGGCACTCGGGTGGGTTCCTCGATATCCGGACTTTCCTGTGGGCTTTGCGGCAGTCCTTGACTCGGAGGGAATTGCACAGCCCGCGCGCTGATGTGAGGACACATTAGCGGGGCTTCCAGCCGCGGAAGGGCGTGGCTCGGTGCCATCTTCTCAGCCAACCCTCCCGCCTGTCAGGCTACCGACGTGGCCGTGATACACGCGGCCAGGAGTTGGGGGTCACGGATGTCTCACAAGGTGCTCGCGGCGTTCAACGAGGGTGTGAATCGCTCCATGTCCGGCGAGCACGCCTCCGCCATCCAGGCGTTCGACAAGGTGCTGGCGGAGGATCCCCGGCACACGCCAGCGCTGAGCGCCAAGGGGTTCTCGCTCACGAAGGTGGGAAAGCCGGCGGAAGCGCTGCGCTGCTTCGAGCACGCCATTGAGCTGGACCCTTCAGACGCGGACAACTACCGCAACGCCGCGCTCTGCCAGCTGGAGCTGGATGAGCCCGAGGCTGCCTCCCTCCTGCTGGAGCGTGCCTTCCAGCTCAACCCCGAGTCCTCGTATCGCGAGGCCGCTGCCGTCGAGATCTTCAGCTTGGGCCAGGCGCTGTTGTCGCGAGGAGGACGGCGGCCGGACAAGGCGCGTTACCGCCACGCGCGTCATCTGTTCGAGCTGACGCTCGAGTACCACCCCTCCTTCATCGAGGCGGCCCGGGCACTGGCGGAGGTCTGGTCGCATCTCGGGGACAGCGAGCGCAGCAGCCACTACATGCACCTGGCAGCGCGCCTGCGGCCCGCGGGCTGAGCGACGGGGACCCTCTGAAGCGCCGTCACACTCCACCGCTCAGGAGTCTGGAGCCTCAGTCGGCGACGCGGTAGCTGCCCAGCACCCGGAACGAGCGGCAAAGTCGCGCGGCCGCGTCGAGCGCCTCGCTCAGGCGGGGCTCCTCTCTCGCGCCTTCGAGATCCAGACAGAAGACGTACTCCCACGGGCGGCGCAGCGGGCGGGACTCCAGCCGGATGATGTTGAGGCTGCGCGAGGCGAACACGCCCAGCACCGCGTGGAGTGCACCAGGGTTGTTCTCCAGGGTGAGCACCACGGATGTCTTGATCCGGGTGCCCGTGAGTACCGGGACGGCGCCCAGGGAGAGGAACCGGGTGTAGTTGTCCGGTGCATCCTCGATGCCCTCCCTGAGCACGGTCAGGCCATAGAGGTCCGCCGCGGCCCGGCTGGCGATGGCGGCGGTGCGCGGGGGAGCCAGCTGGGCCACGCGCTTCGCACTGCCCGCGGTGTCGCTCTCCCCGACAGGGGTGATGCCGTGCTGACGCAGGAAGCCCGCGCACTGGGCCAGGGCCTGAGGGTGCGAGAGGACGCGCTCGAGCCCCTCCAGCGTGGTTCCCGCGGGAGCGAGGAGACAGTGGCGGATGCGCAGCGACAGCTCTCCAGTGATGGGCAGGGAGAACTCCCCCAACAGATCCACGTTCTCCGAGACCGAGCCCGCCAGCGAGTTCTCCACCGGCACCGCGCCGCCGTCCACCTGGCCCGAGGCCACCGCCTCGAAGACGGCGCGGAAGCTGGGGCAGGGCACGGGCTCGGCACTCGGGCCGAAGAGGGCCCGCGTGGCCTCCTCGCTGTAGGCGCCACGCTCTCCCTGGAACGCGATGCGCGGGCTACCCACGCGACTCCTCCGCGCGAGGATAGGTCCCCAGCACCCGCATGGACGAGGTGAGTGGCTCGAGATCTCCCAACGCCGCGATCAGCGGGGCAGAGGCCGCGTGCCCTTCCAGATCCAGGAAGAAGCGGTACCTCCACGGCTCGCCAGGGATGGGACGGGACTCCAGCTTGGCCAGGTTGACCCCGCGCTGGGCCAGGGCCGTCAGCACCTGCCCGAGCGTCCCGGGGCGGTGCTCCAGGACGACGGTCAGCGTCGTCTTGCACGGCACATCCGGCGGGACAGGAGTGGCCTCTCGCGCTAGCTCCACGAAGCGAGTGTAGTCGCCAGAGGCCGGCTGGATGTCGCGCACCAGCACCTGAAGCCCGAAGCGCTGGGCCGCGGACTCGCTGGCGATGGCGGCCACCGTGGGATCGTTGCGCTCGCGCACCTTGAGGGCCGCACCACTGGTGTCGAACTCGGGGAGGGGACGGATCCACGGCACCCGGCGCAGGAAGTCCGCGCACTGCGCCAGGGCCTGCGGGTGGGACAGCACCGTGCGGATGTCCTCCAGCCGCGCGCCAGGCAGGCCGAGCAGCCGGTGATCCACCTGGCTCAACAGCTCCCCGATGAGGGTGGCGCCGCCCTCGGCGAGCAGATCGTACGTCTCGTTCACGCTGCCCGCGGAGGTGTTCTCGATGGGCAGCAGGGCCAGATCGAGCTCGCCCCGGCGCAGGGCATCGAGCACCTCGCGGCCGCTCTCGAAGCCGGTGAGGAGGACGCCGCCGGAACGGCCCGCATAGCGCTGGCGTGCGGCGAGGTGGCTGTAGGAGCCCTCAATGCCCGCGTAGCCCACGCGCAGCGGAGTGGTGTCCTGCCGCTGGATGAGCGACTGCTGCCGCGCGACGGACATGTCCATGATGAGCCGGTAGATGCGCTCGATCTCGTGGGGATCCAGGCCGTGGCTGGTGGCGGCCTCGCGAACCTTTCGGAGGACGAGGTCTTCCCGCCGCGGATCGCGGAGCGGAGAGGCGGCAGCCAGCTTGGAGCGGGCAATGTCGTCTGCGAGGTCCATGCGCCGCCGAAGCGCGTCCAAGATCTCCGCGTCGATGCGCTCGATGGCTACTCGGAGGGTCTCGAGGTCCGGAAGGTCCGCCATGGGCTCCTAATATAGAGCCTCCGGCGGTGAGCGCACGGAAGGTCCATTGTGACGGGGAGGGCATGGCGGCAGGATGCTCGCATGCCAGAGCATGCGGATTTCCTGGACCACACCGGGCGCACCCCACGCGAGTTCGGTGCGGTCCATATCCATGTCGAGCCCGTCGTGCGTGGACCTTCCGGCGAGGCCCTCGCGACGGTGTGGCTGCAGAGCGCTTTCGAGCCTGTGCTCACTTCAGACAGCCTGCACATCGTCGCTCGGCTGGCGGAGGACAGAGGGGAGCTGAGCCTCAAGCGCCTCCCGCTGCCAGCGCTCAACGGGGGCAAGGTCGTGCGCTGGAGCCTCCCGCTCTCGCTTCCTGCGGACGTCTCCGAGCTGCAGTTCCGAGTGGAGTCCAAGCTGAACCCGAAGGCAGAGCGAGTGCGCCCGGCATGGAAGCTCTTCGACACACTGGAGATTCCCAAGGAGAGCGAGATGCGCTCGCCGTCTGCTTCTGTCGAGTTCGACCTCGGCGGCTCCGTGAAGGACTCCCTGCTGTCGGGTGGCCTGTCGCTCTCGTTTGCCGTGAGCACGAATGCGGGCTCCTCGCTCTCCCAGGACGTGAGCAGCAAGCGTCACGCGGCGCGTGAGCTACCGCCAGGGTTCGTCGCGACGGTGGTCGAGGGCACACCGGAGC
>NZ_DASPHO010000393.1:0-6584 GCF_035629615.1 Hyalangium sp. | reverse complement strand
TGAATTCGTGGAGATGTTCGTGGGCGTGGGCGCGGCCCGGGTGCGAGACCTCTTCGCCCAGGCGCAGCTCAAGGCCCCGTGCATCATCTTCATCGACGAGCTGGACGCGATCGGCAAGAGCCGGAACTCCGGCATCGCCGGCGGCCACGACGAGCGCGAGCAGACGCTCAACCAGCTGCTGGCGGAGATGGACGGCTTCGACGGCCGCACGGGCCTCATCATCCTGGCGGCCACCAACCGCCCGGAGATCCTCGACAGCGCGCTCATGCGCCCGGGCCGCTTCGATCGGCAGGTGCTGGTGGATCGGCCGGACAAGCGGGGCCGAGAGCGCGTGCTGGAGATCCACTCGCGCAACGTGAAGCTGGGGCCGGATGTGGACCTCAAGGCCATCGCCGCGCGCACGCCGGGCTTCGTCGGCGCGGATCTGGCCAACGTGGTGAACGAGGCGGCGCTGCTGGCCGCCCGGCGCAACCGGGACGCCGTGATGCGGGCGGACTTCGAGGAGGCCATCGAGCGCGTGGTGGCGGGCCTGGAGAAGAAGAACCGTCGCATGAACGAGCGCGAGAAGGAGATCGTCGCGCACCACGAGGCCGGTCATGCCGTGGTGGGCTGGATGCTGCCCCACACGGAGCGGGTGACGAAGGTCTCCATCATCCCCCGTGGCCTGGCGGCGCTGGGCTACACCATGTCGCTGCCGCTCGAGGATCGCTACCTCATGTCGCTGGAGGAGCTGCGCGACAAGATGGCCGGGATGATGGGCGGCCGTGCCGCGGAGGAGATCTTCATCGGAGAGATCTCCACGGGCGCCTCCAACGATCTCAAGCAGGCCTCGGAGATCGCCCGGATGATGGTGAAGGACTACGGCATGAGCTCGCTGGGGCCGGTGTCGCTCGGCGCGGAGCATACGTCGCCCTTCCTGCGCTCCGCGGGCGTCCCCGAGGCGCGCACCTACTCGGAGCAGACGGCGCGCATGGTGGACGAGGAGGTCCGCAAGCTCGTCACGGAGGCGCTCGAGCGCGCCCGCCAGGTGCTCCACGCCCACCGCGACAAGGTGCAGGCCCTGGCCGCGCGCCTGCTCGCCACCGAGGTCATCGAGGAGGAGGCCATGATCCCCATCCTCGGGCCCAAGGTCGTCCCCGAGCGCGGCCTGATTCACCCCGAGGCCCGTCAGGTGGTCTCTGCGCACCCCGCGGCGGAGCAGGAAGGGAATCCTCCTACCCAGCATTCCGAGTCTCTCCGGGATGCTTGATCGCCTGGGCTGCGGGCGTCCGTGCACCGTTGGCTCGCCTGCAGCGTCCAAAAGGAGAATTACGTTGTGGCGAAAGGAGGCGGCGCTCGTGGAGAACAGGATCGGCAAGAGCTACGTGGCCCGGAAGGAGCTCTTCGCGAAGGGGTTGCGCGAGGGCCGGCTGACGGTGCAGGAGATCGAGAGCGCACTGCCTCCGGGGACGCTGACCGCGGCCGAGCGCTGGCTGCTGTACTACTCGCTGCGAGCCGCGCAGGTGGAGATCATCGACGAGGTGACGGGCCAGGTGGACCACGGCTTCCTGCTCGAAGACCAGGAGCCGGCTCCCCAGGAGCACTAGTCCGATCGACCGTTCGGCTTACATCGCGCGTTGACAGACCCGGGCAGGCGGTTACGTTCGGGCTGTTCAGGGATGTAGGAGATGAGCGACACCCACAACGGCGCGCAATCCCGCGTCAACGATCGACGCAGGTTCGACATGGACGACAATCCCCGTACCCAGGCAAGCACGCAGGAGCAGAACGGCGCTGAGCCGGTGGCCGCGCAGCAGGCGCAGTCGTCCGACGGCCCTGCGTCCGAGCAGACAGAGGCTCGGCAGGAAGTCCTCCCCGCTGCGGAGGCAGAGCTCCAGCGGCTGGAGGCCGAGCTGGAGGCAGCCCGCCGCCGCGTGGATGAGCTGGCGCGGGCGTACCAGGCGGTCAACAAGGACCGCGAGGAGTTCAAGCAGCGGCTCACCCGCGAGCGCGAGCGGATGATGGACGTGGAGCGCGGCAACGTGGCGGTGACGCTGCTGGAGGCCATCGACGAGCTGGATCGCTCCCTCGCCATGAGCGGGCCCGAGGCCAGCTCCGCGCTGGGCCAGGGCGTGAAGATGATCCGCGACGGGCTGCTCTCCAAGGTACAGGGCATGGGGATCGAGCGCATCCAGGTGGTGGGGCAGCCGTTTGATCCCAACACCGCCGAGGCCGCCGACATGGAGCTCACCCCCCAGCCGGAGGAGGATCAGCGGGTGGTGGCCGAGGTGCGGGCAGGCTACCGGCTGAAGGATCGGGTCATCCGTCCAGCCAGAGTGAAAGTGGCAAAGTACGTGGCTCCAGCGCAGGCTTGACCGGCCCCCCAGCGGGAAATAGGCGGGGGGGGTGGTTGTTGCCTCCGTCTCCATGGCCCGATTGATGGTCGCTCTCTCTCTACCTCGCTCTTTGCTTCTGTTCCTCCTGGGGCTTGCCACGGCCGCGAGCGCCGAGCCGGGCGTGGATGCCTGGCTCCAGGCCCGGGCCCGCGAGCACGCCGTGTGGCTCGCCGCTTCGGCGGAGCGGAACCCCAGCGCCGCGGGGCACCTGGGGCTGTGGCGTGAGCGCGTGGCCGACGACCCGGGCATTCCGAGCTTCGTCCCGCCCACCTCGCTGGCGCCGCTGATCCGCGCGGTGGAGGCGGGCGTCGTCAACATCACCACGGTGAACGTGCGAGATCAGCTGGGCGTGGCGAGGCGCTCCTCGGGCTCGGGCTTCGTGCTCACCCCGGACGGGCTGGTGGTGACGAACAACCACGTGGTGGCCAAGGCGCAGCAGATCGTCGTGCGCCTGGCGGACGGCCGCGAGTTCTCCGCCGAGGTGGTGGGGCGCGATGCGTCCACGGACGTGGCGCTGCTGCGCGTGCGCGACGTGAGCCCCGAGGAGCTCCCGGCCGTCTATCTGGGGGACTCGGACCGGCTCGAGGTGGGGGACTGGGTGGTCGCCATTGGCAACCCGTTCGGGCTGGATCACTCGGTGGCCCACGGGATGATCTCCGCCAAGGAGCGCGTGCTGGGCGTGGGCGCCTTCGACGACTTCATCCAGACGGACGCGCTGATCAACCCGGGCAACTCCGGCGGTCCGCTCTTCAACATGCGCGGCGAGGTGGTGGGGGTGAACACCGCCATCATGAGCCAGGGGCAGGGCATCGGCTTCGCGGTGCCCATCAACATGGTGAAGGATCTGCTGCCCAACCTGCGCGAGAACGGTCGGCTGGAGCGCGGGTGGCTCGGGGTGAACATCGATGACGCGCGGCCCACGGACGAGAAGAGCTTCCTGGTGGTGAAGGGCGTCTATCGCCGCAGCCCGGCCGCCAAGGCGGGCATCCGCCCGGGCGATCGCGTGGTGGCCGTCAACGGCAAGCCCATCGGCTCGTACCTGCAGATGCTGCGCAAGGTGGCGCTGCTGGCGCCCGGCACCGAGACGAAGCTGACGCTGCTGAGCGGCGCCGAGACGCGAGAGGTGACGGTGACGCTGTCGGAGCGCCCGGCCCCGGAGACGCTGGAGGCGCTGGACAGCCCTGGCAACATGGATGAGCTGGGCATGGTGCTGAAGGAGCTCTCGCCGGAGGTGGCCTCGCAGCTGGGACACGAGCCCTATGCAGGGGTGCTGGTGACGGGCGTCGTCCCGCGCAGCCCGGCCGCTCGGTCGGGCTTGAGTGCAGGGGATCTCATCATCGAGGTGAATCGCCGCCGCGTGAAAGACATGGCGGCCATCCGCGCGACGTTGGAGAAGGGTGAGGCGGGCTCCAATGTCCTGCTGCGCGTGCAGCGCGGGGATGTTCAGCAGTACGTGGCGCTCTCACCCTGAGCCGAAGAAGGCGAGTAATGTCGGCCCTCATCACCTCTGATTGAGGGCCATCAGAACCATGCGCAGACCCATCATCGGGGGAGCGGTCCTTGGAGGTGTAGGACTCGCGCTCTTCTTCCTGCTGCGCACGCCAGGGCCGGAACCGGTCCCGGGCACTGAGGAGGCCTCCGCTGCCGTGGGACATACCCAGGCGGCGGCGGGGCGGGCGGGCGCAGTGCCGCAGCCGGAGAGCCCCGAGGACATGGGCGTGCGAGGCTCCGCGGATGCGGGCAGCACACCCTCCCTGGCCCAGGTTCCCTCCGAAGAGGACGGGGTGCTGGAAGTCGAGGTGCTCGCGGAGGAGCAGCCGGTGCCCGGTGCCAGCGTGCGGCTGTATTGGCGCGGCACCCGAGATCCGAACCTCAACGAGGTGTCCTGGCGACTGGCGAGCGCCCGCGGCACGGACGGCCAAGGGCTGGCCCGGCTGGCCTCGAGGCCTGGGAGCTATCTGGTCGCGGTGAGGGCGCAGGGCTATGGGCTGGTGCTGCGAGACGTGGTGCGTCCGTATGGCGAGTCGCGCACGTTCCTGCGCATCTCGCTGGAGTCCGGCCAGATTCTCACGGGCCGCACGGTGGAGGAGGGCACGCGAGAGCCGCTGCCGCTGGTGGAGCTCGTCCTCACCGCATACGGCCGCGAGCCGGAGGTCTGGCAGAGCGCCGAGGCGCCCGCGGAGGAGCGGGTGTACGCCGCGAGCGACGAGCGGGGGAACTTCCGCGTGGAGGGGCTGGCTCCAGGCAACTACCTGCTGGAGGCACGGGCGGTGGGGCATGTCCGGGCCGTGCTGCGGCGGGTGATGGTGCCGGCGGCCAGTCCTCTCACGGTGGCGCTCCATGCGGCCGGTGTCATCGAGGGCTTCGTCGTGGACGCACACGGAGCCCCAGCCGCGGGGGCCGAGGTCCACGTGGGCGGGCGCGTCCCCGAGGTGGTCACCACGGGTCAGGGCGGAGGCTTCTCCGTCGAGGTGGATCCAGGAACCCACATCGTGTCGGCGCGGCGGGGCGACGAGGCGGGCTCGCTGCGCAGCCCCGTCATCGTTAGTGCGGGGAAGACCGTGAGAGAGCTCCGCATCCAGCTGGGGAAGAGCGCGGTGCTGGAGGGGCGCGTGATGGCTCGTGCCACGGGCGCGCCGATCGAAGGTGCCAAGGTGGACGTGAGCCCCTACGGCAACAGCGGGGACTCGGGCCGCGCCGTGACGGATGGCACGGGCCGCTTTTCCGTGGGAGGCCTGGCGCCCGGCAGCTATGACCTGGTGGTGAACGCGACGGGCTTTGCTTCCCTCAGCCGGCGCGCACTGACGGTGTCCGCGGGCGAGAGCTTTCCCCTCGAGCTCCAGCTCATGGGCACCGGGGCGGTGGAGGGTCAGGTCCGGGACGCAGCCGGTCAGCCCGTGGCTGGTGCGCAGGTGGTCAGCAGCAACCGCTGGGGAGGCGTGTTGGACGGCACACCTGTCGAGGCTCGCACCGACGTCGAGGGGCTCTACCGTCTCGAGGGCCTGCCTGCGGGCCCCGTGAGCCTCACGGCCCGCGGAGAGGGGGCGACGATTGGAGTGAGGCAGGTGGTGGACGTCGTCGAGGGCGACACGGCCCAGCTGGACTTCATCCTGGGGGAGCTGGGCACGGTGGAAGGCAGGGTCCGCCCCGCCAGCGGCTCTCTGCCCACTGAGTCGTTGATCGCGCTGGCCTTCCCGAAGGCCGGCAGTGGCACGAGCACCACAGAGTTCCGCCCGAGGGATGTGGATGCCACGGGGGCCTTTCGGATGACGCTGCCGCCGGGAACCTACGATCTGCGCGTGGCGCTCGCGGAGCGCTGGCCCTTTGGCGAGAGTGAGTCGACGGAGGTGGAGATCGAGGCGGGGAAGACCGTCCAGGTGGAGCTGACCTGGCAGAGCAAGACGAGCGAGAGGGACAGCCTCCGGGGCACCGTCGTCGAGCCGGACGGCCATCCCTGCCCGGAGGCGTTCGTCACCTTGCTCCCTGATGAGGGCGTGCGAGGGCCGCGCATGAACACGCCCACGGACGAGGAGGGGCGGTTCGCGTTCTCGCTGACCGAGGAGGATGCCACCACACCGAACCGTCTGAAGCTCATCGCCCGCAGTGGGGGGCGCATTGGCGAGCTCCGGGGCGTGAAACCGGGGGAGCAACACGTCGTCGTGAGGCTCCGGCCCGCGGTGTCGGTGCGAGGCCGCGTCATCCGCACCGGCGGGGGCGCTCCCGTGAAGGGCTTCACCCTCTCCGTCGAGTCTCAGGATCTCCGCAGCTTCCTGATGGACCACAGCACGCGGGAGTTCCCGGGCGATCGCTTCGAGCTGCACGAAGTCCCCGCGGAGCCCGTGAGGCTGACGGTCCGCACACCGGAGGGCCTGGGAGGAACAGCCCTCGTGACTCCCGCCTCTGGAGCGGTGGCCGAGGTGGAGATCCCCCTCCAGGGCACGGCAAGTGTCCGGGGCCGGGTGCTGGATGTGGCGACCCAGGAGCCGGTGTCCGGGGCCCTCTTCTTCATCGCTGAGGATCGGCCCCTGAACCCAGAGCACTCCACGGGAGCCGATGGACGCTTCACCCTGGAGGGTGTGCCCCTGGGGGAGCACATCCTGATCGTCCTGGGCCGCAATGACTTCAAGCGGGTGAGGGTGACGCTGGTGGAGGGCCAGACGGTGGACGTGGGGGACATCCTGGTCGGCCAGCCCTGAGGGGCCTGAGGCC
>NZ_DASPHO010000392.1:0-80172 GCF_035629615.1 Hyalangium sp. | reverse complement strand
TCTTCGCCGAGATCCTCAACAGCGCCCTCGAGCACCTGGTGGATCTCGCCGTCCAGCAGTTCGACGAGAAGGCCCGGCTGGCCAAGGACGCGGCCGCCGCGGGCGTCATGGTGCTGGCGCTGGGCACCGTCGTCATCTTCGCCGCGCTCCTCGTCCACAACTGGAGCGTCGTGCTCAACAGCGGCCCGCAGATCGCCCGGCAGGTGACGCTCGGGCTGCCGCTCACCGCCTGCATCACGCTGCTCGTGCTGCCTCGCCCCCGCCCCGCCTGGGTGGACGTGGGCGCCTTCGCGGCCGGCGCCGTGCTCCTGGGGCTGCAGGCCACTCGCACCGCCAGCTCCGTCTTCACCGCGCTCACCGTCGGACTGCTCGTCGTGGCGGGAGCCGCAGCGCGCACCCGGCGGCGGGAGCTTCTCGGGCAAAAAAAAACCGGCTCTTCGCCGGTCAACCACCAGACCTAGGGGCGTGAGCCCCGGAACCCGTCCGGAACTCGCTCGCCCACTAGGGTTGCGTCCTCAGTCTAGGCAGTCAGACCCGCGGCTGCCACCCAGGGGCAGACTCCGTCGTCACCTGGGCGACATCTGCCGGCTTCTCACCTTGCTTCAGCTCCTCGGTCACCAGATCGAGCAGCTCCGTGGCGATGCCGATGATCTGGTGCGGCGTGTAGCCACTCGAGCGCAGCTGAGCGAAGAAGGTGCGCGCCAGAATCCGGGGGCCCTTTTGGTCGGTGCTCAAGGAGGTATCTCCAAAAAATGGGGGGGACTGCGACAACTCGCGTGCTACAGGGTTCAATCCCCATGCCAGCGGGCGGGCGTGGGCCGGATTCCTCATGATCTGCGGTGGGTTAAGAGAGACCGTGGGCTCTGCCGAGCTCCCAGGGACTGCGAAGCAGGCTTCGCACCCCCCTCGGGCTCCCTGCGATTGCGGCCTCAGGGTGCATAACAGGGTACACACCCAACCCATGGGGAGGCCCGTGTTTTCAAGGGCTTGCATTCCGTCCCAGGGATAAAAATACGCGTCCCAGAGCAGGGAGAGAGAGCGCACATGGCGTACCGCGTCAACAACATTGGGCTGTGGCTGGATGAGCCAGAGGAGCTGCTCGGCGAGCGAGCGGCCGAGAAGCTGGGCGTCACCAAGGCCGATCTCGCCTCGGTGCGCGTGGTGCGCTCGGTGCTGGATGCCCGGAAGAAGGGCAGCCCTCGCTACATCTATACGCTCGAGGTGGCGCTGGCTCCGGGCCGGAAGCCCGGGAAGCTGCCCCCGGATGTGGGCGAGGCCCCTCCGCCTCCCGAGACGCCTCCCCGCGTGAAGGAGCCGGAGCGCTGGCCGCTCATCATCGGCACGGGCCCCGCGGGCCTCTTCTGCGCGCTGGGGCTGCTGGAGCGGGGGGTGCGCAGCATCCTGCTGGAGCGTGGCCGCGAGGTGGTGACGCGCCGCAAGGACGTCGCGAAGCTCATGCGGGACGGCTCGCTGGACTCGGAGAGCAACATGAACTTCGGCGAGGGCGGCGCCGGGGCCTACACGGACGGCAAGCTCTCCACGCGCATCAACCACCCCATGGTGCGCAAGGTCATCGAGACGTTCGCGCAGTACGGCGCGCCGGATCACATCCTCGTGGAGGGCAAGCCGCACATCGGCTCGGATCTGCTGCCGGGCGCGGTGGCGCGCATCCGGGACATGCTGATCGCCGGCGGCTGCCAGGTGCTCTTCGAGCACAAGGTGGACGATCTGCTCTACCGCGATGGGCGGGTGGCGGGCGTGAAGCTGGTGGACGGGCGCACGCTGGAGAGCGATCGGGTGGTGCTGGCGCCGGGCAACTCGGCGCGCGAGCTCTATGAGCGCTTCGCCGCGGACGGGCACGTGAGCATCGAGGCCAAGCCCTTCGCCATCGGCTTCCGGGCGGAGCACCCGCAGGGGCTCATCAACAGCATCCAGTATGGCAGCGCGGCGAAGAACCCGCGGCTGCCCCCGGCGGACTACAAGCTCGCGGAGAACCTCGAGGTGGAGGGCGAGGTGCGCGGCATCTACTCGTTCTGCATGTGCCCTGGCGGCATCGTCGTGCCCACGCCCACCGAGGACGGCATGCAATGCACCAACGGCATGAGCAACTCGCGTCGCAACGCGAAGTACGCGAACGCTGGCATCGTCGTCACCGTGTCCGTGCAGGACTTCGAGCGCGAGGGCTTCCGGGGCTCGCTTGCGGGGCTCGAGTTCCAGCGCCACTGGGAGAAGAAGGCCTATGAGCTGGGCGGAGGCCGCTTCTTCGCTCCGGCGCAGACGATCCCCGACTACCTCGCCGGGCGCTTGAAGAAGGAGCCGGGCGGCACCAGCTACCGGCCCGGCCTCGTCCACGCGGATCTCAACCGCCTGTTCCCCGAGCGCCTCACCCAGTCCATCAAGCAGGCCCTGCGCGGCTTCGAGCGGAAGATGCGCGGCTTCCTCAGTGAGGAGGGCAAGCTGATCGGCATCGAGAGCCGCACCAGCTCGCCAGTGCGAATCACCCGCGGGGACGATCTCCAGTCTGTGTCACTTCGTGGGCTCTACCCCGCCGGGGAGGGTTGCGGTTACGCGGGAGGTATCGTCTCCTCGGCCATTGATGGACTGCGCATCGCTGAGCAGATTGCCGGGGAGCTGACCTAGGAGACGGCCGGGCAGCAAGCTTGGCCGCCTGCTGGGGCGTCGCCCTGAAGAAGTGAGGAGCCCATGCGTTACCGCGTACGCACCCCCGAGGGAGAGCTGGACTTCGAGAGCATCCTGCACGTGGAGCAGGCCTACATCGCGGGGCTCGTGGATCCCGAGGACGAGCTCCTCGAGGAGGGCGGCACCCTCTGGCGCAAGGCCGCGAGCATCCCTTCCCTGGCCCGGGCCCGACGCCCCAACACCCCCGGCACCTTCGGCCGCGCGCAGGGCCTCACCATCCTCGCCGCGGTGGTGCTCGGCGTGATCTCCTTCGCTCTGCTCACCCGGGGCTCGCTCGTGCTGGGGCTCGTGCTGGCGATGGTGGTCGTCTCCGTGCTGACCCGGGTGACGTACAAGGCCTTCCGGCGCCCGGCGCCTCGCTGAGCTCCCTCCCCTGCTCTCCAGCGCGGCGTCCCAGCGACTGCCGACAGCGGCCACGCGGGCCCCCATGTTCTCCCCAGCAGGGCCTCCGGGCCCGAATCCGCGGCTCGCGGAGAAAGGGAGGACACCTCGTGCTCAACACCTATCTGTCCCGAGAAGCCGCCCAGAAGCTCCGGCATGGCGCCTTCTGGCTGCGTCGCGAGGACATCCTCTCCATGGATGGCACGCCCGTGGTCGGCGAGCCCGTCCAGCTCCGGGACGAGGACGGACAGGTGCTCGGGCTGGGCGATGTGGACCTCGAGTCCTCCTTCCCCGTGCGGCGCCTGGGGCTCCCCGAGGAGGCCGCGGAGGGGCTCATCCCCCGCCACATCCGCCACGCCCTGGAGCGGCGCGCCCGCCTGGTGGATGACCCGCGCTTCTGTCGACTGGTGAACGATGACGGAGACGGCCTGCCCGGCCTCACGGTGGATCGCTACGACATGCACTTCGTCATCCAGACGCTCACCCGGCCCATGGACGCGCGGATCGAAGAGATCACCCGCGCCATCGTGGAGGTGGCGGGTGCCGGCTCGGTGCTCCTGCGCAACGACTCGCCCCGGCGGCGGACGCTGGGGCTGGCGCCGCAGCGGCCCCACGTGCTGTACGGCAACCCGCCCCGCTGGTGCCGCCTGCTGGAGCTGGGCGCGCGCTTCACCATCGATCTGACTTATGGGCTGAATACGGGCTACCACTACGACCAGCGCGAGCTGCGCCGCTTCATCGCCCGCCTGTCGCGCGACGCGCGGGTGCTGGACCCGTGCTGCAACGTGGGGGGACTCTTCGTCCATGCGGGGCTGCAGGGCGCGCGGCAGATCCTCGCCTTCGACGCGGACCCGGACGCGGCGGACCTGGCACGGGAGAACGCCGAGGCCAACGGGCTGCTCGGCCGGGTGAAGGTGGAGCCCGGAACCACCCTGGCCGTGCTGAAGGCCGTGACGGACACCTTCGACCTGGTGCTGCTCGACACGCGGGACGCGGACTCCCCGGAGAGCTTCATCGAGCTCGTGCGGCTGGCACTCCGGCGCACCCGCCACAGCGGCCGGCTGCTGCTCACGGGCTACCACCCGCCCCTGGCCCTGGGCTCCTTCGAGGAGCTGGTGGCCCAGGCCTGCGAGGCCGAGCAGCGTGTCGCCTTCCGGCTGGCGCGGCTCGGCCTGCCCCCGGACCACCCCTCCCCCGTGAATACACCCGCGGCCGATTATCTCGACGCGGTGGCACTCGAAGTGAATTGAACTCAACCGCGCCCCGGGAGCCCCGGGATGGTAGTGTCGAAACACGATGACGACTGACAACCCGGCTGAGACTCCAGCGCCTGCCACCGAGGGTGGCTCTGTCGAGACCGTGCGCAAGGTGTATGCCAAGGACCTGAAGGAAAAGGACCGCGTCAACACCGTCTTCCGTGTCACGCAGAAGAACAAGGTGACCGCCCGCAGCGGCAAGGTGTTCATTGCCCTCTCGCTCGCCGACAAGAGCGGCGAGGTGGATGCCCGCATCTTCGAGAAGGTGGACGCGCTCGAGCCCACCTTCAACGCAGGGGACCATGTCCTGGTCCAGGGCCATGTCATCAACTTCCACGGCAAGCTGCAGGTCGTGGTCGAGTCCCTCGATCGCCTGGATCCCGGTCCGCTCGATCTCAAGGAATACGAGCCCCCTCCCGCCCCGCCCGCTCCCGCCGAAGCTCCGCCTCAGGAGAAGGCCCAGGAGAAGGCCCAGGACTCAGGCCCCGAGAAGGCCCAGGACCCAGGCCAGGACAAGCCCCAGGAGAAGCGCGACGAGGCCTCGGCGCGTCCGGGCCGTGATGACGGCGCCGGAGCCCGGGCCGTGGGCCTGATTCGCGAGATCATCAGCGAGCGTGTCAACGACCCGCACGTGAAGCAGTTGCTGCAGGCATTCCTGGACGACCCGCAGATCGCCGCGGGCCTGCCGCACGCTCCCGCCGCCAAGGGCATCCACCATGCCTACCGCGGCGGGCTGGCCGAGCACCTGCTGTCGGTGCTGCGGCTGACGCTGCGTGTGGCGGACCACTACCCCATGGCGGACCGGGATCTGCTGCTCGCGGGCGCCCTGCTCCATGACGTGATGAAGGTGGCGGAGATCTCCCCGGAGAAGGGCTTCGACTACACCGACGAGGGCAAGCTCGTCGGCCACCTGGTGATGACCGCGCAGAAGATCCGCGAGAAGACGCTGGCCATCCCAGGCTTCCCGCCCGCGCTCGAGCACCACCTCACCCACCTGGTGCTCGCGCACCACGGCAGGCTGGAGCACGGCTCGCCCAAGCTGCCCATGACGATCGAGGCGTTCATCGTCCACTCGCTGGACGCCCTGGACTCGCGGATCGCCTCGTGGCTGGAGGCCATGGCGCGCGATCCGAACGAGAAGTGGACGGAGACGCTCAAGCTCTACGATCGCCAGCTCTGGAAGGGCCCCGTGCCCACTGTCCGCGGCAAGTCGCCGGTGGAGACGCGCCGCAGGTCGCGCGAAGAGCGCCGCAAGTCCAAGGACAAGGGCGGCGGCGCGCCCCAGGGCGATCAGGCTCCGGCCACCGCCGCCGAGGGCTCCACGCCTCCCGCGCCCCGCAAGGATCGTCCGCCTCGTGAGGATCGCCCCAAGCGTGAGCGTCCTCCCCGCGAGGACCGCCCGCCGCGAGAGGGCCGTCCTCCGCGAGAGGATCGCCCGGCTCGTGAGGATCGCCCGGCTCGTGAGGATCGCCCGGCCCGCCCGCCGCGGGATCCGAGCAGCCTCCCCACGGAGCTGACCTTCAAACCCTTCAGCGCGTTGACCTCGCTGTCGCCGGCTCCCGAGGCTCCGAAGCCCGAGTCGCCCGCGAAGCCCGAGGGTGAAGGCAACACGGAAGGCTGAGCATGTCGAAGCGTCGGCTCGGAGAACGCCTGATCGAGGCCGGCCTCGTGACCGCCGAGGCCGTGGAGAAAGCGCTGGAGCACCAGAAGATCACCGGCCACAAGCTGGGGGACTGTCTCGTGGAGCTCGGGCTGCTCCAAGAGACCGCTCTGCTGCGCTTCCTGGCCGCCGAGTTCAACACCCGCTTCGTGTCTGCGGAGAAGCTGGCCAAGGCGAAGCTCCCCTCGGACGTGCTGGACAAGCTCCCCGTGCGGATGGCCGAGGCGCAGACGGTGCTGCCGCTGGCCTACGATCCGGAGCGCAAGCTGCTGTCCGTCGTCGCCGCCGAGCCGCAGAACAAGTCGTTGCTGGACGAGATCGCCCTCGTCACGGGCGTGTCCGAGGTCTACGCCTACGTGGGCCTGCGCAGCGCGATCGCCGCGGCCATCAAGAAGCACTACTACGGCGATCCCACCGCCTTCACCTCGCTGGAGAGCAGCCACAACCCGCAGATCGCCCGCGCGGACGCGGCCACCATGGCCAACGCCTACGATGCGAGTGGAAGCGGGCCTCGGCAGGCTCCGCACCTCCCGCTGCGCTTCGAGACGGATGCCAGCCTGCGGGCGAAGGCTCCCGGGACGCAGTTCCTCCGCATGTCCACGCAGATGCGCGAGGTGGTGGGTGCCTCGCGCGCGGCCATGGCCGAGAGCGACTTCGTCGAGACGCTCAGCATCCTTGTGGGCCTGCTGGAGCAGGAGCGGCCTCACCACCGCGGGCACTCGGCGCAGCTGGCGCGGCAGGCCAGCATCGTCGGCCGGCGCATGGGCATGGCGCCGCGAGAGCTGACCTCGCTGGCCATCGCCGCCTACCTGCACGATCTGGGCAAGTCCGCAGAGCGCCACCACACGCTGGCCAGCAACGCCGCCAATGCCGACTGGAAGGCGGAGGCCAAGCGCCTGGCCAAGGCGCCCGTGAAGCTCTTCGAGACCGTTCACCTGCCGGCGGCGGTGACCACCATCCTCAGCCAGCTCTACGAGACCTATGACGGCACAGGCGTGCCCCAGGGCACCAAGGGCGAGGACATCAGCCTGGGGGCGCGGATCCTCGCGGCGGTGGACAGCTTCCTGGATCTGACGAAGAACGCGGCCAACGCGCTCGGCAAGGTCTTCCCCAAGGCCCAGGCGCTGGATCACCTGCGGAAGAACGCGGGCGTCCTCTACGATCCGGTGGTGGCGGACATCGTCGGGCAGGTGCAGAGCGGCGAGCTGCTGCGCCACCGCATCTCGCAGGACGGGCGCCAGGTGCTCATCGCCGAGTCCGACGAGGCCATGCGCACGGACATGCTGGAGTCGGTGCTGCGGCAGGGGCTGGTGGTGCACGCCTTCTCCACGCTGGATGGCGCGCTGGACGCGCTGGCGCAGCGGGAGTGCGACGAGCTGGTGGTGAGCCTGCGCTTTGGCATCCAGGACGTGATGGCCCTGCTGCAGTACGCGCGCGGCATGCCGGAGTGCGGCGGGCTGCCCATCCTCGTGTTGGGGGAGCCGGACGCGTCGACACGAGACCGCCTGCTGATGATGGGCGCCACGGCGGTGGAGTCTTCTTCGGACACGGACACGGCGGCAAAGCGGGTCCGGGACCTCTACGACGACCGCATTCTGCACAACGGGCCGGCGCGTGTGGTGCAGGGCAGCTACGACGAGCTGCCCCAGCTGGAGCTACTGAAGACGCTGGCCACCGGGAAGAAGTCGGGGCGCTTGCACCTGCGCCACCACTCACTCGAGGGCTACCTGCACCTGGAGCACGGCAAGGTCGTCTTCGCCTCCTATGCCGGGCAGGTGGGCGAGGCCGCGATGCAGGCGCTCCTCAAGATCAAGCAAGCAGACTTCCAGTTCGATCCGGACGCGCTGCTGCTGGAGATGCCCCACCTGGACAAGGATCTGGCGGTGGTGACCAAGGAGCTCACCGCGCGCAAGGCCGCGAGCGCCTAGCTACGTCACTGGGAGCCCGAAGAGGCCCGAGGCGGTGGCGGTGGTGATGGCCGCCAGTTCCTCCAGGGTAACTCCCTTCAGCTCGGCCACCTTGCGTGCCGTCTCCAGCACGTGCGCGGGCTCGTTCTTGCGCCCCCGGTGCGGCACCGGCGCCAGGAAGGGGCTGTCCGTCTCCACCATCAGCCGATCCAACGGCGTGAAGCGCACCGCGTCCTGGAGCGCCTCCGTCTTCTTGTAGGTGACCACGCCGGACAGGGAGATGTGGAACCCGAGATCCAGGTAGCGCCGCGCCGCAGCCGTGTCCCCCGTGAAGCAGTGGATCACGCCCCTGCGAATCCCTTCCTCCTTGAGGATGGCCTCGCAGTCCTCGTGGGCATCCCGCACGTGCACCACCAGGGGCTTGCCCAGCGTCCTCGCCAGCGCACACTGACGGCGGAACACCTGTGCCTGCACCTCCCGGGGCGATCGATCGTAGTAGTAGTCCAGCCCCGCCTCCCCCACTGCGCGCAGCTCCGGCCGGGCGCAGGTCCGCTCCAGCGTGGCGAAGTCCTCCTCGGTGGCCCGCGCGGCCTCGTGCGGGTGGATGCCCAGCGTGGGCGACAGGAAGTCCGGGTGCGCCGCAGCCAGCTCCAGCGCATTGCCCCAGTCCCCAGGCCCCTGGAACTGGCCCACTACCACCGCGTGAACCACCCCCACGGCCCGGGCCCGCTCCATCACGGCGCTCACCTGCTCATAGTCCGCGCGCTCCAGGTGACAGTGTGCGTCGATGAGTCTCATGGCGTCTCCTGCAACAGCTCGGCGAGCTCCTCGCGCGCCTCGGGGGAAGTAAAGGTGGAGACAGCGGCCCGTACCCGCGCCTGGCCCTCGGGCAGCCCCAGCCGCCAGACGCCCTCGGCTGCATCCAGCCGGAAGTCCTCGTGGATGCCGGTGTCCTCCATCAGCGCCAGCAACCATGGCAGCGCTTTGGGATCCCCCAGCCACCCGAGCCCCCGAGCCGCGGCCCCACGGCACGGGTCCTCTGGATCCTCGAGGATGGCGCGCAGCCGCTCCAGGGCGCCCGGGGCCTTCACCTCCCCGCACAGCTCCACGGCGAGCGCCCGATCCACGCTCCACTTCTTCTGCGTGCGCTTCAGGAGGTGCTCCGCCCCCTTGGCCTCTCCCAGCGTCGCGAGCACTCCGGCGGCCTGGGTGCGCTCAAAGTGGGGCAGCAGCCACTTCCCGAAGAGGCGCTGAACCGCAGGCAGCGCGCGCGTGTCTCCCAGCTCCGCCAGCGCGCCCAGCGCCCGGAAGCGCAGGAGATCGTTGTCGAGCGCCCCCACGAGGATCTCCAAGCCAGCGCTGTGCTTCAGGGACGCCATCCCCCGGGCCGCCTCGAAGCGAATCTCGGGGATGGGATCCGCCAACATGGGCGCCAGCGCGCCGCGCAGCTCCGGGAGCGCCAGATCCGCGATCCGTCCCGTGGCCTCCAGGCGCACGCCGATGTGCGGGTCCGACAGCCGCACGGTCAGCACTCCGGGCAGCTCCGCGGGAGGGAGCACCAACGTGGCCAGCCCGAGGCCCGCGCGACGCACCTCGCCCTGCGAGTCCGCGAGCAGCCGAGTGAGCACCTCGGAGAACTCCGCCGCGCGCGAGGGGTCCTCCTCGACGAGATCGATCAGGAGCCCCGCGGCCTGGGTGCGAGCCTCGGGACGCTTCTCCCGCTCCAGTACCAGCAGTGCGCGATCGCGCTCGGCCCGCCAGTCCATGGCACTCACTTCACCGGGGAACCGGGAGGCACATCCCCCGGATCCAGCAGCGACAGGCCCTTCTCACCGGTCTCGGCCGTCAGCAGCATGCCGCGCGACTCGATGCCCTTGAGCTTGCGCGGCTTGAGGTTGGTCACCACCACCACCCGGCGGCCCGTCACCTGCTCCGGCGTGTACGCCAGGGCGATGCCCGACACGATGGTGCGCGGTGCCGCCTCCCCCAGATCCACGGTGAGCTTCAGGAGCTTGTCCGCCCCAGCCACCTTCTCGGCGGCGACGATCTTCCCCGCCTTGAGGGACACCTTGGCGAAGTCGTCGTACTCGATCTCGGCGGGAGGCCCGCCGGCGCCCGCCCCAGCAGAGGCCTGCGTGGTAGGAGCAGGCGCCTCGGCCGGCTTCTTCTCGGCCTTCTCAGCCTTCTTCTCGGCCTTCTTCGGCGCCTCCGGCGCGGGCGGCTGCTCAGGGGACGGCGGAATGAGCGCGTTCACCTTGTCCTCCTCGAGCCGCGGCAGCAGCGGCTCGGGCGTGCCGATGGGGCGGCTGCGATCCAGCAGCGGGTAGCGTGCCTTCTCCAGCGCCTCGAAGGTAAGCGGCGGCGCGCCGAGCTGGACGAAGAGCTTCTCCGTCACCCGGGGGATGACGGGCGTCAGCAGCGCGCCCAGCAGGTACACGATGTCCGCGGCATCCGAGAGGTCCGCGCGCGCGGCCTCGGGATCCGTCTTCACCTTGGCCCATGGGGCCTGCGTCTGGAGGAAGCCATTGGCCGCCTGGGAGATCTCCACGATCGTCTTGATGGCGTTGCGGTACTCCAGCTTCTCGAAGGCCTCACGCACCTCGGGGACGCGGGCCAGGGCGGCCTCCACCAGCGCCTTGCCCTGCCCCTCCTTGCCCGGCGCGAGCCGCTTCTCCAGCGGCCCCGCCAGCATGGACAGCGAGCGGTTGGCCAGGTTGCCCACGTTGTTGACCAGCTCGCCGTTCACCCGCAGGCGGAAGTCCTTGAGGCTCAGATCGAAGTCCTCGGGCCCCGAGCCGAGGCTCGCCGCGTAGAAGTAGCGCAGGTAGCTCGGATCCAGGTTGTTCAGGTACGTGCGCACGGACACCAGCGTGCCGCGCCGCTTGGACATCTTCTCGCCATTCACGGTGAGGTGGCCGTGGACCTTGATCTCGTTGGGGACGTGCAGCTCCGCCACCTGGAGCACCGCGGGCCAGAAGAGCGCGTGGAAGTAGACGATGTCCTTGCCAATGAAGTGGACGATGCGCGACGGGCTGTCCGGGCCCCAGTACTCCAGCGCGCTCTTCGCCTTCCCTGTCTCCTTGGCCCACTTCTCCGTGGTGGCGATGTACCCGATGGGCGCGTCCAGCCACACGTAGAAGTACTTGTCCGTCTCCCCGGGGATGGCGAAGCCGAAGTACGGCCCGTCCCGGCTGATGTCCCAGTCCGCCAGCCCCTTCTCGAAGAAGCCCTGCAGCTGGGCGACCAGCCCCGGGTGGAGAAAGCCCGGCTTCTTCAGCTGCTGCTGCAGGAACTGCTCGTGGCGCGACAGCTTGAAGAACAGGTGCGCCGAGTGCTTGCGGATCGGCGGGGTGCCGCACAGCGAGCACTTCGGATCCAGCAGGTCCGTGGAGCTGTAGGCCTTGCCGCACTTCTCGCACGAGTCGCCGTACTGATCCGGCGCCTTGCAGTTGGGGCACGTGCCCTTGATGAAGCGATCCGGCAGGAAGCGCTTGTCCTTCTCGCAGTACGCCTGCTCGATGTCGCGCCGCTCGATGTCCCCCTTCTCCTTGAGCCGCCCGTAGATCAGCTCGGCGTAGTGGCGATTCTCGGGGGAGTTGGTGGAGTGGAACCAGTCGACGCTGACGCCCAGCTCCTCGAAGTCCCGCTTGTGCAAGTCATAGATGCGGGCGACGAACTCCTCGGGCTTGATGCCGTCCTTCGCCGCGCTCAGCTCGATGGGCGTGCCGTGCGTGTCGTCCGCGCAGAAGTAGACGACGTCCTTGCCGCAGGAGCGCAGGAAGCGAACGTAGATGTCGGTCTGGATGTACTCGACGGCGTGGCCGATGTGGATGGGGCCGTTCGCGTACGGCAGCGCGCTGGTGACGAGGATCTTCTCCGCCATGAACTCTCCTAGAGGGCCGCGGACTGTAGCCGCTCGACTGCCCGGGGTCATCGTTCCAAGTGGGGGGCACCGTGCATGCGAGACGTCCTGGGTGTTATGGACTCGATACGATGTGCACCGTCCTCATCCTTCGCCACGTCCACCCAGAGTGGCCCCTCATCCTCGCCGCCAACCGGGATGAGCTGTTCGAGCGCCCCACCTCCGGCCCCCAGCTGCTCCCGGGCGCTCCGCGCATCCTCGTGCCTGGACTGGACCAGGTCCGCGGCGGGACGTGGATGGGCGTCACCGACACGGGCCTCTTCGTGGGGCTGACCAACCAGCGCGGCTCCATGACCCAGGGCGTGGCCGCCCGCTCGCGGGGCGAGGTGGTGCTGGAGGCCCTGCGAGCCGGGAGCCTGGAGGCGGTCGAGCGATACCTCGACACGTTGGATCCCTCCGCCTTCAACCCCTTCAACCTGCTCTACGGGGACGCCCTCTCGCTCCGAGTCGCCTACGCGCGACCCGCCGCGGGGCGGCTGCTCCGGGAGGACGTGCCCGAGGGCATCCACGTGCTGCCCAACGACATTCTCGACAGCCCGGCGCTCCCCAAGGTGGAGCGGGCCCGGATGCTCGCGGCCGAGCACGCGCAGCGACCCTGGCCTGAGCTGGCCAGCCGGCTCCAGGAGCTCCTCGCCGACCACCACCTGCCCCCGGATCAGCAGCTCCCCGAACCACCGCCTGACGCCCCCTTCTCGCGCGAGCTGGCCCGGCAGCTCCAGGCGCTCTGTATCCACACGCCGGCTTATGGGACGCGCTCCTCGACGCTTCTGGCCCTGGCGCCGGGCCGAGTGGGGCACCTGCTTGCCTCGGAAGCGCCTCCCTGCCACCGTTTGTTCCACGACATATGGAGCCTCCATGCTCCACTGTGAGGGGGACTGTCCCCCTCACGCTGGGGGACATTCCTCTCCAACCCCAGGATGGGTCACAAAAACCCCAGCCAAATTGTCTCCAAGTGGAACAATTCGGGTGATACTGCCCGAACAATCAGGGGAAAGGCCGCGTGAGCCCAAATAGACTCATGAGTCACGGATGACCCTCGATTTTCGCGGGGTTTCCTAGGGAGACACGTTGGCCCATGATTTGCTTGCCACACTTCGGGTCCCTCTCATGGCCAAAATCCTCATCGTCGATGACGAAGTGCAGGTGGCCAGCGCGCTTCGGCGGCTGTTCAGACGGGAGGGGTTTGCCGTGGAGGTGGCCTTCAACGGGGAGGAGGCGCTCCAGAAGCTCATCACCTTTGACCCGGACCTGGTCATTTCTGACTTCCGCATGAAGGGAATGAACGGCGCGGAGCTGCTGGAGAAGGTGTTGCGCGTGGCCCCGCGGGCGGTGCGCATCCTGCTGTCGGGCCATGCGGATCTGTGGAGCAGCTCGCCGACGTCCTCGGCCCAGGCCGTGTCCCACTTCATCAGCAAGCCCTGGGACGACGATCACCTGGTCTCGCGCGTGAGGACGCTGCTGGGCGGCCCGCACGAGCCTTCTGCCTCCAGTCCCTGAGTCTCTCTCGAGGCCCTCTGGAAGCGGGCCCCTGTGTCAGCACGGTGGAGCCAGGAAGCGGGCCGCGATTGGCCCGGGCCCGGGTAGACTCCCCCGCCCATGAATGAAGCCATCCACGAGCTGGGCCAGCAGCTCGAGTCCGATGACCCCTACGAGCGGGAGACGTCCGCGCTGGAGCTGGCGGAGCTCGAGGATCCCGAGGCCGCGCCCTTCCTCGCGCGAGCGCTCACGGACAGGGAGGAGGCCGTCCGCAGGTGGGGCGCCTATGGGCTGGCGAAGCTGTGCCAACCGGAGCACACCGCGGCCCTGCGCCGCGCGCTGGAGAAGGATCCGGACTTGCGGGTGCGCATCCAGGCGGCTGCCGGGTTGACCCGGCTTGGAGAGAAGGGAGCGCTCGAGAAGCTGCCCCAGTACCTGGCAGCCCCTTCCCTGGACGTTCGTCGTGAAGCGGCCGAGGCGCTCTTCGCCCTGCCGGATCGCACCGCACTGCGTCCCCTGCTGAAGCCCCTGCTCACCGGCCGTGATGAGCGCGCCCGCGCCTGGGCCTCGGCGATGCTGCACACCCTGGGAGAGCCCGAGGCGTTCTCGAAGTGGCGCAGCGCCCTGGCGACTCCGGAGGCCCGGCTGGACGCGGTGCTCGCGGCCCCGCTCATGCACGAGGCCCGCGCCGCCCGCGAGCTGCTGAGGCTCATCGTCGAGCTGCCCCCGGAAGAGCTCGAGTCCGCCGAGGAGGAGGAGGTCTCCTTCCCGGAGCTGCTCGGCGAGTCCCTCCAGCTGTCCGGCCTGGACACCCTGCTCGGCGGAGCCGAGGCGGATGATGAGCTGCGGGCGGACCTGTTCGTCCTGCTGGGCCGCCACCAGCACCTCATCCCAGAGCTGGTGGACGACATCGCCGAGCTGCTCTCCCAGCTCACCCCGGAGAAGCTCGGCGGTGAGCTGGCACAGCTCCTGGCCTCGCAGGAGCGCGAGGAGCGCCCGCGGATCTTCGCGGTGCTCGCGCCCTTGTTCCCACAGGCCGCCCTCCCCGCACTGGTGGAGATGAAGGGCGCGGAGCGTGAGGAGGCGCTGCGGGCAGTGGCCCGGGCGGCGAGCGAGGCCGCTGGCGAAGCTCCCCGGCTCGTGAAGCTCGCCGAGACGCTGCGCGCCACGCCCTACGGTCATCACTTCGAGGGGCTGCCCACGAGCCCCCCTTCGCGCAAGTCCCAGCGCCCGAAGGAGGAGGCCTTCTCGGCCGCCAGGACGATCGAGGAGATGCCAGCCATCTCGCTCCCGACCACGGCCACCACCACCCGGGAGATGGAGATGCCCGAGGTGGACGAGCTGAGCAGGACCGCGACGCAGGAGATGCCGCTCCCCGACGTGGACTCCGAAGAGGATTCCGAGGAGGACTCCGAGGAGGAGTGGACCCCCACGGTGCCGCCGGAGGCCGAGGCCGTGGCCCAGCGGGCCCTCGTGCTCGGCGGGGTGCTGCGGCGCCAGGCGCTGGAGGAGCGGCTTGCGCGGGGCAAGGATGCGGCCGCCCAGGAGGAGAGCCTCCAGCTCCAGCAGTGGATGGACGAGGAGGGACTCTTCGCCACCCTGGGCATCACTGGCATGGATCTCTTCGAGGCCGAGCCCGGCAGTTGGACCGAGGAGGATCGGCAGTCCGTGGGCTGGAGCGCCGAGGAGCTGCAGCTCCTGCTCTGGGCCTTGAAGCAAGGGAAGCTGCCACCGTTGGACTCCCGGGTGGAGGCCGCGCCGCTGCTGGAGCGCCTGCCCCTGATGAAGGATCCCCAGCCCTTCCTGGAGTCCGCCGAGATGCGCTACGGCGAGGAGGTAGAGGCGCAGCGCGACCGCTGGGAGGTGCTGCTGGAGTGCGCCCGGTACGAGTCGTTCGCCCGGGGCATCGCGTCCGATCCATCGCTCGGCGAGGGCGATCCGGATCTGGAGCTGGTGCTCGAGTCGGCCGAGGAGGTGGGGTTCGATCGCAAGGGGACTGCCGCGAAGCTCGGGAAGGCCCGAGCCGCGGTAGAGGGGCTTCGCTACTGGTCCCGCCACCTCGTCACCCGGCTCCAGGAGGAAGGGCTGCTGCCCGGCAAGCCCGGCGAGGGGCTGATCTTCCAGGGGAAGCGCCTGCCCGAGCTGGATGACCAGGCGCTGGCGTCACTGCTTGCGCTGGCTCACGGGCGCTTCCAGGCCCTGGAGTGGCTCTCCGCGGGAGATGTCCTCCCCCCTGAGGGAGAGGACGAGGCAGGGTGAGTCCGCGTCCCGGAGCGGGGCTCAGGCGGGCCGGGTGCAGAGGCTCCAGAGCAGGCGCTCGATGACGAGCTTCCCGCTCGCGGAGGACTTCAGCTCCAGGTCCGCCTCCGCGCAAGCCACGAGCCCGCGCAGCAGCTCCCGGCGCTCGTAGCGCGCCGCGGCCTGCATGCTCAGGAACGCGGCGTAGGGGTGCGGAGCGCGGCCCTTGGCCGCCTTCGCCTCCTGCTCGATCTTCGGGAAGATGCGCGCCTTGAAGTCATCGAACGAGCGCGGCGCCGTGCCTTTGGCGTACTGGCTCAGCCGCTCGTGGTTCTCCAGCAGGCCGCGCACGATGGAGGCCACCGCGCCCAGCAGCTGCAGGGCGTGCGTCCCCTGCCCCATCGCGTCCTCGGCGTAGCCCAGCGCGCCCTTCAGATCTCGCTTCTGGAGCGCCTCGGACAGCTCGAAGTACTCCTCCTCGCGCGCGTGGTGCACCAGCAGGGCCACGTCCGCCAGCTCGATGGTGGCGCTGTCTCCCGCGTAGACGGCCAGCTTCTCCAGCTCCGACTGCAGCAGGCGGATGTTGCCGCCGACGCGCTCCTTGAGCTGCTCCAGCGCCCCGCGGCCCAGCTTCTTCTTGAAGGGCGCCAGGAACTCCTGGGCGATCTCCGTGAGATCCAGATCCTTGTGGCGCGCGGCCACCTTGCGCTCGACGAGGTGGCCCTCGTCCTTGGCCAGCTTGAGCAGCGGGCTCTTGGCGTCCACCTCCGTGGCAGCCAGCACCAGCGTGTGGCCCTTGGGCACCCCCTTCTGGAAGAGCTCCAGCAGCGCCGAGGCGTCCCCCTCAGGCGCGCTGATGCGCTCCTCGCGGCAGAACGCGGCGGCCTCCTTGAGGAAGGCCAGATCCACCTCGGCCAGATCCACGTCCAGCTCCTCCTTCCACTCCTCCACCGAGGGCGCCCCTGGCGTCCCCGGATCGAGCTGATCCACGCCCCACCCCGCCCGCGCCGCCAGCGCCAGCAGCCTGCGCGCCCCCTCCTTGCGCTTGCCCGCCTTCCAGGCCTCGCGCGCCTTGCCCAGCGCGTCCCCGCGCCCCTTCTTCGGCGCGAGGAACTCGGGATCGCGCACCAGCACCACCTTGCGGCCCGGGAAGAGCGGCATCGTGGCCAGCTCCTGCGCCACCTCGCGCGGAGAGGCGGCGTCCAGCACCGCGAAGTTCAGCCCCATGGAGGCGTCCGGCACGAGCGCCTTCACCAGCTCGTCCGCGCCCTTGCGCACCAGGAACTCCTCGCCCCACAGCAGGTACAGCGGAGCCACCTTGCCTGCCTTCACCTCCGCCAGCACGTCATCCATCTCCGCGCTCACCGAACCTCCCGCATCAGCCACTCCAGCAGCATCCGCTCCAGCTGGAGCCGGGGGGAGCCGTTGCGTGCGATGGCTCCCAGCGCACGATCGATGAGCCAGGCGCGGCGGTGCAGCTCCGTCTCGGACAGGCGCGCCGCCGCCGCGCGCGCCTGCTCCTTCAGATCCAGGTTCGCCAGCCCCTCTGCCCCCGCCTTCAGCAGCGCCACGTCCCGCGTCCAGAGAGACAGCAGCGTGAGCGCCTGCTCGGCATCCTCCCGCGAGCCGCCGTACTCCTCCGCGAAGCGCAGCGCGGGCAGGGCGTCGTCCGGCCGGAGCGCCTCGAAGCGGGTGATGATCTCCTTGCGGTGGGCGAGCCCCTCCACATCCAGGCTCAGGGCGCGCCCCAGGCTGCCTCCGGCCATGACGGCCGCGAGCGCCGCTGTCTGCGGATCCAGCTTGCGCTCCTGCTGCACGCGCTGGGCAACGAGGTCCACCGGCAGCGGGCCAAAGTGCACCTTGCTGCAGCGGCTGCGGATGGTGGGCAGCAGCCTGTCCATCGCGGCGGCGACGAGGATGAGCGTGGTGTCCGCTGGCGGCTCCTCCAGCGTCTTGAGGAAGGCATTCTGCGCCTGATCGTTCATCCGGTGGGCCGAGGCGATGATGGCCACCTTGCGCCGGGACTCCAGGCCGCGCAGGGAGAGCCGCTCCTGCAGCCCGCGGATCTGCTCCACGCGGATGTCCCGGCTGGGCGTGCCGGTGAAGTCCGAGCGCCCTGCCAGCCCCCGCGCCACCCGCTCCTCGTCCGGCATCACCCACGTCACGTCCGGGTGGAGCCCCTTGGCGATGCGCAGGCAGCTCGTGCACGTGCCGCACCCCAGCTCGGGCTGCTCCGGGCAGGTGAGCGCCTGGGCGAGCCCTATGGCAGCGAGCTCCTTGCCCACGCCCTCTGGCCCGGCGAACAAGTAGGCATGGTGGACCACGCCGCTGCGCAGTGCCGCCTGGAGTGCATCAATCGCCCGGGGCTGTCCGACCACGGTGGCCAGCGTCATGGTGCGTGTATCCCCGGTCGCGCCCTAGGCGTCAACCGCCTGCTTGACCCTCGTGGATTGGCTCGGTCAGAGTTTCCCTGTCTTGGTTCCCTTCCTGCAGAGCAATCTCTCCCTGGTGGTCGGAGCTGTGCTGGTGGTCCTGCTGCTCGGGCTCCACGCGGCCAGCGGGGACAAGGATTTCCGGCGAGACCTGCGCGGCGCCATCCGCTTCCTGATCGCGTTCGTGATCTTCCGTGTGGCGGCCTGGGCCCTCCCTCAAGAGGCGCCGAGCTCGTTGGCGAAGCTGGTCCACGTGGGGTGGATGCTCACCTTCGCCTTTGGCGTCATCCGCGCGTGCGTGTCGGTGGCGCTGAAGGTCATCCGCCTGCGCTCGCCGGTGGCGACGCCGAAGATCCTCCGGGACGTCGTCAACTTCGTGCTGTACGGGCTGGCGGCGCTGCCCATCCTCCAGGCCCAGCTCAACCTGGATCTGGGGGGCCTGCTGGCCACCTCCGCGGTGCTGTCGGTGGTCATCGGCCTGGCGCTCCAGGAGACGCTGGGCAACCTGTTCGCGGGCCTGTCGCTGCAGCTCGAGCGGCCGTACCAGGTGGGAGACTTCATCCGCATCGGGGAGTACACGGGCCGGGTGATGCAGATCGGCTGGCGTGCCACGCGCATCATGACCTTCCGGCGCGAGAGCATCACCCTGCCCAACAGCAAGGTGGCCAAGGACGTGGTGCAGAACTTCTCCTTCGCCTACGAGCCGGTGGCCATCGACATCTATCTCCGGATCTCGCTCGAGACGCCGCCCAACCAGGTGAAGGTGGCGGTGCTGGACGTGATGAAGGAGGTCGCCACGATCCTCCAGGATCCCGCGCCGCAGTGCCGAACGTGGGCGTTCGAAGACTCCGCCATCCGCTACCAGCTGCGCTACTGGGTGGCGGACTTCGCCCAGGCCGACAACACCATGGAGGAGCTGTACACGCGGCTGTGGTACCGGCTGCGGCGCGAGGGCCTGGAGCTCCCCTTCCCCCAGCGCGTGGTGCACATGCGCAACGACGCGGCAGCCCGGCCCGAGTTCTCCTCCGAGACGGTGCTGGAGCTGCTGCGGGCAGTGGATCTCTTCTCACTGCTCACCTCGGAGGAGCTGGATCAGCTCCGCCGAGATCTGGCGGCGCGCCGCTTCGGCAAGAACGAGCGGGTGATCGAGGAGGGCGAGGAGGGCCACACCTTCTACCTGGTGGTCTCGGGCGAGGTCTCCGTGCGCACGGGCAAGGGACAGGAAGTGACGCGGCTCAAGCGGGGCAGCTACTTCGGAGAGATGTCCCTGCTCACGGGGGAGCCTCGCGCGGCCACGGTGGTGGCGGTAGAGGACTCGGTGCTGCTGGAGCTGGGGCGGCCTGCGTTCGCCCGCCTGTTCGTGTCGCAGCCGCGGCTGGCCCGTCAGCTCTCGGCCTTGCTGGCCCAGCGGCGCACCCAGCTGCGCGCGGTGGCGGAGGCCGGCGGGGGTGGCGTGGATCCCGCTCCCGAGGCGGGGCGCATTCTCGGCCGGCTGAGGCAGATCTTCGGCTTGTCCGCGCAGGACTAGCGCACATCAGGGGTTCACGGTATCCCAGAGGCTCGTAGACCAGGTCCTTGTCCCTCGGTGACCTGGGTGGAGGCACTCATGTCCCTTGGCATCCGGAGCTGCGTGACCGCGGGTCTCGTCTTCGTGTCGCTCGTTGCCTCGCCTCCTGCCATGGCCAAGGCGCCCCCTCTCCCCCGGGACCCGCCCGCCCCGCCAGCAAGCAGGCGATGATCGTGCCCGTGCCGGGCGCTCCCGGGCACTACGTGCAGCAGCAGCAGCGGGCCCACACAATCTTCACGGACCTGGGTCTCACGCTGCAGCTCACTCCCCCAACGGGCCCCACCCGGGAGCTGCATTGGGGAGTGGCCAGGGCGCAAGCCGTGCTACCACAGCCCCTCGATCCCCAGGAGGCCCGGCTCAACATGCTCGTGGGGCCGCGTGTGAACTGGAAGACGAACCTGCCCACCTGGGGAGCCCTGTACTACCCGGCTGTGGCCCCGGGGGTGGACCTCTGGTTCGAGGCGCGGGAGGGCGGCGTCCAGTACAGCCTGCGCGCCGAGCAGGGCGCGGACCTGCGCCAGGTGCGGCTCGAGTGGCGCGGAGCCCAGGAGCTGCGGATTGCCGGGAACGGACGCGCGCTGGAGGTGAAGCTGGCGGACGGGGAGCTTCGCGAGGAGGGGCTGCACTGTGGGCAGGAGGCCGCGGATGGCACTTCGCGCGAGGTGCCCTGCCGCTACCGGGAGGTGAGCCTCAAGGGCACGAACCTCTGGGAGTACGTCATCGAGGTGGAGGTGGATGAGCCCGGCCGCCCGGCCTGGGTGGATCCCACCATCCAGTGGAACACCTTCGTGGGCGCCCAGGGAAACGACGCGCTCGAGAACATCACGGTCATCCTGGGAGCAGCCATCGCCGGCCAGTTCTTCTTTGTCGGCTCGAGCGGCAGCGACGTCCAGGCCCCCATTGACCCCACGCCCCCCGGCGACAATCTCCATGTCCCCTCGGCTCGCTCCGATGTGGTCGTCAGCCGGCGCAACGCCGATGGAACCGTCCTCTGGACGAGCCTCATCGGCGGCACGGGGGACGACTTCGGCAGGGCGTTCGCCATCGGCGCGATTGGGGACGTGTTCGTCGCGGGCACCACGACCTCCACGAACCTCCCACCAGGGCCTCAGGGCGCGACGCACAGCGGCGGAAGGGACGGCTTCATCGCTCGCATCTCCTCGGGCGGCGACACGCTCCATTGGATCCAGTACATCGGAGGGCCCGGGGACGAGGAGATCTACTCCTTGACCCGCGGACAGGATGGGAAGCTGTACGCCGCGGGCTCGACGACTTCGTCGCAGCTGTCTGCCTCGGACGCGGGCCCTTCCCGGGGGAGGCGGGATTTCTTCGTCAGCAGGATCGATGCGTTCACGGGGGCCGTGGAGCGCAACATGGTCCGCAGTGGCAGCCTCGATGAGGAGGCCGTCTCCATCGTCGCCGGTGAGCCACCCGGCAGCGGCGCGCTGCTGTATGTCACCGGCTATACCGAGTCGCCTGACTTCCCCCTGGGGATCGCCCCCCGCACCGCCAACAGCCAGACGGACGGTGGTAGAGAGGCAGTGGTCCTCAAGCTAAACGAACAGCTCGGCACTCCAGTGTGGGGGACCTTCATCGGAGCTGCTTCCGGGGCGGATGACGGCAGAGGGGTGATGTACGTCCCGGAGACCCAGCGCGTCATGGTGGTGGGGACGACGCATGGCCCGGACTTCCCCAACTCGTCTCCCTCCGGCTCCGCTCCGCAGGGAGCCAACGCGTTCCTGGCCGCCTTCGAGCCCGCCACCGGCGACAGGACGTTCTCCACCCTCGTGGGGGGCTCTGGGGACGACGAGGGGCTCGCCCTCACGACCGGTTCCTTTCGGTCCATCTACATTGGAGGGAAGACCACTTCGACGAACCTGCCTGTCCCCTTCGGGTTCGACTCTCGAGCCAACGGGACCGAAGGTTTTGTCATCCGCCTGGCCCCGGACATGACTCTGGACGGAGGGTTCGTTCCGGAGTGGGGTACCTACGTCGGCGGCTCACAAGAGGATGAGGTACGAGCCCTTGGGGCAGGCCCGAACAACGAAGTGCTCCTCATTGGAGGAATGACGCGCTCGTCCGACATGCTGCCTCACCAGCTGCGCACGGTCGACGCTCCCTACAGGGGTAACGAAGAGATGTTCCTCATCTCCCTGAACGCCCAGGATCTCACTCCGCCGCTGGGGCTGGTCAGGGACGGAATCAGCGGCGACACCGACATCGAGACGAACACCCAGGCGGTGGTGGCCAACTGGCAGTTCGTGGACCGCGAGAAGGCAATCACGAACTACGAGTTTGGCCTGGGCACCGTCCCTGAATGCGCCGACATCGTGCCCTTCCACTCCGTGGACCTCGCTGCGTCCATCTCGCGGAGTACGGCCCAGCTGGAGATCCCCCCTCTCGAGCCCGGCAGGTGGTACTTCGCCACCGTGATCGCGCGGAACGAGCTGGGGCTGAGCAACAAGGTCTCCTCGGACGGCTACTTCCTGCTGCTCCCGAATGGGGGACCTAACCCGATTCCCCTTGCCCCCGCCCTGGGAACTCCTTGCCCAGGAGAGACGCCGGATGGGGGCCTCCCCGACGGGGGAGACGGGGGAGCGGATGCGGGCCCCAAGCCTGACCCCGATGGGGGAAATGGCCAGAACGACGGCGGCTCGGGCCAAGAGCCTCCTTTGGGCTGGCCCTGCGGCTGCGACACGACGAGCGGACCTACGGGCCTGTTGCTGCTCGTGCTCCTGGCATTGGGACTCCGGGTGGCCCGGCGCGCGAGCTAGAGCTTCAACGGAGCACGATGTTGTTTCGGTCAGCAGCGCAGTCAATCCGACTCAGGAGGTATGGTGATCCTTGAGAGGGATGGGTGAACTCTTCCCCTGCTCCCGGCCGTGACGAGACACGTGCCCGTCGGGAGTGACAGGGGGTGTCTGGGAACATGAGCACCGAGAGCACGTGGGCCGAGCGTCTGGTGACGCAGCAGCTCGGGTTTCTCGAGATCATCGAGAACATCCCCGATGTCATCGTCATCGTCCGCGAAGACGGGGAGATCCGGTTCGCCAACGCGCATGCGGCGCACACGCTGGGAGCGCCCTCGGCGAGCAGGCTGATGGGCAGGAACTTCATCGAGCTGCTCGCGCCGGAGGATCGGGAGCGCTGCCGGGAGCTGCTCGCGGAGCGCCAGGCCCGGCCAGCGGACGGCGGGTGCGCGGTGCTCCGGCTGCTGCGGGAAGGCCGGGAGCCCGCGGTGGTGGAGGCCTCCCTGCTCAGAGAGATCGACCTCGACGACGAGCGCTCGCTCCTGCTGGTGGCGCGGGACATCACCGAAGAGCAACAACTGCGCCTGCGGTTGCAGTTGGCCAACCAGCTCGCCTCCGTGGGCACGCTGGCGGCGGGGGTGGCACATGAGATCAACAACCCGCTCTCGTTCGTGTCCGCGGCGCTCGTGTTCGTGCAGGAGAGCATGACGGAGCTGGTGACACACCCCGCGCCGGAGCTGTTGTCCGAGGTGAAGCAGTCCCTGGTGGAAGCACTGGAGGGGACGAACCGCATTCGCGACATCGTTCGAGACCTGAAGACGTTCTCGCACAGCGCTCCAGAGGTGGGACAGCAGGCCGATCTGCGCGCCGCGGCGGGGTGGGCCCTCAAGGTCACCGCGCACCAGCTGCGCCACCGCTGCACAGTCCGCCAGGAGCTCAGCGCCGTGCCGCCTGTCGCCGGAAACGAGGCGCGCTTGGGCCAGGTGCTGGTGAACCTGCTGATGAACGCCGTGCAGGCCTTCCCGGAAGAGCGCACCGCGGAGAACCACCTGCGCGTCGCCACCTTCACGGAGAGCGGCAAGGCCATCGTCGAGGTAGAGGACAATGGCCGTGGCATTCCGCCCCAACACCTGGCGCACATCTTCGATCCGTTCTTCACCACCAAGCCCGTAGGACAAGGCACAGGGCTGGGGCTCGCGATCTCCCACGCCATCGTGTCGGAGGCCGGCGGAGAGATTCAGGTGCGCAGCCACAGCTCGACCGGTACCTGCTTCCGCGTGGTGTTCCCCTCGGCAGCGCCGGCGCCCGCGCGCGGCGAAGTCACCGGCCCCTCGCCCCAGCCCTCGCGCGCCCTGCGGCTGCTCATCGTGGATGACGAGGCATCCGTTGGCTCGGCCCTGAAGCGAGCGCTCAGCCGGAACCATGAGGTCGTGACCACTACCGAAGCGCGTCAGGCCCTGGAGCGGCTGCGCCAGGGGGAGCGGTTCGACGTGATCCTGTGCGACCTGATGATGCCGCACATGAGCGGAATGGAGTTCTACCGGGTGCTGCAGGAGCAGTTCCCCGCCATGGCGCGGCGAGTGGTCTTCATGACCGGCGGCATCTTCACGGACGCGGCGCGGGCCTTCATCGCCCAGGTGCTCAACCCCATGGTCGAGAAGCCCTTCGATCGCGACCACATCGAGGCCGTGCTCTCCCGGCTCGCGCCCTCGGACTGAATGCCCCGGCGGATCCTCCGTCAGACAAGACAACACGACGGAGGAACTCGCACATGGCTCTCAAGATCGGCTTCTTCTCCCTGGCTCTCGGCGCGCTGCTCCTCGGTTCTACCGCTCAAGCGGCGGACGCCCAGGCCGAGCATGACGCTTCCAGTGTGGTAGCACGGGACTTCCGCGGCCCCGGCTGGGGGAATGGCTCCAACGGCGGCCACGACAACCGCCGGGCGCCCCCTGCGAACCAGAATGGCCGCTACGAGCTCCGGATGGTGAAGAAGTGGGTGGAGGGCCACTACGAGCAGGTGTGGGTGGCGGAGGACTGCCGAGGCGGCTCGCGGCGCTACGTGAAGAAGTGCGAGGGGGGCCACTATGCGCAGAAGTGGGTGCCTGGGCGCTACGAGCAGCTGGAGCAGTGGGTGTGGGTGCCCTCGCCGCGTCACGGCGGCTACCGGAGAACGTAAGCGCCGCTCCCTCCCGCATCATGCGCTCACAGCCTGGGGGACGGTGCGCTCCTGGCTGCGCTCGGGCACCACCCCGCGCGAGCGCGCTAGGAGATCCTCGAACAGGACCTGCGAGCGCTCTCTCCAGGTGGGCCACGAGAAGTCTGTCGGCCGAAGGCCTTCATGGAGCAGCTGCTCCACCTTCCCGCCCAGCTCTCCTTCCCGGTGGATGTCGAAGAATATCGCATGCGCCCCGACCAGCTCACGAAACACGGGGATGTCATTGGCGAGCACCGGAGTCCCCTGCGAGAGGGCCTCGATGAGCGGGAGCCCGAAGCCTTCGGCCTCGGAGGCCTGGATCAACCCCGCCGCATCCCGGTACAGCCCGGTGAGCTCCTCATCGCTCACGTTGTCCCGCCAGATGAGCGACGCATGCAGGTGCGAATGGCCACGCAGCGTCTGCAGGATCTGCTCGTTCTTCCATCCACCGCTCCCTGCGATGACGAGCTGGACCCGGACGTCGCGGCGCCAGAGGGCCTCGAACTCCGCGAGCACCTTCAGGTGGTTCTTCTTCGGCTCAATCGACCCGACCATCAGGAAGTACGGAGGCGCCCGGCGAACCGCCTGAGTTGCCGTCTGCGCCTCCTGGGGAGAGGCGAGCGCGTGGTCCGAGAACCCGCTCCCATGGTGCAGGATGGTGCTGCTGGGAAGGCTCCGCTTGAACCTGCTCGCGTTGACCGCGGTCACAGCCCGGCGGGTGGCCTCTGAGACGTAATAGATGTGATCGCTGTGGCTCAGCACCTCGAACACCCAGCGCTCGAACTGCTCTCTCCACGGAGACTCGTAGAACTCCGGGTGGGTGATCGGGAGGATGTCATGCACCAGCGGGCAGATGACGAGCCCTCGCTGCCGCAACTGCATGTAGTGGCCTGGCGGGGTGTCATGCCAGTACGCGGGCATGAAGAGGACATCGCCCGGCTGGAACTCCACGCGCCGCCCGAGGGAGTCGTTGACGAGCCGCTTGAGCGAGAAGTAGCCCTTGCGAAAGCCGGCATGGAGCACGTTCCGCCAGAGATCGAAGAACTCGAACGAGAAGAGCCAGCTGGCGAGCCGGAAGAAGGGAACCGCGCACGAGACGGCGAAGAGCCGCAGCACGTGCAGCATGAAGTACATCCCCGACCTGAAGAGCTGGAGGAGGCTCCCGAGGCTCGGCTGGCGACGGAAGCGGCGGAGGTTGCTCCCGACGAGAAAAGGGCGTGCATCGATGAGCTCGCCATTCTGGAGGTACACCGGGAGGAGATCGAACCCGAGCTCGCGTCCGAGCAGGTACCCCTCCTCGAGGTACGCATAGGCCACTCGCGGGATGCCTGTCACCCGGGTGCGGTAATCCACCAGCGAGAAGTCGACAAAGATCCGAGGTCTGCCACGAACCTCCACCTCTGGTTCCATTCCGGGCCGCACGGCTCCCCCCTTCTGTCTGCGCGCCGTATGTCTACGAGAAGCGCGGCGGGGCTGTCAGCGAGTGCTCCGTGGACCTATCCACTCGCGTACACCTCTCCCGGACTTCTGACACTGGCAAAGGTCCGATCCCGTACTTACGTGGCGTTGGACTGACTCCATGCCTACTTCTCCCTGAGCCATGCTCAGGATGCGAGGAGCCATAGGAGTGCTTGCGGTGGCACTGCTCGCGGCGCTGCCGGCCTGCACTCAGGGGGCAGCGGCGCTACCGGACGCCGCGGGTCCGGCGCGCGCCTTCGATACCCGCGTCCTCCACCTCATCTCCATCCAGGTGGCGTCCGAGCACCTCGCCGCGCTGGAGCAGGACCGCGAGCAGCGCGTCCCGTGTGACATCTCTATCAATGGGGTATCTCTGCGCAACGTGGGCATCCGCCAGAAAGGGGGGAGAGGCTCGGTGTCCTCCCTTGCGGGGAAGCCGGGCTGGAGCTTGAAGTTCGATGAGTTCGTCCGCGATCAGACCTATCAGGGGCTGGACCGGCTGCTCCTGAACAACTCGATCCAGGACCGCAGCCTGCTCAATGAGCACCTCGCGTACGAGCTCTACCGCCAGGCAGGGCTCGTCGCTCCCCGAAGCGCGCACGCGATGGTGGTGTTCAACGGGAAGCCCCTGGGCCTCTACGTGATGAGGGAGGCCTATGAAAAGACCTTCCTCCGAGCGGAGTTCGGCGACGGCCGCGGCAACCTCTACGAAGGCCCCTGCTGTGTGGACTTCGCCGCTCCACAGGGAAGCCCCGCCCTGCTGGACCTCAAGAACGAGCAGGAGGAAGAGCGGACTCGCAAGGATCTGGAGGTGCTGGCCACCGTTGTCGAGCAGACCCCAGATGACACCCTGGAGCAGACACTGGAGGCCGTGCTCGACGTGGAGGCCTTCCTCACCAGCTACGCCCTGGATGCGGCGCTGGCGCACTGGGACGGCTACTCCCTCAACCTCAACAATTACTACCTCTACCACCGGCCTGGGGATGGGCGCTTCGTCTTCCTCCCCCATGGAATGGACCAGCTGATGGATCGGCCAGAGCTCGATCCGCTCCAGGTACCTCGGGCCCGTCTGCCTCAACGGGTGCGGGAGCATCCGCGCCTGAACGCTCGCTTCCGCGCGCACCTGAGCCGCGTCGTGACGGACGTCTGGAGCAATTCGGCGATGCGGAACCGCGCCGACGCAGTGCAAGCCCTGCTCGAGACCGCGCCCCATGACGACCCGCGGGTCCGCCAGGAACTGGAAGACTTCGCGACGGCCTTCCCCGTTCAGCTCGAGCGATTCAGCGCCCGCCGCACCTTCCTCGAAGAGCAGCTTGGGCCCACGCGATGACACCCCACTGCGTCGTTCACGGTCTCCCTTTGTCGGCAGCAGCCTGGGAGCTGAGAGGGACCTCCGTGTCATCGAGCAGCAGCTCGAGCGCGCCCAGGTATGCGCGGTAGGTGGGGCCAAGAGTGGAGACGTCAATGGCCTCGTCTGGCGCGTGGATGTTCCGGTAGCGCACCCCGAAGCCGCACGTGGCGGGAATGCCCTGCGTGGCGAGCAGGTTCCCCGTGTTCGAAGGGCCCGCGATCTCCAAAGGTATCGGTGTGCCCCGGACCTCCTCGACGGAGCGCTGAAGCGCCCGGGCCAGCCCGGACTCGGGGGACAGGACGTATGCGGGCCAGCCTGGGAGCACCTCTATCTCCGTGGAGCGCGGCCCAGGTCGTGCCTCATCCACCTTCCGCACGGCATCGCGCACAAGCGCCTCGGCGGCGGCGGCCTCGAAGACCGGCGTCAGGCGCAGGTCCACCTCCACGATGGCGCTGTCCGGCACGAGTGCGAAGTCTCCCCCTCCCCTTACCCCTGTCACCGTGAGCTTGGGCGGCAGCGGGAAGTCCTCGCGCATCTGCTGCGGGAGCGGGGCCGCCTCCAGCGCGCGCACCAGCAGGGCTGCCTGGCTCAGTGCGTTCGTCGCCTTCCGGCGCCCGGCCCCCGAGTGACCCGGCTCCCCATGCACCCGCAGGCGGGCCCGCCAGAAGCCGCGGCTGCCGATCATGATGCGCTCGTCTCCCGGGTAGCCGATGAAGACTCCCGCCACACCCTCTGGCCGCCGGGCCAGCCACGCCCGCATGCCTCCCAGCCGTCCCGTGTGCTCGTCCGCATCGAAGAGCAGCTCCACGGAGCCCTTGCCGAACAGCCTCCTGCGATGGAGCGCCGCGGCGATGTGGCAGAAGATGGCCACCGCGCTCTTGCTGTCGCCGCTCCCCCGCCCGTGCAGCCACCCATCCTGGAGCAGGCCCGAGGCCGGTGGGTGCGTCCAGCGCGCCTCGTCTCCGTAGGACGCCGTGTCCAGGGGTGCGTTGAGCACGAAGCTGGGACTTCCCTGGCCCACTCGCGCATGCAGGGCGACGGGCTGCCCGCGCTCGTCCATCAGCACTTCACTGGAGACCCCCTGCCCATCCAGCCAGTGACGAACGAGGGTAATGGCCGAGTCATAGGCGTCGAGCCCTCCTCGGCTGGGGGTCCGTACCAGCTCCTGGAGCAGCCGGAGGATCGACTCGACCGGAGCCGTGCTCTGGGCGAAGGCCTCCAGGCTCTCTCCCGGCTGCAGCCGATAGCTTCGAGCCATGACCCGGTTGCGCTCCACCTCGTAGACGGACATCCCCTGCTCTTCTCCCGGCAGTCGGATGCCCAGGTTCTGCAAGGCGATCAGCGCCTGGTAGAGAAGGTTCGGATCGCGCTCCAGGTGGTGCTCCAGCACCTCGTCGAAGAGGGGCTTCAGCCCTGGGTAGTGCAGCTTTCCCAGAGCCCACACCGCCAACCCCGCCGACGGGTGCTCCATCCATCGATGAATGAAGCGAGTCAGCGCGTCGCGCAGCAGGTGGACTCCTGCCTCGGAGGTCTCCTGGTCGATGACCTCGGGCGGCCACCCCATGGAGCGTGCGAAGTCCTGGGGATCCTGCGTGGCGGACGACAGGACCGCCTTCTCGAAGAGGAACGCCGCGTTGAGGAGCACCTCCTGGGCGCTCTCGGGCGGGTCGTTCTCGAGTGCATCAGACAGCTGCTCGTAGAGGCTCATCACCCGAGAGCCTACTGCCGCCAGGCCCTCCCACACATCGAGCGTGAGGCCTCATCCCCCTGGGGAGTCCCCCGGAATGAGCTGCTGTCGTCAGTTCAGGGCCTTGGAGAGCGCCTCGGCGATCTCCTTCGCGTAGGCCTCGTTGCGCGCCCCGTCCTCGCCCTCGATGAGGATGCGGACCTTGGGCTCGGTGCCGGAGAAGCGCACCAGCACGCGGCCGTCGTTCCCCAGCCGCTGCTCCACACTGTGGATGGCCTTCATGACCTCGGGCAGCTCACCCAGCTCGCGCTTCTCCCTCACCACCACGTTGAGCAGCGTCTGCGGCACCGGCTCGAAGATGGAGGCCAGCTCGCTCAGCGGCTTGCCCTGCCGGCACATCACCGCCAGCAGCTGCAGCGCCGCCAGCGTCCCATCACCCGTCGTCGACTGATCCAGGAAGATGAGGTGACCGCTCTGCTCGCCGCCCAGGCTGTAGCCGTGCTTGCGCATCTCCTCGACGACGTAGCGGTCCCCCACGCGCGTGCGAGCCACCTTCACGCCCCAGCGCGACACCGCGCGCTCCAGGCCGATGTTGCTCATCACCGTGGCCACCAGCGTCTTCTTCTTCAGCTGCTCGCGCGCCACCAGCTCGCCCGTGCAGATGGCCATGATGGCGTCGCCATCCACCACCTTGCCCTTCTCGTCCACGACGATGAGCCGGTCCGCGTCCCCATCCAGCGCCAGGCCGAGGTGCGCCCCGTGCTCCACCACCGCGCGCGCCAGGCCCTCCGGGTACAGCGCGCCGCACTTCTCGTTGATGTTCTTGCCGTCCGGCGACACGCCCAGCGAGATCACCTTGGCGCCCAGCTCCTCCAGCACCGAGGGCGCCGTCTTGTAGGCCGCGCCGTTGGCACAGTCCACGACGATGGTCATGCCCTCCAGCGTCAGCTCGCGAGGGAACGTGGCCTTGAGGAAGACGATGTAGCGGCCCCGCGCATCCTCCAGGCGGAACGCGCGGCCGACGTTGTCCGCCGTGGGCCGGATGGTGTCCATGTCGCCCGTGGACACCAGCTCCTCCAGCTTCGCCTCCGTCTCGTCCGGCAGCTTGAACCCGTCCCGCCAGAAGAACTTGATGCCGTTGTCCTGGTATGGGTTGTGGGAAGCGGAGATCACCGCGCCTGCATCCGCGCGCATGGAGGTGGTGAGGTTGGAGATGCCCGGAGTGGGCAGCGGCCCCGTCAGCCACACGTCCACGCCCATGGAGGTGATGCCCGCCGCCAGCGCCTGCTCCAGCATGTAGCCGGACAGCCGCGTGTCCTTGCCGATGATGACGCGGTGCCGGTGCGGCCCGTTGCGGATCAGGTACGCGAGCGCTCGCCCGAGCTGCATCGCCACCTCGGCCGTCATCGGGTGGACGTTCGCCACGCCCCGCACGCCGTCCGTGCCAAACAGCCGCTGCGACGCCCGCTCCTCTTTGGGAGACATATTCATCTTGTAAGCCATGTGTGCCGCCTCTCACCTTTTCCCGCGCCGGAGCACCTCCGGCATCCCGCCCGAGCGCCTTATACCGCGCGCTCGACACAGGCTCGAAGCTAGGAAGTCAAACGCCTCGGGGCAACCATGCCAACCATGCGTATTCCTTGGGATCACCTGCCCCTTCAGCCACCCACCTTGGTCGTTGCGTAGAGCGCGCCTCCGTCCGAGGCGGCACGGATGGCCTCTGTCACTGCCAGCGTGTCGCGCGCCTCCGCCACGTCGTGCACTCGCACGAAGTCCGCGGCTCCCAGGGCCGCAACCGCCGCGACCGAACCGAGGGTGGCGGCCAGACGCTCGCTCGCCGGCTTGCCCCCAGTGAGCGCGCCAAGGAACCCCTTGCGGCTGGTTCCCACCAACACCGGCAACCCCAGCATCCGTAGATCACTGAGCCTCCGTAGCAAGAACAGGTTGTGGCCTATGGACTTCCCGAACCCGATACCCGGGTCCACCAGGATGGACTCGCGAGCCACACCCGCGGCCACTGCACGTCCTATGCCGTCCTCCAGAAAAGCGAGCACCTCGTCCAGCAGATCCTCGTAGCGCGGTGCATTCTGCATCGTCTGCGGGGTGCCCTGGATGTGCATGAGGCAACACGCCGCGCGGGCCTCGGCCACCACGCGCGGCAGCTCCGGATCGAAGTGGAAGCCGCTGATGTCGTTAATGAGCACGACACCCGCCTTCAGCGCCTCGCGCGCGACAGCCGCCTTGGTGGTGTCCACCGAGAGGGGCACCTGCGTGCGGGCGCGCAGCCCCTCCAGGACGGGCAGCACGCGGGCCAGCTCCTCCTCGGTGGAGACGGGCTGGGAGCCTGGCCGGGTGGACTCGCCGCCCACGTCCAGCACGTCCGCACCCGCCTCTGCCAACCTCAGCCCGTGCGCGATGGCCGCGTCCGTGGAGGCATACCGTCCCCCCTCGGAGAAGCTGTCCGGCGTCACGTTCACCACGCCCATCACGAAGGTGCGCGAGCCAAAGGTGAACGTACGCCCACCCAGCGTGAGCGGCGCCGGCGCCGCCACCACGCCCAGCGCCCGAGTGAGCACCTCGGCCAGCCCGGAGAGCTCCGAGTCGGCCCTGGCCGCGGCGATCAGCCGATCGAACTGCTCCCGCCGTCCCGCAAGCATCCCGCTGCCCAGGCGGGTGCGCGGATCCCCGGCGACATAGGAGGGGTACTCCTCCCGCCCAGGAGCCTCGGAGGCCTCGAAGAGCCCCTTGAGGAAGCGCCCCTCCACGCGCGTCAGCCCCGTGAGCAGGAGCCGGTACTGGGGCACCTTCTCCAGCAGGTACTCGCGGGCGGGCGTCGGCAGCCCCATCCGCCGGAAGGCGAGCGCGAGCTCCTCCGGACGCTCGGCAAGCAGAGGGTGGGCGCGGATCATGGCGCGGGCTCCAGAGAGGCGGCGAAGAAAGAAGAAAGGCCCTCCCAGCACGGAGCAGGGAGGGCCTGGGTTCTACCGGAGCAGCAGGCTTACGCCTTGTTCGGCTCCATCTTGGGGATCGCCTCGAGCGCGTCGAGGATCTTCCGCTTGTCCTTCTTCTCGGTGGACTTGGGCGGCGGGGCGGTGACGCGCGGGGGCGGCCGCTCGCGGGTGAGGGCTCCGCCCTGGAGGAGGATGTTCACGTCCTCGGCATCCAGCGTCTCGTACTCCACGAGCGCGTCAGCGATGCGCTGGAGGACTTCCTTGTTCTCCGTGAGCAGCCGCTTGCCGTTCTCGTAGCAGCCCAGGACGATGCCGCGCACCTCGGCGTCGATCTGCCGCGCGGTGTCCTCCGAGTAGTCCTTCGTGGCGCTGAAGTCGCGGCCGAGGAACACCTCACCCTCGCTCTTGCCGAAGGCCAGCGGCCCAAGCTTCTCGCTCATGCCCCAGCGGCACACCATGGCGCGCGCCGTCTCCGTGGCGCGCTCAATATCGTTGGCGGCGCCGCTGGACATCTCATCGAACATGATCTCCTCGGCGAGCCGGCCGCCCATCGCCATGGTGATCTGATCGAGGATCTGCTTCCTGTACCCGTTGATCTTGTCCTCGGTGGGCAGGCTCCAGGTGACGCCCAGGGCCTGGCCGCGAGGAATGATCGTGACCTTGTGGAGCGGATCGCAGCCGGGCAGCAGCTTGGCCAGCAGCGCGTGGCCAGCCTCGTGCACCGCCGTGTTCCGCTTCTCCTTCTCCGTCATGATCATGGACTTGCGCTCGGGGCCCATGAAGACCTTGTCCTTGGCGGCCTCGAAGTCGCTCGTGTCCACGCGCTCCTTGTTCTGCCGCGCGGCCATGAGCGCCGACTCGTTCACCAGGTTCTCCAGGTCCGCGCCCGTCATGCCCGGAGTTCCGCGGGCAATCACCTCGAGGTCCACCTCGGGGGCCAGCGGCACGCGCCGCGTGTGCACCTTGAGCACCCCGAGCCGGCCCTTCAGATCCGGCCTCGGCACCACAATGCGCCGGTCAAAGCGGCCGGGGCGCTGCAGCGCCGGATCCAGCACGTCCGGGCGGTTGGTGGCCGCGATCAGGATTACTCCCTCGTTGGACTCGAAGCCGTCCATCTCCACCAGGAGCTGGTTCAGCGTCTGCTCGCGCTCGTCATGACCGCCGCCCAGGCCCGCGCCACGGTGGCGGCCCACGGCGTCGATCTCATCGATGAAGATGATGCAGGGGGCGTTCTTCTTGCCCTGCTCGAACAAGTCACGCACGCGGCTGGCACCCACGCCCACGAACATCTCCACGAAGTCCGAGCCGGAGATGGAGAAGAAGGGCACGCCGGCCTCACCGGCCACCGCGCGGGCCAGCAGCGTCTTGCCCGTACCCGGCGAGCCCATCATCAGCACGCCCTTGGGGATGCGGCCGCCCAGCTTGGTGAACTTCTTCGGATCCTTGAGGAAGGCGACGATCTCCTCCAGTTCCTCCTTGCACTCGTCCGCGCCAGCCACGTCGGCAAACGTCACCTTGTTGTGGCTCTCGTTGAGGAGCTTGGCCTTCGACTTGCCGAAGGTCATCGCCTTGCCGCTCCCACCCTGGAGCTGGCGCATGAAGAAGATGAAGAACAGGAAGAGGAAGACCACCGGCATCCACTGGCCGAGGATGGTCAACCACAGGTTGTTCTGCTCCTCCTTCTCGTACTTCACGTCCACGCCCTTCTCTTGGAGCGTGTTGAGCATGGAGGTGTCAGCCACGGGGCCGGTCGTCCGGAACCGTGTCTTGTTGGGGCCGTACTCGCCCGAATAGATGTTGCCCTTGACCGATAGGGCTCGGACCTCCTTGTCATCCACCTTCTTCAGCAACTGAGTGAAGGTGGGCTCCTCTACCTGGTCGCTGCCTTGAGAGAAGAAGTTATAGAAGGCCACGAACAGGACGATCAGGATCACCCAGAGGCCGATGGTCTTGTAAGTCGAACGCACGTGTCTGCTGCCCTTTCGATGCTCGGCGGATGCGGGCCGCGCTGGAAAACGCCCAGCTAATTCAACAATTTGGGCCGACGCATGGCGAGCCGCCCTGCTTCGGACCGTATCAGCAACAGCAAAAAGCCCTCAACTATTTAGGGGTACGCGGCCATCCCTCATCCGCCCCGTGATGACTCTATAACGGACCGCTACCCCCGTTGCTTGGGCTCGGGGGAAGCCCCCAGAGCGACTGTCCGGAAAAAACCTTGCCTTCCGGCGGCACCCAGAGACCTGGGACCCAGAGCAGCTGCCCCTCCGCGTCCGTTACCACTGGATGGAGATCTCGACGCTCGGCGGGGACCCGGAGGTCCACGAAGAGGTCCTGCAGCTTTCGCGAACCCCCAGCCCCCCGCACACGATCCCCTGGCCTCCGCGTCCGCACGGTGAGCGGCCAGCGGAGCTCCTCCGGGAGCGGCAGGCAGAGCGCTCCCTCGGGCCCAGGCGTGGGGCCAACCATGAAGCGCCAGCCCGTCCCCTCCAGCACCCCCGAGGCGCCCTCTCCCCTCAAGGAGAGTGAGCTGCGCACCGCGGCCCGTGGACGGCCACAGCGCACGGTCCCGCCCGAGGCGCGGAGCTGAAGGCCATGGCTCAAAGTGGCAGAGCGCCCTCGGCCCACTGCATCCAGCGCCCGTCCGAGCGTGGCGTCATCCACTGTCGCTCCGTGCTCGTAGAGCAGGCGCGCGAGCACCCGGCGCCGCAGCGGAGGCTCCAGCGCGCGGACTCCCACCGCGTCCAGGCCTCCCCCGGGCAGCACGAGCCTCTGCCAGGCCGTGGCCGCCAGCTCCTCCAGCAACGCATCGTCCTCGGCGGCCAGCCGCGAGAAGGAAGCCAGCCGCTCCACCACCGAGAAGCCCGCCGCTCGAGAGAGCGCAGGCAGTGCGTCCCGCCGGACCCGAACGCGGAACAAGCGAGGATCGGCATTCATCGGATCCGTCAGGAAGCCCGTGCCCTGCTCCTGGAGGAAGGCCTCGAGCTCCTCGCGCGTGCGCTCCAGCAATGGACGAACGAGCATGCCACGCCTGGGCAGGACGCCTGCTGCTCCCCGCAAGGCCGAGCCTCGCGCGAGCCGCATCAGCAGTGTCTCCGCCTGATCAGAAGCCGTGTGCGCGGTGGCCACCGCCGCGAGTCCCCGCTCGACGCGGAGGGCCTCGAGCGCCTCGTATCGGGCAAGGCGCGAGCGCTGCTCCACGCCCGCTCCGAGTCGCAGGTGCAGCTGCCGCACATGACATGGCAGCGCGTGGAGTACAGCCAGCCGCTCGACCGCTCGTGTGTCCTCTAATGCCTCGGGCCTCAGACCATGGTCCAGGGTGGCCACCTCCACCGTGAGCCCCAGCCGTGCTCGCACGAGCGCCGTGCCGGCGAGCAGCGCGGTGGAGTCCGCACCGCCGGACACCGCCAGCAGCACCGAGCGTCCCGCGAGCCCGAAGCGCCGGTAGGCGGCCTCGAGTGTCAACGTGATCAAGTCCGTGTCGCGGCCAGTGCGGGGCATCGAACAGAAGGGGGAATGGTTTTTCCGGCGGCTGCGTTTACCCATGCGCCATCGGTTGAAGGTACTGGGGGTGGTTCTTATGATCTCCCTACCGGATTCAGGAGCGGAATGGGGGGCGCGCCCGCCGGTGTTGAGAAGGATGATTTTCAAGATTTCATGGCGTTGGGCCTAGGGGTCCCCCCCCTCCCCCTCTGGGCCCACGGGACCGCAAGGACTTGTTCCTCGCGGTCCCTCTTTCCGGAACGCCCCGGGCCTCGCTTTCGAGGCCCGGGGCGTTTCCCTTTTGGGCCTCCAGCACGTTTTGCGCGCGGGTTCCAGGGATTTCACGTAGCCACGACGCTTCTACATGGGGCAGAAAGGCTGCGCGGTGTCACACCCTCGGCTTATGAAGGGGAGTCGTTGAAACCGTTGACCCGCTGGGGCGTCTGTCGGATAACCCCGCCAGTGTGTCTCAGGTCGTCACCTCGCATCCGCTCCGGAGACTCGGTATGGCTGGCACCGACAAGCGCAAGCAATCGCTGTACTTCCCCGAAGAGATGTTGAAGGAAATCCAGGAGGAGGCGACCCGGCAAGACCGCTCCCTTTCCTGGGTCGTGCAGCAGGCGTGGAAGATCGCCCGCGAGCGAATCAAGTCCTTCCCGGCCGTCAACGACGTCACCGGCGACGAACGCCAAGATCCTCGCGAGGAGTAGGAAACCGCATGTCCTCCACTGACCATCGTAAGCAAAGTCTCTACTTCCCCGAGGACATGCTCGAGGAGATCCAGCGCGAGGCGACTCGCCAGGATCGCTCGCTCTCCTGGATCGTCCAGCAGGCCTGGAAGGTGGCCCGCGGTGACATCCGCAAGATGCCCTCGGTCAATGACGTGCTCACCCCGGCCCCCAAGCCGGTCCCCGTGCCGGTAGCAGCGGTGGCGGCTCCGCCCGACGGTGAGCCCAAGCCCTGAGGGGCTGAGCCCGCCCGGCCCTCAGCGTGTGGGCCGGACGGGCCTCGCGCAGTTCTCAAAAACGATGCGCTCGGCCTCACGCAGGGGCCGAGCCTCGGTGGGATACGTCGCCCTCATGTAGGCAGCGACGATGTTCGAGTCCACTCCTCCCTCTTTCTGGGAGTAGACCGGGTTGCGGGCAGGGTCCTGTCCCGCGGTGCCGAAGATGGGCCCGTAGCCGTCGCCCCCTCCGAGCAGAAAGCTGGTCATGCCTACCCGGTAGCGGGCCACCGCATCCCCGCGGGGAGGCAGGGGCACCGGTGTGCCGCCCACAGTGAGTTCCCGCACCCGCTGGCCGCGTGGGTACTCGCAGTCCACGCGCAGCGTGGTGCTCTCGGAGACGTGGAGGAACGCCCCTGAGGGGTTGGGGACGGGCTGCCCGGCCGGGAGGAGCGCCCCCACCGAGTGCTCGAACATGTCCACCAGCTCCTTCTCCGTGAGGTTCACCGTGACGACCTGGTTCTCGAAGAGGAGCACCTCGTGGAGGACGCCGTCCGTCAGCGGGCCATGGGGCAGCATGGTGCGGGTGATGCACAGCCCCTCGGCGCGAATGGAGCCCCCGTTGACGACGCCCAGCACAGCCCGGAGGGAGGAGTCGTCCTCGATGTGCTGGTAGGAATCCGCCGCGAGCTGGCCCAGCGCGTGGTTGTCATGCCGGGCGAAGGGCCGCTCCAGGTAGATGTCCTCGCCCAGGTAGCCCAGCACGGCATCCGGATCGTCCACGAGGGGCTGGCACGGATCGTTGTAGGCCAGGCAGCCAAGCCCTGGGACGAGCGCGGTGGCCAGGAGAGCGGCGAGCGACAGGCGGTTCATCAGTAGCGAGCCCTCAGGGTGAGGTAGACGGACTGGCCCTCGCGCGGCAGCAGGCCCGGGACGCGATCCGGCCGGGGCACGTCGTCGCGCAGGTCATGGTCGAAGAGGTTCTGCGCCACCAGCGAGGCCTCGAAGTGCTCGGCGATGGGCTCGGTGCGCAGCTGCACGGTGATGAGGCTGTAGGCGGGGATCTGGTAGCGGCGGATCAGCTCCAGCACGGAGCGGGTGTTGTTGCGCCGCTCAGCGCCCGCGCGCACCACCACGTCGAAGTTCACCCAGTCGCCAATAGGCATGGACACGCCGGCGTTGAAGCGGGCCTGGGGGGTGTCAGTGAGCAGGCGCGACTGCGAGGGCAGCTCCAGATCCTCGGCGCGGAAGAAGGAGGCGTTGACCCAGGCGTTGGCGCGCTTGGAGGCCTCGAGCCGGGCCTCGGCCTCCACGCCAATCACGCGCACTCCCAGCTCTCGGTTGCGAAGCGGGACGATGTTGCCGGAGGTGTCCACGGGGATGATGGGTGAGCGGAAGCTCTCGTAGAAGAGGTTGCCACGCAGGCGCACGCGCGAGTCTCCCGCGGCCTGGATGACATCCACCCCCAGCTCCACGGTGTCCACGGTGGCGGGGCGCAGCGTCGGGTTACCCTCGAAGCGGCCCTGGTTGTAGTCGGTGTCGGGGATGCGCTCCACGAGCTCCTGGAGCGTGGGGGAGCGGAAGGAGCGCCCGTAGAGCGCCTTGAGCACGAGCGCGTCGGTGGCGGCGAAGACGAGGCCCGCGCGCGGGTTGATGCTGGGAACGAGTCGGGTGCCGGAGATGACGCCGGCGTCATCCGTGGTGGGCAGCTGGGTGGCGTCCACGCGCAGGCCGAAGGTGAGCGTCAGCGGGCTGATCACCGTCCACTGATCCTGGGCGAAGAACCCCAGCGTCATGCGCTGGGCGGCGGCCCCGTCGGCGATGTCCTTCACATTCACCAGCCCCGCGGGCGGGGCGAGCGTGGGTAGGACCCGGTTGTCGAGGGTGTAGTTCGTCTCGTACTCGTAGCTGGCGAGCATCTGCAGCTCGGCCACCAGGCCCACGGAGAGACGGTTGGTGTGGCCCAGGACCATGTCCGAGTCCATGCCCAGGCCCAGGGTGCGCACGGTGACGCGCGTCTGCTCGAGCAGGCCATCCGGGAAAACCTGGTCCGCCCCTTCCCCGGTGCGGAAGCCGTCCGGGGCGAGCTGGAAGAGGCGGTCGGTGTTCTGCTGATCCGCGTAGCCGCGCACGCGCAGGAGGATGCCGTCGGCCACGGCCCGCTCGTACTCGAGGTCCAGCATCGCCACCGTCCAGCTCAGGTCCGAGTCCTCGCCGACGGTGTCGAACAGCCCCACGAGGGCGGTCCGGTCCTCGGTGAGCAGGCGGATGGAGGAGTTCAAGCGGCCAGCCGTGCCGAGATCGTAGGACAGGCCGAGGCCAACGTTGAGGAGCAGGCGCTTGTCATGGGTGTTGCCGGCCGGCTGGTTGGCCTGACGCAGGTTCTGGTTGAGGGTGTCCTGGTCCAGCGAGTCGTTGACGACGGGTGAGGAGTCGCCCGACTGGACCCACACGTCCAGATCCCCGAAGAGACGAAGGCCCCCAGCAGAGACGGCCGAGGAGGCATGGGCGTCCAGCGTCGGGGCGAACGGCTCCTCGCCTCGCTCGGGGAAGCCGCCGCCCGAGACCGAGACACGCACGCCCTCGCTGCGATCGGTGACGATGTTGACCACGCCCAGGAACGCACCCGCCCCGTAGAGGGAGGAGCCCGGGCCCCGGATCACCTCGATGCGATCCAGGTTCTCCACCGGCAGGTTCAGCAGCGCCCGCCCATCGAAGAAGTTGTTGAGCCGGTGTCCGTTGAGGAGGAAGAGCACCTCCGCGTCGTTGCGCAGCCCGCGAATGGCGACGCGGTGGAAGCCCTGAACATCCCGGCTCACGGTGAGCCCGGGCACCACATCAAGCACATCCGCCACGGTCCGCGCACCGAGCGCCCGGAGCTGATCGCGCCCGAAGGACGCGGCGATGGCGGGCACCCGCGTCACGGACTCCGTGTGGCGCGTAGCGAGCGCGAGCGTGTCCTCCGCGCTGTAGAGGGCCAGGTCCTCCTCCAGCTCCGAGCGCGACGGGGACTTCGCTCCACCCAAGGCCTCCGGAGGCTCGAAGTTGATCGGCTCCAGGGGCTCCACCGGGGGAGCCGCCGGAGTGGCAGGGGGAGCAGGGTCGCTCAAGGGAGCGGGGGCGCTCGAGGGGGCAGGCCTGGCCGCGGCCGCGCCCGGGGACTTGCGCCCATTGGGTCGGGCGGGAGGTTCGGGCGGCTGCAGCTCGCTGGAGACATCGGCCGAGAGCACGGCCAGGGCTTCGTCGGGCTCAGGCTCCTTCTTTCGCGAGGTGCCCTTGGCGGGAGGAGCAGACGGCGGGGGTGCCGGTGGCTCCCGGGGCTCTACGACGGCCACCTTGGGGCGCGGGAGCTCTCCCGGGACGATGACGCGAGTAGGTTTGGCGTCCGAGTGGAACACGGGCACGCGCTCGCCCCCCTTGTAGACGGCCTCGATGTAGTACTCGACGCCCGGGGGGATCATGTGCTCGGCGGGGATGGCGCCGCGGTACAGATCGCCGTACTGCCGCTCCATGGCTGCCTCGGCGTAGGGCTCGCCCGGGCCACGGTAGCGGATGATCAGCTCCGTCGCCTTCCGGGCGTCATCTACCAGGGTCCCTTCGAGCCGGAGCGGCCGGTTGGGCTCGGCCTTGCCGGGCGCAGAATGCAACAAGACCGCCTGCTCCTCGGCGCGCGCGGGGGACGCCGCGAGGAGCACGACAGCCATCAGAGTCGTTCGTGCGAGAGCGGTCTTCAAGAGCATGGCGATGGTCCTTTGCCACTGCTGGTGAAGTCAAGGAAGGGGGGTGGGCCGAGAACGCCGTTTTTTTGCCGCCCCTGACGGCACATGAGACGTTGATCAGCGCTTCTCCCTTCCATGCGCGCGTCGCTCGCCCTCCATCTCGCACTCTTTCGCCGGCAGAAGGCACAGATTGCCCGTGCCGTCGACGGCCAGACGTCCGCCTTCCGCGCCTACGAGGCCCGGTACCGGCGGCGGACGGCCAGCTACCGCCACGCGCTCCCCCTCTCCGCAGTCCACCAGCGGGTCCGGGCCGCGGACGTGGTGTACGTGGGCGACTACCACACCCTTCCCCTGGCTCAGGAGACGTACCTGGGGCTGGTGGAGCGGGCCCTGGAGTCGGGCCGCCGGGTGGTCATGGCGCTCGAGTGCGTGGAGGGGCGGCACCAGGCCTCGTTGGATGACTACCTGACAGGGCGTCTGCCTGAGCGCACACTCCTGGAGCGGCTCGGCCGCGCGCCGGGCCCTGGGCTGGACGGATGGTCCGGCTTCCGTCCCCTGCTCGCCTTCGCCCGGCGCCACCGGCTGCAGGTGGTGGGCATCGATCGGCGGGTCCAGGGGAAGCGCTCGCTCGAGCTCCGGGACGCGTATGCGGCGGAGCGCATCGCGCGGGTGGCACGAGCGGAGGATCGGCCGCAGGTGCTGGTGCTGGTGGGCCAGTACCATGTGGCGCCCTGTCACCTGCCTGCCCAGGTGGAGCGAGCGCTCGGAGAGGCACACGCCCGGAGCGGGCTGGTGGTGTACCAGAACTGCGAGGGCGTCTACTGGCGGCTCGCCCGAGAGGGCCAGGCCGGAGCGGTGGAGGCCGCGGAGCTGGCGGATGGCTCGCTCTGCCTGCTCAACGCCTCACCGGTGGTGTGCCAGCAGAGCTTCCTGGACTACCTCGAGGCCGAGGCGGGGGATGCACCTCTCCGGGATCGAAGCGCAGCAGAGCGCTTCCGGGAGATGGCGAGCCTGATCGCGCGGCTGGCGGGCGTGCAGGTGGGCCGTGCCCTGGAAGAGGTGGAGGTGGCGACGGCGGCGGATGGGGATGTGCTGGCGCGCATCCAGCAGCGCGGCCGGTTCACGCAGACGGAGTTGGCGCAGCTGCGGCGGCACATCCTCTCGCGGGAGAGCAGCTACATCCCCCGGGCGCGGATGGCGTACCTGGCGTCGCTGTCGCTGAACCACGCGGCGGAGGAGGCAGCCCACTTCGTGCGGCACTGCGCCGTAGGGGACGCGATGGAGGTGCCCCGGCGGGCGTCCGAGGCGTTCTACGCGCGCTGCATGGAGGAGGCGCTGGGCTTCTTCGGCTCGAAGCTGGTGAACCCGCGGCGCGGATGCGCAGGGCTGGCGGAGTGGGCCCGGCGGGTGGCGCGGATGCGAGGAGTGGAGCGGCAGATCGCGGCGTTCGTGCTGGCGCACAAGGCGGCGGAGTCCGAGGGACCGGACGAGGCGGTAAAGCTGCTGCCGCTGCGGCGGGACCGGCTCTTCCACGGGGTCAGCCACGCCCTGGGGTACCTGCTCGGAGAGGCGCTGTACCGGGCGTTCGACACGGGCCGGGTGGAGAAGGCGGAGATTCGCGCCCTCTTCCGAGACCCGCTACCGGATCCCCGAAGCACCTACTTCCAATGGGTGCACCGGCTGAGCTGAGGCCTCGAGCCGTCTCTCAGCGCACCTGCTTCGCGCGCGTCCCCGCCTGCTTGCGGGCCGCGGGCTTCTTGGCCGCCGCGGGCCTCTTGGGTGCTGCTGCCTTCTTGGAGCTCGCGGCCTTCTTCGCCGCCGCGGGCTTGTTACGCGCTGAGGCTCCCTTGGCACTGTCCTTGGCCTCGTTCCTCTTCGGAGCGCCCTGCCCCGCCGCCACCGAGCTGCTGCCGAGCTGGTCCACGAGCTTCTTCGGGGCGACCGCGCGGTAGCTCTCGTCGACCCACTGGCGCAGCATCTCCATCGGAGGCTTCTCGCCCTTGGCGAAGCTGGCCGAGACCCAGCCGCTCTTGCCCAGGCCGTACCCCGTGGGCGTGGCAAACGGCATCATCAGCGCCGCCGAGTTGGACTGAGGCAGCTTCACGGAGAGCCCGAGCCCGCCCCCTTCATGTCCCATGAAGAGGAAGGCCTTGCCCTTCACCTTGAGGGCGCGGTGGCCCCACGGCATGTCCTCGTGGGCACCAGGGTAGCCGAGCGCGAGGTCACGCAGGGCCAGCTCGTACTTGTTGTCCAGGCTGTTGGACTGAGACATGGATCTCCTCGGGTGGAGTCGGTGAGGCGCGCGCCTATCTAGCGGGATTCCCCCCGTCCGGCGAGCCCCCTCGGACGATCTGGAACCGCAGGGCCTGGGAGCGCAGGGCCTCCGAGTCCCGACTTCCCAGCGCATTGGGCACGTACCAGAAGGCGCCTTCGGCGGAGAGAGCCCAGAGCTGATACTCGCCCACGGGGATGGACGCGAGCGGCGTCACCCCCGCCAGGGCCACCGGGATGACAAAGAGCTGCACGCTCGTGGCGGAGGCCTCGCGCGTGACGTCGCCCTGTAGGAGGGTGACGAAGGGCACCGGGTTGATGACGAGGGGCACGATGACCTGCGAGGCCCCACCATCCGTCTGCAGCGGCACCGCCTGTCCTGGCCGGGGCACGAAGCGCAGGAAGAACTGGGGGAACAGCTCCGGCACCCCATCCCCGTTCAGGTCATCCGCGCTCCCATCTCCATCCGCATCTCGCAGCCGGACGAAGAACCGCGCCTCCTCCCCTCGCAGAAGCCCCAGCCCATCGGCCTCCACGTTGAGCGATGTGAGCGCCAGCGGCGAGTCCGGCACCGTCACCACGCCCCCATCGGTCCCCTCCCCCGTCACCCGGAAGGCGGGAGGCCCATGGTGCATCCGTCGGGTGAGCATCAGCTCCCGCTCCACGAAGCTCCCCGCTGGAACCTCCACCTCCACTCCCGCCTCCGACACCGAGTCTCCGGCGCCAGGCTGGGCGAGCACATCCACGGACAGATCCACGTCCCCGTTCACATCCAGGAAGCCCCACAGCCGGTAGGGCCCCGGAACGAGCTCCGCAAACAGGAACCGGGAATCCCCGGCGCTCCGCCGCAGCTCGGGAACGGCAGTGACGGAGCGAGGCGTGGCCGGCCCCTTGGGAGGACCCTCGCCCGGAGCGAACAGGAACACGTACGCGTCACCCCGAGGGCTGCCGGACCCCACCACCTGCCCCTCGAGGCGACCGGACTGTCTTCCGGGAACGCCCTCCTGCGGGCACCCACCGAGCACCAGGCAACAGGCGAAGAGGGCCACGCGTGAGGAGTTCACGGACACGCCTCACTCTACCCTTCCGGTTGCCCCCGCAAGGGGGTTTGATTCGGGAGTCAACCTCTGGGAGTCCGCCGAAATGAAGATGAAGGATCGCGTGGAGAAGCTCGCCGAGCACCGCCGCCGCAACGAGGGCATGGGAGGCCCCGAGCGCGTCGAGCGCCAGCGCGCCAAGGGCAAGCTGGATGCTCGCTCGCGCCTGACGCTCCTCTTCGATCCGGGAACGTTCGAAGAGCTGGGGCTGCTGGCGGCGCACCACGGCAACCTCCCGGAGGAGGACGAGGCAGACAAGCCCTCCTCGGCGGACGGGGTGATCACCGGCACGGGCGAGATCGGCGGCCGCCCGGTGGCCGCGGCCATCTACGACTTCACGGTGTTCGGCGGATCGATCGGCGAGATCGGCGAGCGCAAGGTCGCCCGGCTGAGGGATCTGGCACTCAAGAACCGGATCCCCATGGTGTGGCTGGTGGACTCGGGGGGGGCTCGGCTGGACGCGTCCGCGGGGATCGATCCCCGGCGCATCGCGGGCTTCGCGGACACGGGCTACCTCTTCCGTGAGCAGGTGGTGATGAGCGGGGTAGTCCCCCAGGTGGCGGCGATGATGGGACCGGGAGCCGCGGGCACCGCGTACATCCCGGCGCTGGCGGACTTCCTGCCCATGGTGAAGGGGACGAGCTCGATCGCCATCGGCGGCCCGTACCTGGTGGAGTCCGTGGTGGGCGAGAAGGTGACGGAGGAGGAGCTGGGCGGCTCCAAGGTGCACAACGAGCTCTCCGGCGTGGCAGACGCGGAGTACGCGGACGACAAGGCGTGCATCGAGGCGGTGCGCGAGTACCTGTCCTTCTTCCCCTCGCACTGCGAGGACAAGCCGCCGCGCCGGCCCTCGTCGGATCCCTTCGATCGGCGCGACGAGGAGCTCCTGAAAGTCGTGCCGGACAGCCCGCGCCAGGCGTTCGACATGCACAAGGTCATCCTGTCGCTGGTGGATGACCGGAAGTTCTTCCCGCTGAAGCCTCGCTGGGCGCGCAACGTCATCACGGGGCTGGCGCGCATCGACGGCTACCCGATGGGCATCGTGGCGAACAACTCGATGTACCTGGGCGGCATCCTGGACGTGAACGCGGCGGACAAGGCGGCGCGCTTCATCAACCTGTGCGACGCCTTCAACCTCCCGCTGCTGTTCCTGCAGGACGTGCCCGGCTTCATGGTGGGCACCAAGGTCGAGCAGCAGGGCATCATCCGCCACGGGGCGAAGATGATGTACGCGGTGGCGAGCGCCACCGTGCCCAAGTTCACAGTGGTGGTGCGCAAGGGCTACGGCGCGGGCTACTACGTGATGAACGGGCGCGCCTTCGAGCCGGACCTGCTGCTTGCCTGGCCGGGAGCGGAGATCGGGGTGATGGGGCCGGAGGGCATGGTGTCGATCGCCGCGCGCAAGCTGCTGCAGAGCGCGGAGAGTCCCGAGGCGGCTGAGGCCCTGAAGAAGGAACTGGCGGAGAACCTGCGCCAGCACATCCGCATCGAGCGCACGGCCGCCCTGGCGATGGTGGATGACGTGGTGGATCCGCGAGACACACGACGGCTGCTGGCTCGGGCGCTCAAGCGCACGGCGAACAAGAAGGTCGAGCGCCCCTTCCGCCGCCGGGAAATCTCACCCGTCTAGCCCCCTGGAAGTCCCAGGAGACAACCTGCGCCCATGTCAGGCTCTCTGCTCCTCCTGGGCTGAATCCGTGCGCTCGATTCGAAGAAGTTCAGCCCAAACAGCTAAAAACGAGCTGAAGCCGAAAAAGAGGGAAGTCCCTTCTTTTTCCCAAGATCCAAGCAAGCGGGTTGTTCCAAGATCCTCTGAGCCCCGCGGTCCGCGGGACTGGCTCGTATCTGAGCCCCGCAGTCCGCGGGGCAGGCTCGTAGCAGAGGAGGCGTGACATGAACCATGGACGCGACAGTCGGGAGACACAGGCTCAACGAAGCCTGGTCTTTGTCGCACTGGTGGGGCTGACGCTGGGATCCGCTTGCGACGTTCCTGGCGGAGCGGAGGAGCTCAACGACCGGAACACGGACAACTTGGAGGGGGTCTGCGAGGTCGTCCCTCCCTTCACGCCGAACTTCGAGCCGGAGCTGCAGTGGGCGTGGACGGGCAGCTCCGTCCTCCCCGAGTTCAACCAGGTGATGATGACGCCCGCGGTCGCGGACGTGAACCAGGACGGCACCCCGGACATCATCTTCAGCTCCTTCCGCGACATCCCCAATGACGACTTCGACTGGCGCGAGGGAGTGCTGCGCGCCATCAGCGGCAGCGATGGGCACGACCTGTGGGCCGTCACGGATCCGGCCCACCGCATCAAGGGCGCCGCCAGCATCGCCGTGGGCAACATCGACGGCGATCCGATGGTGGAGATCTGCGGCATCCCGATGAATGGCCGCGGCATCATCTGCTACGAGAACGACGGCACCTTCAAGTTCCGCTCGGCCGAGGACGCCTTCGACTACAACGAGTGGGGGGGCCCCTCGCTGGCGGATCTGGACGGTGACGGCACCGTGGAGATCCTCGACGGCAACCGCGTCTACAGCAACACGGGCGCGCTGAAGTGGGTGGGCTCGGATGGCATGGGCGGTGCGCAGCACACCGGCCCGGTGTCCTTCTCGGCGGACATTGACGGGGACGGGAAGCAGGAGGTCGTCAACGGCCGCTCCGTGTACCGGTTCGATGGCAGCCTGAAGTGCGCCAACACGAACGTTCCCCAGGGTCTGTCCGCGGTGGGCAACTTCGACGGCGACATCAAGGGTGAGATCGTCGTGTCGGGCCACGGCAAGGTGAGCCTGCTGGATGACGACTGCTCGCTGAAGTGGAGCGTGAACATCCCCGGCGGCTGCGTGAACGGCTGCGGCGGTGGGCCCACCTTGGCGGACGTGGACAATGACGGCCTGCCGGAGATCGGCGTGGCGGGCGAGAACGCCTTCACCGTCTTCGAGACGGACGGCAGCGTGAAGTGGACGAGCGCCATCCAGGACTGGAGCTCAGGCAAGGCCGGCGCCACCGCCTTTGACTTCGACCATGATGGCCGCATCGAGCTCGTCCTCGCGGACGAGGTGTCGCTGCGCATCTACAACGGCGCCACGGGAGCGGTGCGCTGGCAGACGCGCCACAGCTCGGGCACGACGCACGAGAACCCGGTCATCGCGGACGTGGATGGCGACTTCGCCGCGGATCTGGTGGTGGCAACCAACGATCTGGCGTATCCGCCGTACCACGGCATCCGCGTGTACCACGACTCGCAGGAGGGCTGGGCGCACACGCGGAAGATCTGGAACCAGCACGCCTACGCCGTCACCAACGTCAACAATGACGGCAGCATCCCAGCCCACCCGGCGAGCCACTGGCAGCAGCCGAACCTCAACACCTTCCGCTCCAACGTGGCGGGCTACCTGGGCGACGTCTCCTACGCGGCTTCCGATCTGGTCGTCGTTGCCTCCTCCGTGTCCCTCGCATGTGGTGAGGAAGGCACCCTCCTGCTCAGCGCGCGTGTCAGCAACCAAGGCTCCTCCGCGGTCGCCGCGGGGCTCAAGGTCGCCTTCTACCGTGGCAACCCGGCCTCGGGGGGCACGCTGATCGGGGTGGCCACCCTCGTGGACGCCATCGCCCCGGGCGCGAGCGTCCTGGCCTCCGTGACTTCTGGAGCGCTTTCGGGCGGGAGTGTCGAGCTCTTCGTCGTGGCGGATGACGACGGCACGGGCACGGACCGGGAGACTGAGTGCGACGAGGCCAACAACAGCGTCTCCACCACGGTGGAGCTCACCTGCGAGCCCCCGCCGCCGGCCAACCAGCCACCCGTAGCCCTCTGCAAGGACGTGACTGTCAGCGCGGATGCCCAGTGCGGGGCCAGCGCCAGCGTGGACAACGGCAGCCACGATCCGGACAGCCAGCCCGGGCCGTTCTCCATCTCCGAGTCGCCCCCGGGCACGTTCAGCCTGGGCAGCCACACCGTGACGTTGACGGCCAACGATGGGGCCGCCACCGCGCAGTGCGTGGGCCACGTCACCGTGGTGGACACCTCGAAGCCCGCGGTGAGCTGCCCGGCTTCGCGGACGATCGAGAGCTGCGCTCCGAATGGTGCCCAGGTGTCCTTCCAGACGCCGGCGACGGACAACTGCGGCCCCGCGCAGGTCTCCTGCTCGCACGCCTCCGGCTCCACCTTCCCAGTGGGTCAGACGGCCGTCACCTGCTCCGCTTCGGATGGCTCCGGTAACAGCGAGTCCTGCGGCTTCAACGTGACGGTCCAGGGCGATAGCACGCCGCCCGCCATCACCTGCCCCATCTCGGTGGACGCATCGATCAGCCTCGGAGAGATCTCCATCATCGTCCAGTTCGCCGTGTCGGCCACCGATAGCTGCGGCCCGGCGCAGGTCACCTGCAGCCATCCTCCCGGCTCGCTCTTCATCCCGGGCCTGACGCCCGTCACCTGCACCGCCACGGATCCTTCGGGCAACACGGCCTCGTGCAACTTCGGTGTCCGGGTGAGCCTCGACCTCTCCCTGCCGTAGCAGGCGGGGGCTCGAGGGCCCTTGCACCGGCTGCGCGAGCCGGGTGATACCGGGGCTGCTGTCTGCGTCCCCGAGAGCCCGAATGTCACGCCTCCTGGCCTTCTTCCTGTGTGCCCTGCTCCTCCCGGCTGCCTCCGTTCGCGCGGAGAGCACCGGGACCAGGCGGATCGTCGCCGTCCTCTACTTCGACAACAACACCGGGGATGCCTCGCTCGATGTCCTGCAGAAGGGCTTCGCGGACATGATGGTCACGGACCTGTCCTCCGTGGAGCAGCTCCAGCTCGTGGAGCGAGAGAAGCTCCAGCAGATCATCGACGAGCAGAAGCTCCAGCGGACGAAGTACTTCGACAAGAAGACGGCGGTAAAGCTCGGCAAGCTCGTCGGCGCGCAGTACGCGGTGTCGGGCTCGTTCCAGTCCATGGAGCCGGAGCTGCGCATCGACATCAAGATGTTCGAGCTCCTCACGGGCAACGTCCTCGTCACCGGCCAGGTCGTCGGCCTGAAGAACAAGCTCTTCGAGCTTCAGCAGCAGCTCGTGTCCCGGTTTGTCACCGGCCTCGAGCTGAAGCTCCCCCACGCGCCCCGGCTCAGGAGCCGGGCCCCGGACGTGGACACCCTGCTGAGCTACTCCAAGGGCATCGATCTGGTGGATCAGGGCAAGCTCGAGGAGGCTCGCAAGCAGCTCGCTGCCGTCGTCAGCAAGGCGCCCACGTTCCTGCTCGCACGGGAGCGCCATGAGCAGATCCTCGCCCGGCTCAAGGCCGCGGAGGCAAAACGCAAAGAGACGCTCACGGGCACGAGCGACTCGCTCGGGCAGCGTGCCGAGCAGTTCCTCCAGTCCACGCAGCAGGCCGGGCTCGATGAGGATGGGTCCGCCAGGCGCCTCGGCTACCGGCTCGTCCGGATGCGGTACCTGCTCCGCATGCTCCGGCCCCACCTGGCCAAGAGCTACCCGTACGTCATCCTGCCCGGCCACGAGAGCCAGGGCCTCGCCCTGCTGCAGCTCTGGCGCGAGCAGGCGCGGGCCTATGTCCAGGAGAGCCGAGAGCACTTCCGCCGGTTCCAGGTGCTCCTGGAGGGCTTCCCCCGCCTCCCGAGCTCGACCCTGAAGCTCCTCCCCGAGGACGAGGAGCTCCTGCGTGTGGCGAAGTATGGCTCACTGTCGTTCGACGATGAGGCGACGCTCTCCGTGGCGGAGTTCATCCTCCTGGGCCGGACCCGGGGCGACGCCGAGTCTTTGGAGATGGGGCCCACGCTCGCGGATCTGGATCCCACCGCCATGGCGGAAGGCCTCCAGCTGATGGAGCAGGCCCTCAAGGAGGCCGAGGCCACCTCGCCCAGGGAGCAGGAGTTCCGCGTGCGGCGGGTGCTGGAGCTCCATGGAGATGCGCTCCAGCTCCGAGGCCACGTGGAGGAGGCCATCGCGAAGTGGCAGATGATCCTCGATCGCTTCCCCACCTCGAGGGCCTTCCCGCAGATCAGCGACAAGATCAAGACTGCGCTGGGGGTGGGTCCCAACCAGCGCGACAACGCGGGGAAGCAGTACAACGTGGCCCTGGCCTCCTGCGAGTTCAAGGGCATCCGCGAGGGCTTCGATCACGAGACGAACCGGCGCATGAGGACCCAGGGCTACAAGGCGGCGCGCGAGATGTACCTCGAGCTGGAGGCGAAGTGCGGCCAGGAGAAGGAGGCCAGGTGGTACCTCCGGACCCTGCTCGTCAGCGCCAGCATGGACGCCGCGCGCTCGGGGGACTGCGACACCTTCCACGCGCTCTCCCCTCGCTTCCTGGAGCTGAAGGGCAGCCAGAGCGATCTCGACGGGTATCTGAAGAACCATATCCCCCACTGCCGCCGAGAGCCGGAAGCGGGGGCCGTGAGCCCGTCAGCGCCTGCGCCAGCTCAGTAGCCGTGCCGCAGCCACCGTGCCGAAGACGAGCACCGTGAAGGCCGCGGTGTAGCCGAGGAAGACGAACCAGCCCGTCGTCGCCCCTGGGATGCCCACCGAGGGGCTGAGCTCCTGGAACTGGGCCCCAGAGAAGAAGCCGCACGCCAGGCTCACGGGCAGGAAGACGAACACCAGCAGCCCCACCATCCGATCGAACTGGTCCCGCTTGTACTGGTCCAGCTCCGAGGCCTGATCCTTCATCGCCGCCACCGTCTCCTGCAGCCCGTGGATCGAGTGCCACGCGAGGTAGCGCGCGTTGAGATCCGGATCCTCACCCACGCGCGAGTGCCACAGCGAGTTGGTGAACATCATCACATCCGAGCGGACGCTGCGCGCCGGCCGCAGGCTCTGCCAGCGCGAGGTGCGGTAGCGCTGCTCCACCTCGGCCATGCGCCGGCTGATCTCGAAGGCCGAGTAGCGCTGGCCGGTAGCGAGCAGGAAGAGGAGGAAGTCCTGATCGCACCGGAGCGGCGCGCCCTCCTCCGCATCGAGCAGCAGCTCCAGCCGGGCGCCCCCCGTGGGGGTGAGCCAGTGCTCCGTCTCCCCCGCCGCGTCCCTCAGCACCCGGCGGCTCTCCGATGCGGCCTCCGAGGGCAGCCGCTCCAGCGTGGGCACCGTCCCCGAGGCCAGCGCGTGAAAGAGCCCCTGCATGGCGCGCGAGTCGTCCAGCATGGAGGAGCGGCTGCGGGAGATCCGGTAGGCGCCGTAGACGAGCCACCGCTCCGATCCGAGCGGCTCGAGCCAGGGACTCAGCTCCTTCATGGGCGCCAGCTCTAAGAGCGTCCGCCCCTCCGCGAGCGCCGCCTGCTCCTGGGCGAGCGCGTACAGAGAGATCTCCTCCGTCCGGGGCCGCTCGATCCAGACCACCACGAGGCGGTTCGGGTAGACGGAGACGTGGACGGTCTGCCCCTCGGCCGACAGCTCATGGTGCGCCACGTCCGCCTCCTGGGAGTCCCCCAGGAAGGACTGGATCACCGCGGGGTGGAAGGTGCCCGCCTGATCCGAGAGGTTGCGGCGGCGGAACCCTCGCGACAGGAGCTCCCGCTCCGGCTGCTCCCCCTTCCACAGGAAGGGCCGGGCGTAGACAGTGTGGGCCCGGAGGACGGGGACGTTGCGGCCGACGTTGAAGCGGCTCCAGAGCGCCTCCCACAGCTCCCGGCGCGTCAGGCGGGTGCCGGCGTACGGCGGCGCGACCAGGGTGGCACGGCCTCCGGCGCTGGTGTAGCCGTCCGTGTACCAGGGATCGGAGTAGTCATTGGGCTGGTGCTCGAAGCGCCGAGTCCCTCGGGCCCGAGGGGAGCCGTCCGGCAGCCGATCCCCCTCCAGCGTGTCCAGCTGCTGCGCCAGCCCCACCAGGGTGCCGGCCCGCTCCGGCGCGAGCGTGAAGGTGTGCCGGTAATAGGCCGTCTCCAGCTGGGGAGCGTGGATGGCCATGAAGTCGAAGCCCTGGCCGTAGTGGGTGTGCTCGGTGTCGGACCGGGCCAGGAGCTTCAGCACGGAGACGTCCTGGAACGAAGAGAGGAAGAGCGCGTCCACCCGCCTCACGGGAGCGTCCTTCGCCTCGGCGAGCGGGATGTCGAGCTGCACCCGCTGGGCCCGAGACAGCTCGGCGCGGTACAGCAGCGCGTCCGCCTTCAGCCGCCGGGAGACCGGCGAGGGGATGAGGGCGTCCGGGAGCCTCGTCAGCTCCGAGGGAGAGCGCACCGCCTCCAGCACGGCGGCCAGCAGCTCGAGCACCTCACGGGCAGGCCGGCCCTTCCGCGAGGGCCAGAGGCGCAGAGCCCCGTAGAACACCGGCCCGAGGGCCCGCTCGTACTCTCCCGCCAGCTCGGTCTGCCCCTGCTCCCAGGCGTCCACGTACTCGCTGAGCGCCTCGGCTCCCTCGGGGAACTGGGCATGGAAGAGCCGGTACATGGCCAGCAGGGCCGCCACGATCCCATCCAGGGTGGCCTCGTGGATGCGCAGCACGAGCGGTCCGGTCACCCCCTCGGTCTCCTGCCGCTTCAGCTCCAGGGCGAAGGCGTCCAGCTCCGCTCGGGCCATCAGCACCACGCTGGTGGAGGAGCGCGCCGCGCGCCGGGCCCACTGCGGCAGCTTCCAGGACAGCATGCGTGGGTGGGCAGGCATGGCCTCGCCTCGGGCCCCCACGGTGAGGAACAGCTCTCGTGGACCGGGCTCGACTCCCGGTGCGGGCTTCTCGGTGCTCCACTCGACCTGGCCTTCTCGGGACAGGAACTCGATCGCTTGTCGCAACCTGGAATCCATCGGGTTGCAGCATACAGGCGCACCCGTGCCAGAATCGCTCTTCGTGCGTGCCCTGCTCTCTCTTCCCCTGCGCCTCCTCTGTCTCTTCCTGGGGCTGCTCGCCCTGCCCGCCCTTGCCGCGGCCAAGCCCACGGTGGCGGTGCTGTATTTCGGGTATGGCGGCAAGACCCCCGAGCTGGAGGTGCTCAAAAAGGGCCTGGCGCAGATGCTGATCACGGATCTGTCGGGCTTCGGGACCGTGACGCTCGTGGAGCGGGATCGGCTCCAGGAGATCATCGAAGAGCTGGACCTGGGCAAGTCCCAGAAGTTCGACGCGGCCACCGTCGTGAAGATCGGCAAGCTGGTGGGCGCCCAGTACCTGGTGGTGGGCGACTACTTCGACCTGCTGAGCTCCCTGCGCATCGACGCCAGGGTCATCGACATGAAGACGGGCCAGATCGTCCGCTCCCTGGGAACGCGAGGCAGTGCGGACGAGTTCTTCACGCTCGAGCAGAAGCTGGCGCAAGACCTCAACAAGGTGCTCGAGGAGCTCGTCGCCACGCTCCCTGAGCCATCCGATCAACCCGCCCCCAAGCCCGCCGGCAGCTTCGGCGCGCCCCAGCCGGCCTTGGCGCTGAAGCTCACCGCGAGGACAGCGCTGCGCTACTCCCGGGCGCTCGACGCGAAGGACCGCAAGGACGTGGAGACGGCGAAGAAGGAGCTGAAGGCGGTGCTCGAGGAGCAACCGGACTTCACGCTCGCCTCCATGGATCTGGCCCGCTTGATGAAGTGAGGCCTCATGGCCTGCAGAGGATGGCGGCCTGGGAGGCACCCCGCTCGCGGGCGCGGCACCACGCGGCCTTCGCGCGCTCTCGATCGGCCGTGGCCTCTTCCTTCTTGCCGGACGCCTGGGCCGCCGCAGCCCTGGCCGCGTAGGCGTGCCCCAGGAAGAGGGAGGGCTCCGCGACGTCCGGAGCCAGCTCCGCCGCGCGCTCCAGCAGGGGCACGGCCTCGCCGACGCGCTGCTGTTGCAGGTGGATGAGGCCCAGGTTGAAGCGCGGCTTCCAGAACCGTGCGTCCAGCTCCGCGGCGCGCTGGTAGTGCGCCCTGCTCTCCTTCAGATCCTGGGCGAGCGCCGCCATCCTCCCGGCCAGGTTCTCCGCCGCCGCGAAGCCCTGGCACTTTAGCGCCGCGCTCATGGCCGCCGCATCCGGGTGGCCCGCCGCGAGGCTCGCCTTGGCCACGTAGAAAGCCCCCTCCGGGCGCCAGCGCTGACTCCAGGCCCGGAGCGCCTCGAGGGCCATGGTGGCCTCCTGGGCCCGTGACGCCTCGGGAACCCGGTCCGAGACCCTGGGAGCCACCTCGAGCAGCGCCGCGAGCGCCGGAGACTCCTGCTCCTGACAGGCCACCGGCGGCGGGGGCTCTCCGTTCTCCGCATAGAGCGCGTCCAGCTTGCCGCGGAGCTGGGAGGTCTGATCAGAGGCCCGGAGCGCGAGGACCCCCAGGCCGATGACGACGGCCATGAGAAGCCCCCCTCCCACGAGGGCCATGCGCTTGCTGTGCGAGGGAGCGGCCTTTGGCGGTGGTGCACCGGGAACCAGCTTCTCGGAGGACGCAGCGGGCGCCGGAGTCTCAGGCGCTCGGGCGTAGCTCTCCTTGTACCAGCTGAGGATCGCGACGAGCGAGTTGAGGCTCGTCACCGCCTCCTCGAGCCCGACCTTGACGCCGGCCTCGTGGAGCCCGCCCGAGTGATCGTGCGAGCTGAGGTTGCCCCAGGCCTGCACCGTGCCCATGTGGGCCAGGATGTTGGTGGGGATCAGCCCGGCGTAGCCCTGCTGCCGGAACTTGCTAAGGAGCTCGTCGAGCATCGCCTTGCCGGGCGTCTGCTTCATCTCGACGCTGACCAGGGAGCGCAGGAGCATCTCGACCACCAGCCGCGCGTTCTGCAGCACCCCCTTGTAGTCCTGGTGCCTGGCCCGGGCGGTGAGCGCCGTCAGATCATCCCGGGCCCTCCCGAAGTATGGCGTGAGCTGCTCGAGGCGCTTGAGCAGTGGCTCCAGCTCGGTCATCACTCCCCCTCTCTCTCGCAACGTACCATCGTTGACGCGCTGCGCAGAGGGCGAACACGGCGGCGGAGCGAGCCCGAGAGCCCGAGGGCGCTACAGGTTCGGCAAGAGTGCGCCGTCGGGGAGGCCTCGAATCGGTTCAGCAGAGCTTTACCGTGAAGCGTGGGAGCGCGGGACGGCCGGCGCGGGAGGAACCATCCGCTGACGGGAGCCCCGCACCGACTCGGGCACTCGCCTACCGCGAGCCTGGCTTGGGCGGAGCGTTAGGCTTGCGATCGTCCGTCGTGCCAGGCGTGGCCATGGGGCCCTCAGGGGGCGGCCCGGGATCCTTTGCAGACGGGTCGCGCTTGTCCTCCTGCGCCGCCGCGGCCTGCGCGGCCTGGTACTTCGCGTTGATCTCCGCGAACTTTCCCTGGCGCTCCAGCGCCCACAGATCCTCGTCCGTCACATACGGCCGGTTGAGGATCTTCCGTGCGGCGACGATCTTCGCCTTGAGCAGCGGATCCGCGACGGGGTTGCTGTTCTCCTTGGTGGGCTTGGGCGGCGGGCGCATCACGGAGAAGGCGCCACGCGCCGGCAAGCCCTCCGAGTCCTTGCCCTCCACGGAGTGCTCCAGCGAGAAGACGTCCGCGTCCTCGTTCGTGTCCAGCTGCACCTCGAACTCGAGCCCCTTGCCTGGAGGGATGATGCTCGATCCCAGCAGCGACGAGGGCTCCACCCTCTGCTCCTGCGCCAGCCCCGTCGGGTTCATCCGGTGCTTGAAGAGCACCGCGCTGTGGATGAAGACGGGCCGCTCGCGGGAGTGGAAGAGGCGGACCTTCTGCCGCACCACCCCATCGCTGCCCAGCTCCGGGAAGCGCGGCGTGAGCTGCACCAGCAGCGTCACCACGCCCTTGGTCGCCAGATCCTCGTAGGCGGGGTTGATCAGCTGCAGCGAGCTGCGCCCTCGCACCGGCTCCTCCCCATGGCTGCCGTGCACCTTCACCTCGATGAGGAGGTGGGAGAACATCGCGTCCTGCTTGCGCCCCTCATAGTTGTGGGTGACATGGGGCACCTGGGTGGTGAGCGTCTCCCCGTCGCCAAAGGTCCACTCGTAAGAGCGCGGCTTGAACGGGAGGACCGACACGTTCCCCGGCGGCGGGTTCTCGATGAGCTTCACCTCGAAGTCGAACTCGCCCCAGGTGTTCGCCCGGAGGTTCGAGGTGATCAGCGCCATGCGCGTGGGCTTGCACGGCTTGACCGTGAAGGCAGGCACCTCCACCTTCGTCATCACGTTGTCCTTGCCGAAGGCCACCACCTCGAGCTTCGGCTGCTCGCCATCATCCGCGATCCACGAGCGCACCGGGACACTCGGACCCAGCCGTCCGCCGATCGTGTAGTGCAGGAAGGCATCCGTCCCATCCGGGGTGTGGGCCCGGACGGTGATCAGGTTCTCCTCGCCCTCGCAGACCTCGGTCTTCTCGACGGTGATCTCATCGATCACCGGAGCGGCCGGGTCCGCCTGGGGCTCGGGAGGAGGCTCAGGCGGGGCCTCGGCAACGGGCGTGGGTTGCGGAGCAGGAGCCGGGGGGGCCTCCGCCAGCTTCGGACCGGGCATAGCCGGCGGTGGAGGGGGGGCCTCGGCGGGAAGAGGTTCCTCCCGCCACAGCCATGCCACCAACGCCGCCAACACGCACGCGCCGAGCGCGGCGGTTCCCGCCTTCCGTCTCCTGCTCTCGCTCACTGCTCAGTCCTTAGAACCAGCACCCGTAGACGTTGCCGCCAGAGTTCCACTGGATTGTGTTGGAGGTGTCGTAGGCCCACACGCTCACGCCAGCGCCCGTGTACGGGTGGCCGCTCCAGCCGCCGAGCCGATCCGGGCTGATGGACCGCGCCACCGTGCCACCGTTGTTCTGGATGTTGTTCCAGACGTTCCCGTCGTCGGTGTCGCAGCGGCCCGCCGCCATGCAGTTGCGCACCTGGCGGCCCGCATCGTCACAGATGTTCTCGAAGCAGGTGATCGAGGAGCCGACACCGCCCCAGAAGCCCAGGCCCGAGCTGCACTCGTTCTGCACCGAGTTGTAGAGCGAGTTGCCCGCCGTCGTCAGCTTGGCGTGATCGTACGTGTACGCATCGACCGCGCCGAGCCCCGCCTTGTACTGGGCGTGAGCGATCATCGTGGAGCACACCATGCCGTTGTTCCAGCCGGCGCCGCCGTAGTTCACCTGCTCCAGATCCCGGTACTGGTAGAGCACGTAGTTGAGCGGGCTGCCGTTCGGCCCCTTGTAGCGGAGGAACGTCTGGCCGCTGTTCTGCTTCGAGGTGACGGCCACCGTGGGCATGGAGTTGAGGAGCCAGTTGGAGACGGCCTCCCCGTTGGCGTTGAGGCCCGCGGTGTTCCGGCTGCGCTGGTAGCCCAGGTACTGAAGGTTGCCGCCGCCGCCGTAGAGGTACTGATAGATGGCGCCCTGGTTGATGCGTCCCGCGCCGGGGAAGCCCGTGGTCAGCTCACCCGCCTTGACGGGCGTGCTGCAGTAGGTGGGCCAGCCGTTCGTGCCGGGGGTGTACATCGTCTCGTGAGACACCATGCCGCCGGGCCCGTGAGAGAACATCGAGTGCGTCCGGTACTCGCCAACAGCGTCGAGCACCGCGGCGATCGGGCCGCCGCCACCGCCCCGGCTCAGCACAAGGCCGCCGTTGGGCACGTTCCAGCCAGCGGCGGTGCTCCCACACGCCACATCCGAGGTATCCGAAGCACCGGCAAACGCGGTCGACGCAGCAAAGGCAGCTGCTACAAAGACAGCGGTGCGGATGGACTTCACTACACGGTTCGACATGAGTCCTCCCTAAGAAAATCGAAGCGCGCGGATTGTGTCCCCTCTACACGCTCCCTGGCAAGGCGGGGAGCACCTCCGCGTCGAGCCATGTGTCGACAGGGTTATGAGGCACCCACCTCCTGTCCACAATGGCGGATGTTTCGTCTGGGATTGCTCAAAAATCTCAGCCTGGCCCACTCCCTTGGAGCACTTGAAGGAGCGTCTCGGCCTGCTGTCGCTGCTCGGGATCCGTCTCGCGCAGCGCCTTCTCCGCGTGCTCGCGCGCGCTCAGGGGATCTGTCTTCGCCAGCGCCATGGCCATGTGGAGGTTGGCGCGTGGGTGATCCGGATGGGCGGCCAGCACGGGCGTGAGGACCCGCTCGGCCTGTGCGTCCTGCTCGTTCTCCAGGTACAGCATCGCCAGAAAGCTGGCCGACTCTGGATCCACGGGGAGCTGTGTGTGAGCACGCTCCAGCAGCTCCACGGCCCGGGTGCGCTCTCCCGCCATCTCCAGCGCCAGGGCCAGGCTCCGCATGATCTCCACCGAGTCCGGCGCCTCCGCCCACGCCGCCTCCAGGAGCCTGCGTCCCTCCTCCACTTCCCCCCGCTTCAGCCGTGCCACTCCCTCATGGTAAAGGTCCGTTTTCACAAGAACTCCCCTCCTCTTTTCCACATCATGCGCATTTGTAGGCAACTCTGCCCCTACACTTTACGACAATTCAAGAAAGCCTTCCCCCAGAGGACTCCATGATCGTCCGAAATGATCGAGTCGCCCCCCGCCTCCCGTCGGTCTCCAGCCCTGAAGTCGCCGTGACGAACAAGCCCGCGGTGGCCGAGACGCCCCGCCCCTTCGCGCGCGACACGTTCGAGGGCCCCGCCGCGACGCAGCGCACGGCCCAGGTGGCTGCGGCGCCCGCGGGAGACCACGGCAAGCTGATGCGGGAGTACCTCACCGGTGCGCGTCCCCCGCCGGCCGACTTCGAGCAGGTGATGGGCTACAAGCCCTACAAGATCGACACGAAGCACGGGCCGCGGATGCAGGACCCGCACGGCGATGCGTCGGCCCCTGGCAAGATCGGCCCGGACAAGGAGTTCGACCCGGCGGCCAAGACGCACGACTACGGCTACGATCTGCTCCGGTACTACGAGCGCAAGGGCACGCCGCTCAGCGGCGACGCGCGCAAGGCCGCGGATGCGCAGTTCCGTGATGACCTCTTCAACTACGCCAACGATCAGAAGAGCTTTGGCTCTCGCTGGAAGTTCAAGGCCTGGGCGCAGATCTACGCCACTGCGGTGGAGCTGAACTCGCGCCGCCAGGGCTACGGCCCTCCCTGAGGCTGGACGGCCCGCGGCGGCTCCTAGAGCACTCCCGTGATCAGCACTTCGTGCTCCGCTACCGCCACCTGAGCCTCAGGGATCCTGCGTGTCGGCGACCTCGGGCGAAGGCTCGAAGACCACAGCCTCACCGCTCAGCGGGAGGATCCACTCCGCGTTGCCCACGCTGCGCTCCTGAGCGGCGAGGTTGACCTTCGGATCCACCATCGGCTGGGGCGGGCGGCCATTCAGCGACACCTTGACGTCCGCGTAGATCTGGACGCCCGGTCTCCCGTGGCGCTCGTTCCGGCGTGCGATCAGGTGTGCCAGCTGCAGGATCATGTCGGGCCGCGTCGTCATCTTCGTGTACTGCCGCCTGCTGAGGATGCGATCGAGATCGACCTTCCAGCGCTTGCCGCTTCCTGGATCGTACGCCTCGAGCCGGGCCTCCCCGCTCTTGTTGCGCAGCTTCATGTGCCAGGAGAAGTTGTGGCCCTGCTCGGTCCAGTTGACCTCGCCCGGATAGAGCCAGTGGCGCAAGGGCACCAGGCACTGGATCGTCAGCCAGATCCCGAAGAAAGCCAGCCCGGCCCGCTGCCACCGTTGGCTCTCGGCCACCTCCGCCCCTCCCTGGGGAGTGCGCCCAGGCAGCAACCGCTCGAGCCACTGGCGCACGGTCTGGGGCTCGAAGAACAGGGGCAGCGCGGCCATCATCAGCCACGGGAAGATGCCGATCCTGAAGAGCTGTGAGTTGGTGAGGTGGAACGCCACCGCCGCGGCGACGGCCCAGGGGCGTGAGCGCCGCCAGAGCAGCGCGGGGAACACAAGCAGATCGAAGGAGGTGCCGCCGAGCGCGAACAGCCGGGCCGTCCACTCCGTCTCGGCGAGGGGCGCGGTGAGCTCCCAGCTGCTCAGGAACATGGCGCCCGGCTTGCCGCTGAGCCAGTCCGCGTCGAGCTTGGCGATCCCTCCGAAGAAGTAGACCAGCCCCACCTGCGCGCGGACGAGCCACAGCATCCAGGCGGGCGCCGTCTCCCGCGGGCGCACGAGCCCCAGCCGCGTGTCCACCGAGAACGCCGCGCTCCCAGGCATCCAGATCAGCAGGAAGGCCAGGAGGCACACCATGTACATGTGGTTGAGGTAGTTCGTCTGGTCCAGCAGGAAGACGTAGGTGATGCCGAGCCAGAACAGCGGCGCTGCGATCCGGTAGAGCAGGCCCGCGGCGATGAGCGCGCCCAGCACTCCGAGCAGCGCGAAGTGCAGGTACATCCAGTCGCCGGGCCAGGGCTTGACCCAGTCGAAGCCGTAGTAGCTGAAGAAGAAGTCCGGCTTGATGTAGTAGCTCTTGATCCACCCCTTGGAGAAGAAGCGGAAGACCTCGACCATCATCGTGATGCCGAAGACGATCCGGAAGTAGGCCAGGGGCGCGATGTCGACCGGGGCGAGCAACCGGTCTCGTAGCGGGCTCATTGCCGCTTTGCTGAACATTGGATTTCCTCCCATCGTATCACCGCTGCACCTGGGCCAGGATATCGTTCAGCATCTGCTCGGTGAACTTGCCTTCCGAGAAGGCAATCAGCTTGTAAACGGGCAGCTCGTTGACGAACGCCATCGTCGACATCTCTGCCTTCTTCCTCGCGCGCTCCTCCTGCAGCGTGCGCTTCACGCGGCCTGGCTCCTCGAGCGTCTCTCCCGTGATGACCTTCGCCAGCCGCGAGTAGAAAGCCTGCCCCTTGGGATGGTTCTTGAACTCCTTCAGCAGAGAGCTGCGCGTCAGCGCGGGGACAACCACCTGAGCCGGCTCGACCAGGACGTGCTCTCTCAGGGGCAGGTCCCTGGACGAACCACCGACGAGGATATCGAACCGGCCAGGATTGACGGACCATCGGTGGAGGGCGGTGTTGTAGTAGGCGAAATCACGTGGCTTCAACGTGAAGCGCACCGTCTTCTCCTCGCCAGGCTCGAGCGCCACCTTGGTGAAGGCCTTGAGCTCCTTCTCCGGACGGCTCACCACGGGCCTGTCTTCATGGATGTAGAGCTGGATGACTTCCTTTCCTGCCAACCGCCCCTCGTTCCGGACCTTCAGCTGGACGGTCAGCTTCTCGGTGTCCTGGATGGACGGCGCGCTGAGGGTCAGCTCTGAATAGGCGAAGGAGGTGTAGCTCAGCCCAAAACCAAAGGGGAACAGCGGCGTGATCTTCTTCTTGTCGTAGTACCGGTAGCCGATGAAGACCCCTTCGCCGTAGTGGGCCCGCTGATTCAGTCCGGGGAACTCGATGGAGGTCGGCGTGTCTTCCAGCCTCAGCGGGAAGGTCTCGGACAGCTTCGCTGAGGGGTTGACCCTGCCAGTCAGGATATCGGCGATGGCACCTCCGCCCGCTTGTCCCGTCAGCCATCCCTCCAGGATGGCCTTCACCCGGCCCACCCAGGGCATGGTGATGGCAGAGCCGTTCATCAGCACCACCACCGTGTTGGGCTGGACCTGACTGACCACCTCAATCAACCGGTGATGCCCTTCGGGGATGTCCAGGGAGGAGCGGTCGAATCCTTCGGACTCGTAGCTGTCCGGCAGTCCGGCGAAGACGACGGCCACGTCCGCATTCCTCGCCTGCTGCCGTGCTTCCTCGAGCAGCTGGGCGGTGGTGCCCCCCTCCGTGTCGTAGCCGCTCGCGTAGCCGATGCGCTCGCTCTTGCCCACAATCGCCAGCAGCTCGTCATACGCATGGGAGACGCGGGTCGGATTCACCTGCGAGCTTCCAGCGCCCTGGTAGCGGGGCTCCTTGGCGAACGCGCCAATCAAGGCGATCTTCTTCCTCCCCCCGGCATCCAGCGGCAGGAGGTGGTCCTCATTCTTCAGCAGGATGATGCTCTCAACCGCCACCCGCCTCGCCAGGGCATGGTGCTGATCGACGTCGAAGCGAGCACCCGTCCGGCGGCTCTCCGCGGCCTTGAGGATCACGGCGAGCAGCGAGGCCACCACCTCGTCCAGGCGGGACACCGGCAGCTGTCCAGCCTGGACGGCCTCGATGATCCTCTTGCGGTTCACGTCGCCGCTGCTGGGCATCTCCAGGTTCAGCCCAGCCATGACGCCCTTCACGCGATCATGGACGGCGCCCCAGTCCGACACGACGAACCCCTCGAATCCCCACTCCTCCCGGAGAATCTCCTGGAGCAAGAGGGGATTCTCAGAGGCATAGACACCATTCACCTTGTTGTAGGCGCACATGACCGACCACGGCTGGGCCTGGGTGATCGCGATCTCGAACGCTGGCAGGTAGATCTCGCGCAGGGTCCTCTCATCCAGGTTCGAGCTGCTCACCATCCGCTCGAACTCCTGGTTGTTCGCCGCGAAGTGTTTCAGGGCTGTCCCCACCCCCTCGCTCTGGACACCTTGGATGTAGGACGCCGCCATATGACCGGCCAGGACAGGGTCCTCGGAGAAGTATTCGAAGTTGCGTCCCCCCAGGGGAGAGCGCTTCATGTTGATGCCCGGCCCCAATAACAACTGCACGTCGTTGGCCTGGCTCTCCCGGGCCAGGGCGGCGCCCACTTGGTGGATGAGCTCTGTGTCCCAGGAAGAGGCCAGGGCGGAAGCGGTGGGGAAACAGGTCGCGGGAACGCTCTCCGCGAGGTTCAGCCCCTGCGCCTTCCTGAGCCCATGTGGACCATCCGTCATGAAGATGGAAGGGATGCCCAGCCGCTCGATCTTGTGGGTCCTCCACGGGCCATCGCCGGACAAGAGCAGGGCCTTCTCCTCCAGCGTCATCTGGACTACCAGTTCCTGTGCTCTTGCCTGGGTGTCTTTGGATCGTTCGAGCATTTCAGAAGCTCCTCAGGACCGGACTCAGCGCCGTGTCCGAACAGGTGGCACCGAACCCAGCGTTCTTGATCAAGCTGCGTCGTGCCGGGCATCTCCTGGCGGCACACCTTCATCACACTCGGGCACCGGGCGGCGAATGGGCACCCGGGCGGCGGATCAATCAGCTGAGGCGCACCCGACTTCTCCTGCAGCGCGCTCTTCATCGAGCCGTTAGGGTCCGGCACCGCGGAGAGCAGGAGCTGCGTGTAGGGGTGCGCGGGCCTCTGCATCAGCTCCTCGCTCGGCGCGCCCTCCACGAGGTGCCCCGCGTACATCACCATCGTCCGGTCTGCGAAGTAGCGTGCACTCGCGATGTCATGCGTGATGTACAGATACGAGATTCCCCGCTCCTCCTTGAGGCGCTCCATCAGGTTCAAGATGCCGACACGGATCGACACGTCGAGCATGGAGATTGGCTCGTCAGCGAGGATCACAGAGGGCCCTGGTGCCAGCGCTCGAGCAATGGCCACGCGCTGCCGCTGCCCGCCCGAGAGCTGATGCGGGTACCGGGCCTCGAGCTCGACCGCTGGCTTCAGCTCAACGGTCTCGAGCAGCTCATGCACGCGGTCCCTGAGCTCAGCGGCGCCTCTCGCCTTTCCGTGGAGCAGGAGCGGCCGCTCGAGGTGATTCGCAATCGTATGGACGGGGTTCAGCGACGCGAACGGATCCTGGAAGATCATCTGCACCTGCGCCCGGTAGCCGAGCGAGGCCCGGCGCGGCTCCTCCTGGAGGATGTCCTTGCCACGGAAGAGGATCGTCCCGGCCGACGGCTCCATCAGCCGCACGAGCAACCGCGCGATCGTGCTCTTGCCGCTGCCTGACTCGCCAACGAGCGCGACGACCTGCCGTGGCCTCAGGGCGAAGGAGACCTCATGGAGGGCGCGCAGCTGCTTCGGCCTGAAGCCCCCTCCCACCTGGAAGTATTTACCGACGCCTCTCGCCTCGAGAATCGCCTGGCTCTCCTGGCCGATGGTCGTCATGGTGAATCCAGGTGGCAGGCCTTGATGTGGCCGGGCCCCTGCTCGCGCAGCTCGGGCGAGTCGGCCTGGCAGCGCTCCATCGCCGATGGGCAACGCGGGTGGAAGCGGCACCCCGCGGGGAGCTTTCTCATGTCCGGGGGCGAGCCAGGGATGCCCACGAGCTTCCTGCGCGGCCCTCGAACCGAGGGGACCGAGCTCAGCAGCCCCTTCGTGTAGGGGTGCCTGGGCGCGTGGAAGAGCTCCTGAGAGGGTGCCAGCTCCACGAGCTTACCCGCATAGAGGACCGCGATGCGCGTGGAGAACTCGAGGATCAGCGAGAGATCATGCGTGATGAACAGGATCGAGAACCCGAGCCTGTCCTTGAGCTCCGCGACCTGGTGCAGGATCTCCTTCTGTACCACCACGTCGAGCGCTGTCGTCGGCTCGTCCATGAGCATCAGCGGCGGTTCGAGCGCAAGCGCGATCGCGATCACCACGCGCTGCCGCATCCCGCCCGAGAGCTGGTGCGGATAGCTCGTGAGCCTCGCGCTGTCGATCCCCACGAGCTTCAGCAGCGAGACGGCCCTGTCGACGGCCTCGGAACGCTTCACCCGCTCGTGCGCCAGGATCGTGTCCACGATCTGCTCACCGATCGTGAGGATGGGGTTGAGCGAGTTCATCGCGCTCTGGAAGACGAGCGACACCTTGCGCCAGCGCAGCTCCCGCAACCGCGCCTCGCTCATCCCCAACACGTCCTCGCCCTCGAAGAGCACCTGCCCGCCCGTGATGACCGCGGGTGGGCGGAGGATCCGCAGGAGGGCCTGCGCCACCGTCGACTTGCCACTGCCCGACTCCCCGGCGAGCCCGAGCACCTCGCCTCGCCCGATGTCGAAGGAGACGCCGTCGACAGCGCACACGGGACCCGCGGGCGTCAGGTACTCGACCCGGAGATCACGCACCGAGAGCAACGTCGAGGGCTCAGCTTCCACTGGTCCTCACCACAGGGGTCGAGAGCCCCCCTTCCAGATCAGGGTGCTTGAGGAGCCGCGTCCACGTCCGCTCAGCCCTCAGCCGCGGGTTGCTGAGCTCGTCGATCGCGAAGTTGACGAGCACGAGCGCGAACCCGATGAGCGCGACGCACACGCCCGTGGGGACGACGGTCCACCACGCCCCCGTCAGCAAGGCCGCGTCGTTCGCCGCCCAGTACAGGTTCGTGCCCCAGGTGACCACGCTGACATCCCCGATCCCCAGGAACTCGAGCCCCACCTGCGCGCCAATCGCGTACACCGTCGCCGAGATGAAGCCACTCATCAGGAGCGACGTCATGTTGGGGAGGATCTCCCGGAAGATGATCCGAAGGCGCCCCTCGCCGCTCACGATCGCGGCCAGGACGAAGTCCTTCTCTCGCAGCGAGAGGATCTGCGCGCGCAGCATCCGTGCATTCCACGCCCACCCCGTGATGACCAGCACGAGCCCGATGGTGACGGGCCCAGGGTGCAGGTACGACGCGATCACGACGGCCATGGGCAGCCCGGGGATGATCAAGAACACGTTCGTCATGAAGGACAGGACACTGTCGAGCCACCCGCCGAAGAACCCGGCGACCATCCCCACGAGCGCGCCAATCGCCATGACAGCGAAGCCTGTGAGGAACCCCACCGCGAGCGAGGTGCGAGCCCCCGCAACCGTCTGCGCGAGCACGTCCTGCCCCTGCCCGGTGGTTCCGAGGAGATGCTCGGACGAGGGAGGCTGGTGCGGCGCCCCCACAAAGTCGGACGGGTCGCCCGGCACGAGCGCCGGTCCGAAGAGGCCGAGCAGCACGAAGAAGAGAATGAGCGCCGCCCCGACCGATGCCTTGCGATTCTCGAGGAGCTGCCAGATGAATGACATGCCAGGGTCCCTCCTTCCTGCCGTCAGCGGGTCCGCGTCCGGGGGTCGAGCCACACGTAGAGGATATCCACGAGCAGGTTCGCGCCCAGCACGGCCAGCGTGATGGTCAGGAAGATGCCCTGCATGAGCGGGTAGTCCTGGTTGCGCACCGCCTGGATGAGCAGGTAGCCCTGCCCCGGGTACGAGAACACAATCTCGGTCAGCAGCGAGCCCGAGAGGACGAACCCCAGCGCCATCCCGAAGCCCGTGACGTTTGGCAGGAGCGCATTGCGAGCAGCGTAGTGGAACATGATCCGTTTCTGGGACAAGCCCTTGGCGTTGGCCAGGGTGATGTAGTCCTCGGCGAGCACACCCACCATCGCGCTCCGCATGCTGAGCATCCAGCCTCCGAGCGTCGCGATCACGATTGCCGACGCTGGGAGCACCAGGTGCTGGATCACGCTGAGGATGAACTCGCCGCTCAGCGCGGGCGCGAGCGAGTCGCTGTAGGCATGCCGCAGGGGGAAGGCGCCGAGCACGAACCCGAGCGTGTAGAGGAGCACCATCGCGAGCCAGAAGTAGGGAAACGCGCCCAGGAAGACGAGCACGGGCGGCATCACCGAGTCCAGCCAGCCGCCACGCCTCCACGCGGCGACCACGCCGAGGGTCGTCCCGAGCACGAAGCTGATGATGACCGCGGCCCCCGAGAGTAGGAGGGTCCAGCCCAGTCCTGTGCCGATCACGTCCGTCACCTTCGCGGGGAAGTACGCGATGGAGATGCCCAGATCGCCCTGGAGCAGGTGCCGGACGTAGGTGAAGTACTGCTGGTGGAGCGGCTCGTTCGTGAAGCCGAATGCCACCCGCAGGGCGTCGATGGCCTCGGGCTGGAGCTGACCCGCGAAGCGGGCGAACATGATCGAGGCAGGATCTCCCGGCATGAGGCGCGGGATCAGGAAGTTCAGCGTGAGAGAGGCCCACGCGGCGACCGCGTACACCGCCAGGTTTCGCAGGAGATGTCGCACGGTGTCGGGTGCGCCTTTCTTAACGCGCGGACGTCACTTGGGCTTTACCTCGACCAGGACGAACAGGTTCTCGGGGGAGCTGTTGGGCGTGAGCTTCGCGTAGGGGTTGTCCTTGTTCGGGAAGTTCGTGAAGCGGCGCGTGCTGTACTCCCCCCAGGACGGGCCCGGAAACAGTGGGATGACCGGCGCGTTCTGCACGAAGAGCAGCTGCATCTGCCCGGCGAGCTTCTTCTGCTCCGCGGGGTCATTCGTGCTCTCGAACGCCCGCAGGAGCGCGTCCGCGTCCTCGCTCGCGAATCGGCCCCAGTTGCGGGCCGACACCTCTCCAACGGGCCTGAGCGTCTCGGTCCCCATGAGGTCGCGGTAGAAGTGATACGGCGTCGGCTCATCCGACGTCCACCCCATGCTCAGGTCGAACTCGCCCTTCTGGAGCCTCTCGAACCAAGGACTGAAGTCGTAGGTCTTCAAGGAGGCCTCAACGCCGATCTGCTTGAGGTTCTGCGCGATGATCTGCACGGCGCGCACCCAGTCCGACCAGCCCGTGACGACGTTGATCTCGAAGCGCAGGGGCGTCTTGTCCGGCGCTGCGCGAATGCCACCTTCACCGCGCTTGTAGCCGGCCTCGTCGAGCAGCGCGTTGGCCTTGGCCAGATCGAGCCGGGTCCAGTCGCCCGCCTCCACAGCCTGGGGATTGCGCCAGGCATTGTGCGCGTCACTGAGCGCCGTTGAGTCTGAGGGCCGCGTGTAGCCATACATCGCCACCTTGACGATCTGATCGCGGTCGATCGCCATGCTGATCGCCTTGCGCACTCGGACGTCATTGAAAGGCTTCTTGGTGGTGTTCACGTAGAGGGTCGTCGTATTGCCCACGAGCGGGAACCAGTAGTGGTTGTTCTCCTTGTCCTTGGAGACGAAGACCCGCTCGATGTCGGGCACGAAGCTGCCTGCCCAGTCCAGCTCACCTGTGAGCAGCGCGAGGTTCGCCTGATCGTTGCCCGGGTACGCCGGGAAGCGGAGGCTCTGGACGGCGGGCTTGCCCGGCTGCCAGTAGTGCGGGTTGCGCCCGAGCTCGAAGATCTGATTCTGGAAGACCTTCACCTCGGTAAACGGGCCCGTCGCCACAGGCGTCTCGTTCGTGAAGGTGACCGGGTCCTTGACGTCCTTCCACTTGTGCTCCGGCACGATCGGCTGATGAACGATGTAGACGAGGCCGGGCACGTAGGGGCGCGCCAGGGTGAACTCGACCGTCGTCTCATCCTTGGCCTGGACCCCTTCCAGGAACGCCCACACCGAGGGGAAGTCCAGGGCCTTGTGCTGCTTGAGGAGCTCGAAGGTGAATGCCACGTCCTTGGCCGTGAATGGCTGGCCATCCGACCACTTCACGCCGGGGCGCAGGGACAGGGTAAGCTTCTTGCTGTCCTCACTCCACTCGTGCTTCACAGCCAGCCAGGGCACGAACTCGCCCTTGAGCGTATTGAAGATCATCAGCGGCTCGTAGACGCCGGCGCGGGTGGGAAAGCGCGCGGTGCCCGGCGCGATCAAAGGATTGAAGTTCCGGATCCAGGAGGCCTGCTGCTCCTGAGCGAGCGTGAGCGCCGTGGCCTTCACGGTGGCTGCGGCCGTGGAGGCCGCCGGGGGAGCAGGCTGGGCGCCTTCCTGCGGGCTCTTCTTGCAATGAACGAGTCCCCCAAGCGACAGCAGGGACAGGCACATCAGCAGCAGGCGGTGAGACATGGTTCGACCCCTCCGTAAAGTGTGCCCCATATACGCCATTCACCTCATTGCGATCAGACGTGAAGGCCTGGAGACAAGACTGTCATCGCGTGGGACGGACGCCGCACTGCGTCACAACCAAGCACTCCGGGCGCTGCCCCCTTGCTTGGAAGGGAGTGTGATATCCGCCGGCCTGCCGCGAATAACGGGGTGAGCATGTCAGCGGCGCCACGCGCGCCGGACGCAACCCTTGGAATCGCGATGCCTGAGCAGGACCGACAAGAACGCTTTCTCGCCCTGCTCGAGGACCACCGGCGGATCCTCTACAAGGTGGCGCGTGCGTACGGCCGCACGGACGCGGATCGGGATGATCTGGTGCAGGAGACGATCGCTCAGCTCTGGCGGTCCTTCCCGCGGTACGACCCGCGCTTCCGGTTCTCCACCTGGATGTACCGCATCGCCCTCAACGTGGCGATCTCCTTCCAGCGCCGCGAGAGCACGCGGACCCAGCACCTCGCGGCCGCAGGCGAAGAGTTCCTGCAGGTCGTCGGCAAAGGGGACGTGGAGCCAACCGAAGAGGTCGCGCTCCTCTATCAGTCCATCGGGCGGCTCGATGACCTGAACAAGGCCCTGGCAATGCTCTACCTGGACGGGCACAGCCACGCGGAGATCGCCGAGGTGCTCGGCATCAGCACCACCAACGTGGCCACCCGGATCGGCCGCTTGAAGGAACGGCTCCGGAGCGAGCTTCACCCCACCCCTTCACGTCAAACCCTGGAGGCATGACGATGGAACTCGACGAGCTTCGACAGCATTGGGCGGCGTACGATCGGCGACTGGATGAGGTGCTCCGCCTCAACCGGCAGCTCTTGCGTTCCACCAACCTGGGCAGGATTCGGTCTGCGATGCAGCGCCTGCGTGCAGTGCTCGGCTTCGAGCTCGTGCTCGACTTGATCCTCGTCGTGGCGCTGGGCGCGTTCATGGCCGCTCACCTCTCCGAGCCCCGCTTCCTGATCCCGGCCATCGTCCTGAACCTGGTGGTGCTGGGTACACTGGTGGCGACCCTCCAGCAGTGGGTGAGAGCGAGTGCGCTCGACTACGACGCCCCGGTGGCCACGATCCAGCACCGCCTGGAGGCAGTACGGGTGTCCAGGATCCGGAGCACGCAGTGGCTGCTGCTACTCGCGCCGCTCCTCTGGACGCCGCTCTTGATCGTCGCCCTGCGCGCGGGGCTCGGCGTGGATGCGTACGCACTGCTGGGCGTCAGATACCTGATCGCCAACCTGCTGTTCGGCCTCGCGTTCGTGCCCGTCATGTGGTGGGCCTGCCGACGGTTTGCGGATCGCCTCGACCGCGCTCCGTGGGTGCAGCGCCTTGCTCGGGACGTCGCAGGGAGGAACCTCACCGCGGCCCTGGACCAGCTGGCGAGCATTGCCGCCTTCGAGCGCGAGGAGGACGGATCGGACCGCCCGGCTCCGCCCGTCCCGCCGGCCTGACGGCAACCCTTCCCCAGAGCCCCTGGCAGGAGGCACACTCCCGAGGGAATGCGCCCGAGCGTGGCCCTCACCGCTGATGACACTCGCGACTGGGGATTGCCCCTTGCGGGCCCGGGGCTGCTGCTGGACGTGCCTCACGAGGGCCTCTGGGCCCAGCGACCTGCCCTGCACTTCGATGCCGCGCCGGGCTACCGGCTGCGAGTGGCCAGCGGGGACCAGGCACTGCTCTGGGTGCGCATTGACGGCTATTGGGACCGGTGCGGCTTCCTCCGAGGGCCGCCCGGCGCTCCCTGGGGTCTCCCCTCGTTGTCAGCGGCGGAGGTGCGCGAGGTAAAGCATGCACCAGGCTCGCCCCTCTGGTGGGAGGCCTGGATGTGGCGGCTGGGCCGCGCGCTCGCGCAGTCGGAGCATCCGGTGCTCTACGCGGGGCGCTGGTGTCTGCGTCCCGTGCGGACCCTCCGCCCCCCCGAGGGGTACCGCTACCCCATCAGCACGATGGAGTGGCGGTTCGGCCAGCCCCCCTGCCTGCCTCACTCCCTGGAAGCCGTCACGCGCTTCGAGCGGTTCTGGGTGGAGGACTGGACGGCGTACGGACCTCCCTCCGAGGAGGGGATGTTCCAGGGGGCCGTGGTGCCGCTGCGGACTCCTTCGCCCAGGGAGGATGGCCGGGTGAAGAGCTGGCGCAAGCGCTCGCGTGACGGGACGTTGCCGCCCGCGGTGCTGCTCTACGTGGACCTGCTCGGGAAGTGGCTGGTGCTCGACGGACACGACCGGATTCACGCGGCCCTGCTCGAGGGCATCCCCCCTCCCCTGCTGGGACTCTGGCCCGTCCTCGAGGAGGTCCAGCCTTCGAGCCCAGAGGGGCAGCGGGGCGTCCTCCAGGCGGCGGAGTTCCATCTGCGCGATGGGGCCAGGCCGAGCGTCGTCGACAGGGTCAACCGCATGCTGCTGCTCAACTTCCAGGGGAGCCGGCGCAGCACCGTGACGCGTGCCTGGCCACTGAAGGGGGGGCTCCCGGCCTGGAGGGCTGAGGTGCTCGCCTGGCGCCGCTCGAGCGCCTTCCCAGCGGACGCTCAAGACTGGGAGTGGTTCGTGGCACCCAGGAAGTGAACACCTTCCATGCTGCCCAATCCCTCCGGAGCGCGGGGGTGTTCTAGGATCTTCACCATGGAGAACGTCCCTTCGGGAACGAGCAAGGCCGGCCACCCCGTGGCCTACCTCACGGACGTGGAGGGCGTCTGGGAGAAGCTGGCCAGCTTCTGCCAGGACAATCCGCATGTCTCCCTCGAGGCCGGAGATCGGCTCGTGGTGCGGCCGGGCGCGACGTTCGTGTACGGGGGAGATGCCATCGATCGAGGCGCTGCGGGGCGTCGGGTGGTGCGGGCGCTGCTGGAGGCCTGGCGTCAGCAGCCCTCGCAGGTGGTGCTGCTGGCGGGCAACCGCGACATCAACAAGCTGCGCCTGGTGCGGGAGCTGAACGGACATCCCCCAGCGAGGACTCCTGCGGAGCTGCGGGAAGCCCCCCGGCCAGTGCTGCTGCGGTGGATCTTCGAGAACACCATGGGCGCGCGCGGGGCCTTCGAGTACCGCCAGACGGAGCTGGCCAGCACCGGCACGCCCGTGAGCGAGGAAGACGTGGTGGACAGCTTCCTCGAGGACCTGGGCCCCAAGGGAATGCTGAGCGACTACCTCGCCGCTTGCCGGCTGGTCCACCGCATCGGCAACACCCTCTTCGTCCACGGAGGGGTGCACGAGCACAGCATCGGCCGAGTGCCCTCACAAAGCCCGGTGGAGGGGGTGGACGCGTGGGAGGAGGTCCTCAACCGCTGGTACAGCAAGCAGCTCGAGGCCTTCACCGAGCGGCGCTTCGAGCGGGGGGGCACCCCGGCCTGGGAGCCGCTCATCGCCTACCAGGCACCGACTCCTGGCCAGCGCATCAACACCGCCAGCGTGGTGTACGGGCGCATGGCTGACGAGAACAACCACCCCACCCTGCCCTCCCAGTCCCTGGTGGCGACGCTGGCCCATGCGGGAATCCACCGCCTGGTGGTGGGCCACACCCCGAGCGGGGACAGCCCTTCGGTGCTGCGGGGCGAGGAGTTCGAGCTCATTCTCGCGGACAACTCCTACGGCCGGGTCGAGGGGGCCTCTCAGCTCTTCCTCCGCGCGGACAGCGTCTACGTGGAGGGCCGGGCAAGACTGGACGACGGGCGGCTGGAGCAGGTCCGCTTCCGGCTCTCGCTGGGAGACGACTCCTCCTTCATCGGACGGCAGCTGCTCGACACCGGGCAGCTGGTGAAGGGACCGCTCGAGAGCGAGGACTGGCTCCTGTTCCGGGCGTTGCCGCAGCGGCGCATCGAGCAGCTCTCGGCGTCACCGGGCGAGCTCGCGAGGCGGAGCCTGGGCCTTGCGCGGGCCAGCCTCTGATTGGAAGGTGACCCACGGCCCATGCGGCGGCACTCAAGGCGCGTCCGTGCTCGTCTCGGGCGGCCTCGCCGCGACGTAGGTGTACCCCTGCTCGCTGGGGCTGGGGGTGTTCCAGGCATTCTGGAACTCCTCCCATGAGTACACTTCCTCGCGGTTCTGGTACGGGTTGTAGACCCGCACGTAGGTCTCTCCCTGGGCATTCTCGCTGACGGCGAGCACGCTCACCCAGTGGGTGATGTCGTCGGCCGAGTCCCCCGCCGAGGCCAGCATTCCATCCTGGGCCCCGTCGATGTTGACCAGGACGGTCAAGGCGCCTCCATCCGCCAGGAGGCGCTGCACCTCCTCGGAGGTGGGCTCCCGGGCGTGGTTGTTGTTGTAGGTGTTGGCGGCGCTGTGCCCGCCATTCAGATCCTTCATGGCCGGGGCGTTGCCATCTCCATCCTCCCCGACCACCTGCCACCCGTTCTGGCGGAAGAACTCCTCGAGATGGGTGGAGTTCGTCAGCGCCTCCCCATCGCTGAGGATGGCCGTCCCATCCTGGGTCGTGAGGCCGAGCGCGTTGAAGTTCTGCAGGCCCTCGGCGATGCCGAGACCGACGACGGACATGACCGACAGCTCGCCACAGAGGTTGCCGTGGGTGTAGTCATCGCCCTCGCCCCCCAGGATGAGGCCCGTGTTCAGGTACTGCGCGATGGGGTCCTGGCCCTCTTGATGATACGTGGCCCACTCGCCACTCATCCCCTGTCCCCAGGGCGCGCCGTTCGTGGAGAGCAGGAGCGGCTCCTCGGCCGGGAGGCCCCCCTCGGGGATCTCGCCGAAGTAGAAGGCCAGCTCCTCCTGGACGGTGGCCTCCCACTGCGACAGGGCCCGCTCCTGCTGCTGCTCGGGCGAGAGCTGGTCCCAGTCCTCGCTCAGGGGCGGCGGTGCCGTGCCCTCACGCATCCACGGCGGCTCCATGGCCTCGACATGGCTGGCCCAGTCCGCGCGGATCTCGTCGAGGATGGCGGCCTTGTCCTCCGGGACGAGGTGGTTCCACTCCGCGGCGTTGAACCAGGGAGGCCTGCTCCCCTGCTCGAGCCAGCGGGGCTCGGGGAGCCCGCCACCGACGTCCGCCACCACCATCTGGGCGAGGTGGGGCGGGAGGTTCGCCTGCTCGAGGGCGGCCTGACGCGCGAGCCCCGGCTCTGCCGAGAGGATGGAGTGCACCACCTCTCCCGGCACCGTGCCCGCCACCTGGTACTCGGGGTGGTCGCGGAGATAGTCCGCGGACTCCGACCACTGCTGGGTGGCTGGATCGTAGATGTGGTCGCCCTGGTGGATGACCACGTGACCGGTCTCGCCCTCGGCGCCGGGGCGCGTATCGGTCAGGAAGAGGACCTCGGAGCGGGCAAGCTCGTCGGGAGCGGCCTGTGCCAGGACGTCTCCCACCCCGTCCAGGCAGTTGACACTGCCGTCGCCCGTGTTCTCTATCAGCAGCGAGCTGCCCTCGGCGGGGACTGTCTCTCCCGAGAGGCTTGGCCCCTGGGGCGTGGAGGTGGAGGTAAAGGCGTCACTCCCTTGAGCGGAGCTTGCAGCCTCCGCGGCGAGGCGAGCGGCTTCCTCCGCGGCGCGGCGAGCAGCCTCCTCCGCAGCGCGGCGAGCGGCCTCCTCCGCGGCGCGGCGAGCGGCTTCAGCTGCGGCCTGGGCAGCAGACGGTGATTCGTTCGAGACTCGGATGGCCATGACTCCCCCTGTGCGGGCTTGAAGACAAGTCTAGGACGGCCAGTGAAGATGGCGAAGTTCCTCCTGGGTTCGTGGGTGGCCTCCCAAGCTCGCTCCCGTTGCCACGGGGGTGGAGGTACGCTCTGCGGGCATGACGATGGCTCCCGGCCTGACGCTCGCTCCCGGCCACCGCGTGAGGTGGATGGAGGATCGCGTCCTCGTCGAGTCCGACGACGACCGCAGCCGTCTCCGCGCCGCGCTGGAGCGCCACCTCAGGGTGGGCGACGGGGGACAGACGCTCGTGCTCGGCGGACAAGTCCGCGCTCGCCTGGGCGACATCCTGCCCGTGGAGGCGCTCACGGCCTTCGAGGCGCGCTTCCTGGCCGACAGCGATGTGCCGATGACGCTCCCCGCCGGTCCGCCATCGTTCTCGCCACGCACGGACCTCCACACGCACTTCGCCGCCGCCCTCCCCGGACGAACCCTGCTCGAGCTGGCCGCTGAGGAAGGAGTCACCGTGCCCCGCGGGCTGCTCGCGGAGGCAGGCATCGATGCCCGCCAGGATGTCCCTGCCACTGTGCTCGAGGTGCTGGCGCGCGAGCGGCTCGCGCGCAGCCTCGACGTTCCCCTCGATCGGCAGATCACGTTCCATGACATGGAGCGCCTCTACGCGCGGCGCAGTCCGTTCACCAAGCACCCCAGGCTCTTCGTCCCGCAGCTGCGCGCCATCTCCCAGGAGCTCGCCGCATCCGGGGTGTCCTATGCCGAGCTCTCGCTGTCCACGGCGGTGGAGCCGGAGGTGCTGGCCGCGCTCCATGCTTCGCTTGAGGACATTGAAGCGACCAGCGGCGTGCGTCTCCGCTTCCTTGTGGCGTTGTCGCGTCACGACGATCTCGAGTGGGACCTCGATGTGCTCGATCGCCTCGAGCAGTGCCTGACCAGCCGGGCTGTCGTGGGCGTGGACATCATGGGCCATGAGACCTGCTCCACGCGGGCCTTTGTCCCGGTGCTCGAGCGTGCCGCGGCGCTCGGGGGAGCGCGGCCCGGCTTCGTGGTCCGTGTCCATGCGGGCGAGAACCCCGCGTTCCCCGAGAACGTCCGCGTGGCGGTGCGCACGCTGCTGCCCTTCCCGGGCGTCGAGATCCGCATCGGCCACGGCCTCTACGGCGTCGACGACGACACCCTCGCGTCCATGGCCCGCAACGCGGACCGGGTGGTGGTGGAGTTCAACCTCACCTCCAACCTGGCGCTCAACAACATCCAGACCACGCTGCAGGTGCCCTTGCGCCGGTACGTGGACGCTGGCGTGGCGGTCGTCCTCGGCAGCGACGGTGCGGGCCTCTATGGCACCTCCGCCCTCGAGGAAGCGCGCGCCGCACTCGCATGCGGCCTTGACGAGGCACGGCTCGCCCGGCTGCGCCTCACGGAAGACACGCTGCTGGCGCGGCGCCAGGAGCGGGAACACGCAGCGCCACCGCTGCGAGACTGGCTCCCTCCTCCGCTCGCGCCGCGGCGACACTTCACCCCCGCTCGCGCCGCCGAGCTTGCAGCCCTCCGCGGTGCACTGCGCGCGGCTCAGGACCAGCGGCTGCGCGAGCTGGGGGCCACCGTCGTTGACGAGGTTCCCACCCTGGCCGATCGCCCGGTGTTGTGGCTCGCGGGGGCGTGGCGTCACGCATTTGCCGCCTGGTCACCGGACGCGGTCCGACATGCCACCACAGTCCTCGAGGAAGTCCTTCGCGGCCTCGCGGCGCGCGGGGGCGTGCTCCTGACAGGAGGAACGCTCCACGGAGTGGAAGGGCTGAGCCACGGCCTCGCCGCGCTGGCGGGCGTCGAGGTCCTCGGCGCCATCGTGGGTGAGACACTGGCGGATGACCTCGATGGGCGCGTTCAGAAGTTCTGGCGCTGCGCGCGTTCTTTGTACGAGAAGGCTGCGCCGGTGGTGCGCCTGGTGCGAGACACCCATGGGCTCGGGCTCTTCCTCGGAGGCGGCCTCATCGTCGCGGACGAGCAGCAGGCGGCGCACAACGTCCGGGCCCGGCACGTGCTGCTGTCGGGGCTGCGGGGTGCCGCCGTGGACGCCGCGCGTGCCAGCCAGCACGCCCGCTTCGTCGACGACGCGGCGGGTGTGCTAGCAGTGCTCGATGACACGCGTCCTTGGGGCCGGCTCCACTATCCGGGGCCCAACGACGCCGCCGACGTCATCCTCGTCCGGCGCGGCGCCCTGGGCGATGAAGAGCTGCTCCTGATTCGGCGCCACGACGACAGTGACGCCGCCGCGGGGCGGATGTCCTTGCCTGGAGGGTTCGTTCAACCGGGTGAGTCGCCGCGCGACGCCGCCGTCCGAGAGCTCTTCGAAGAGACCGGCATGCGGGTGCCGGCGAGCGCGCTGGTGCCCGTCTGCGTCGTGGCTGGCGGCGGGCGCGACCCTCGAGACACCGACGAGCGGTGGGTGCGCAGCCATGTCTTCGCCATCCGCATCGACGGCGCCGCTTCTCACGACACCGCTGGAAGCCTTGTGCTCGGTGGCTCGGACGCCGCGGCGGCACTCTTCGTGTCTGTCGAGCGGCGGCCTCGCCTGGCCTTCGACCACGACGACCTCGTCATCCAGGCCCTCGCGGTGCTCGCTGCCCGCTGAACGAGCGCAGCCAGCACGCCGAATCGCACACGACTACTGCTGGACCGCGTAGATCTGACCGCGCATCTCTCCGTAATAGGTATGCGCCTTGGTGTGGAGATTGAAATAGAGCACACCCTTCTTCGCCAGGTACTCCAGGCTGGCAAGGGTCTTGGCCTGGGCCAGGAACCCCAGCTCGGCGGGGCAGCTCTCGGGCAACGAGGGCTTCAGCCCCGGCATGTCCTTGATGAACCTCACATTCTTGTTGGTGAGCTCCACCGACAACTTGCCTTCGGAGAGCTGCTTTGCCGGGCTCTCGGACTCTCCAAAGTCCACGATGATGGGGCCGAGGACGCCTGGAGGGCCGCAGTGAATGTGGAACATGAGGATGTCGGCGGGGTTCACCCCTTGAAACTCGACCTCGACATAGGCCTTGCTCAGATCCCGAGCGAACCGGATCTGCCCATAGCCCCGGGACTTTCGGCTCTCTCGCGGCACCGAGGGGGCTGTGGCCCCGAGGCTCTTCTGGAGCGCCTTCGGCGTCTCTGACTCCTCACCTGGCTCCTGGGCGGGGCTCAGGAAGGCCTCGTAGACGGTGAAGGTCGTCGCGCCGAGGGACGGGTCCTTTGCCTGGGCGGGCAACGAGAACAGAGCGATCGTGAGCGCGAGGGTCGTGAGTCTGGGCATGGTGCATTCCACCTGGAAGTTGGTGGCTTCATTCATACCGACGAAGTGGAGCGGCTGATGTCCAAAGACGGCCATGAGGTGGCCGTTCGCTGTGCAGCAAGCGACCCGCTCCTGTTCACCGACTTCTCCTTCACAGACAATGAATCAGGCCTGGCTGTGAGCGCTCCAACCTCGCTCAGGGGGCAGAGCGCCCGCCGATCTCCGGGAAGCGCTCATAGGTCCGCAGGAGCGCGCCCAGGTGAGTGGGGTTGTCGAGATAGAGCGGCGCATGCGTGAGCTGCACAACCCACCCGCCCGACGCCGTGCGCCGCGCCCGCGTGAGCAGCTCGGCGTCGCGAGCAGCATCCGGGAACCCGATGGCTCGTGCGGCAGGGGCAGACCCATAGTTCAGCCACCCCAGGCGATGCGGAATCTCAGGCGAGCGCATGGCACTAGGCTAAAAGGGGCCGCGCCGCCTGGAAAGGTTGCACGGCCTCGATTCCCGCCGCCTCCGGCTCCCGGTGACCTTGCACCGGTTGGCTAGAGCAATTTCATGTAAGCGACAATGTCCGCCTGCTCCTGCGGGGTGATGACGATGCCGTCCAACACCATGAACACGTTGGCGTAGTGCTCCATCAACTCCTCGAGCGTCTTCGCCGAGTTGTCATGGAAGTAGGGCGCGGTGTTCTTGATGTTGCGCACGCCGGTGATCTTGAACGCGTTGAGGTCGGCATTGTTGCCGGTGATCAGGAAGCGGCCGGGGTCAGGCGTGGAAACGGTGGTGGTGGTGCCGTCGGGGTTCGTGATGACAAGCGTCTGGACGGGGAGATTGCCCGGGTTCAGCTCGGAGACCAGGTGCGAGATGAAGTCGAGGCCGGGGGGCAGCCCGAGGCCATTGTTCACCGGGATCTCGTTGAGCAACGCGCCGGAGTGGCACGAGCCGCACAACCCTTCCGGGTTGAAGAACACGCGCCCACGCTTCTCCGAGAGGGTGTTGCCCGGCGGCAGCCCCGGCTGAGGCCCCGTCCCCTTGGCATAGTTGCGCAGCGCCGAAGAGGAGAACAGCGTCTTCTCGTACGCGGCGATGGCGTTCAACTGGTACAGGGTGGGCGCAAGGGTGTTCTGCGCGTGGCCGTGGATGGCGTCCAGGGCCTGAGCCTGGAGGGTGGGCGCGCGGCCATCGGCCATCAGCACGGGATCCAGCGCCGGCGTGTCCAGGGTGGAGGGGATGCCGCGCTGCAACGTGATCGTCCTGGCCGTCGGGTTGCTCGCCAGGCTCACGTTGGGAGGCAGCGGCAGGGTGACGAGGATGGTGGCGTTGTTCAGCAGCCGGCTGTAACTGCTGCCCAACCCATTGTCCGAGTCCAGCGGCCGGAAGATGGGATCGTTGGGATTGGCGGCATAGCGCGCCTGAAGCTGTGCGGGGTTGACCGTTCCGGTGGTAGCGAGGTGGCAGGACTGGCACGTGCGCCCGTTGCCGCCGAAGGTCCCATACCTGAATAGGAATGCGCCGTCGCTGACGAGCGACTCCTGATGAACCGAGCCGAGCTCAACCTCTTGAGGTTGGACCTCCTCCGAGCCTCCACAGCCCATGAGTGAGATCAGGGCAGCGAGTGGAAGGGCGGTTCCCCAATTTTTCAGTGAGAATGTAATCATCTGTCGTTCCTTGACTGCTGGGATGACATGTGGGCGTTAAAGCGCCAAGCGCATACTGCAATATGCAAGTATGACCGGAATTTTAGCGATTACAAGCTTTCCTTGCTTGGCGGCTATTACCGGCCTGCACGAGCCAAGGGGCGCAGAGGCATGGATGACGTCTGGGCGTGGGCGGCGAGGACCTAGCCAGGCTTCGGGCGCACCGCTTGGAAGGCGCGCTTCGCCGCTGTTACGCCCAGCAGGACAAGCGCCCCGGCAACGACCCCGGCCAGCGCATCCACCAGCGTCGGTGCCAACGCCTGCAGGGCCCCTCCGATGACTGGCACGGTCCCTACACCGTGCGCGAGATTCTCGCTGAGGTGATGCAGCGCGGGGATGCCGTGCGTGAGGATGCCGCCGCCGACCATGAACATGGCGGCTGTCCCTGCGATGGAGAGCCCCTTCATCAGGTAGGGGGCGGTCAGCAGCAGCCCCCGGCCGAGCGCTCGCTGGAGCTGACTGAAGGAGCCGGTGCCCGACTTCTTGCTGAGGTAGAGCCCCGCATCGTCGAGCTTCACGATGCCGGCGACCAGGCCATAGACGCCAACAGTCATGATGAGGGCGATGCCGACCAGCACGGCGACTCGCTGGCCAAAGGTCGCGGAGGCGATTGTGCCGAGCGAGATGACGACGATCTCGGCCGAGAGGATGAAGTCGGTACGAACCGCGCCCTTGATCTTGTCCCTCTCGAAGGCGACGAGATCGACCGCGGGGTCTATGACGGCTTGGACGAGCTCTCCGTGATGGAGTTCCTCCTCAGCCTTGCTGTGCAGGAACTTGTGGGCCAGCTTCTCGAAGCCCTCGAAGCAGAGGAAGGCCCCCCCCAGCATCAACAGCGGGGTGATCGCCCAGGGCACCAGTGCGCTGATGGCCAGGGCGGCAGGCACCAGGATCGCCTTGTTCACCATCGAGCCTTTCGCGACCGCCCAGACGACGGGCAGCTCACGATCGACAGCGACGCCTGCCACCTGCTGGGCGTTCAGCGCGAGATCGTCACCGAGGACACCAGCGGTCTTCTTGGTCGCGACCTTGGTCATGGCCGCGACGTCGTCCAAGAGGCTGGCGATGTCATCAAACAGTGTCAGGAGGTTGCTGCCGGCCACGATGGTCTTCCTGTCTCTACGAGGCTCTGAGCCTCATCCGACAGCTCGCTCGGGCCGCTGGCCCGGGGGAGCCCGGTCCTGGCAGGTTAGTGGGGATACCTCGTCGCGTCGAGCAGGGACCGCATGCCAGGTTCACCCGGGCCAGTGGCCACGAGCCCCGTCACCAGGGTCGAGTGGTAGCGTGGCCTCTAGCGCGGTGAAGGGGAAGGCCTCCGCGCTGCCTCATTCCGCGTGGCACCTCTGAGCCTCACCCTGCCCCTCCTCCCACGAGGGCACAGCCACCAGCCGGCAGGGCAGCAGCACGCGCGCGGGCGTGAGGTGTATTGGGGAGATGCCATCACCGATCGACCCGCCGGTGTTGCTGCCCCAGCTCACCGCGGTGCCGTTCGCGCGTACGGCCAGCACGCGTGACTCCGTGGAGTCCATCGAGAGGGACACGGCGTCCGTCAGCCCCGGCACTTGCACCCAGTCCTCGGCCCGGATCACGCCCGGCACCCCGAGCACCCCCTTGATGTTGAGGCCCCTGCCCCAGACGGTGCCATCCGCGCGCACCACGTGGAGTGCGGCCCCATTGCCCTGCGCCACCGCCACTACGCCCGTGATGCCCTCCACCTGCGTGGGGGGGGCCGTGCCGGTCCCGTGTCCGAACCACTGCCAGAGGGTTCCGTCCGCACCGAGGGCATAGGTGCCCATCATGCCCACGCTCACGGCGCGGATGTTCACGAGCCCTTC
>NZ_DASPHO010000391.1:0-27036 GCF_035629615.1 Hyalangium sp. | reverse complement strand
TTCGCCTGGCGCGCGGACGCCTACGAGTTCGTGGAGGACGTGCCCGCCTTTGACTTGCTGTGCGGCACGGACCAGGTGCGCCGGGGCCTCGAGGAGGGGTGGCCGCTGGATCGGCTCATGGAGGGCTTCTCCGCCCAGGCGGACGCCTTCCAGAAGCAAAGGAGGCCCTTCCTGCTGTACGCTTGAGGACAGGCCTCCCGTGATTGGCGTTCTCTCCGACAGCCATGGTGATCTCGCCGCCATCGACGCGGCCTATGAGCTCTTGCGGGCGAAGGGCGCCCGTCGCTTCATGTTCGTCGGTGGGCGCTACACCGACCTGGACGCGTGGATCCTGGAGCGGAGGGAGAAGGCTCGCGGGGGGCGTGAGTACTCGGACATGGACTTCCTGGCGGACGTGTCGCACTGGCTGTCCGCCAAGGATGCGCTGCCACGGCCGCCCGCGTTCGGCGAGGCTCCGGCGGACTTCGCGGCGGAGGAGGATCGGCTGCTGGTGTTGGAGCGCTTCGCGCGCGTGCCCGAGCGCGACTGCCTCCAGTACATGGACCCGAACATTCCCCGGAAGCTGCTGGACATGGTGGGCGATGCGCTGTGCTGCCTTGTCCACGACAAGAACGATCTGACGCGGGAGGATCTGCTCAACGCCACGCTCTTCATCCACGGCAAGGAGTCCGAGCCCAACGTGGTGCAGATCGGCCCGCGCTACTTCCTGGCGCCGGGGCGGCTGGCCGGGGCGGCGGAGCAGACGTGCGGGCTGCTGGAGAAGGTGGATCGGGATCTGCGCTTCACGGCCTTCCGGTTGGATGGGACGGTGGTGATGGAGCCGCGGGAGATCCTGCTTGGGCGCGGGACGAAGCTGTCGGTGAAGTGAGGTGGCCTTGCGGGTGGCGCTCCTGGGAGGTTCGTTCAATCCGCCGCACGTGGGCCACCTGCTGGCCACGCAGTACGTGCACGCCACGCAGGGCGTGGACGAGGTGTGGCTGATGCCGGCGTACCAGCACCCGTTCGGCAAGGCGCTGGCACCCTTCGAGCACCGCATACGGATGTGCGAGGTGATGTGCGAGGAGGCCTCCGGCTGGATGAAGACGAGCCGGGTGGAGCAGGAGGTGGCGGAGCGGGGCGGGGCTGGGTACACGGTGGAGACGCTGACCTATCTGCGCGAGCGCTACCCGGACATCCAGTTCTCGCTGATCATCGGCTCGGACATTCTGAAGGATCTGCCGAGCTGGAAGAGCTTCGATCGGATCGAGCAGATGGTGCGGGTGCTGGTGCTGTACCGGGCCGGCTACCCGGCGCCGAAGACCCTGGGGCCGCCGCTGGCGGAGGTGTCCTCCACGAAGATCCGCGAGATGCTGGCGCGCGGTGAAGCCCCGGTGGAGCTGGTACCTCGCCGAGTGCTCGACTACGCGCGGCAGGCGGGCCTCTACGGCCTGTGAAGGGAGCCTCGAGTGGGAGAACAGCAGCACCACGCCCCTGTGGCTGCCGTGGGCGATCGACTACTCCTGACTGAGTCAGGACCGGCGATCGACTACTCCTGACTGAGTCAGGACCGGCGACTGCACCGTCCGCGAGCGCGGACTATCTCGGTTGTGTGCAGCGGGAGCCCACTGCTGTCAATTCAGCAGGTTATCGAGCCCCCCTGCGCTCTCGAGGGCGCCGCCCCTCCGTAAATCCGCGGCATTCCAACATTTGCATCGGGCAGATCTACAACTACATCGTGGAGAAGAAGCTGGCGGAGAAGGCCGGGCACAAGGACGCCCGGGAGTACTTCAGCAAGCACCTGGCGGACCTGTCCCAGGCGGCGCTCAGCATGTACGGGGCGGTGGCCCGCACCTTCAGTGAGCCGGTGGCGCAGCGCTTCGGTGTCACGTGCCTGCACCTGCTGCTCACCTACAAGGAGGCGGGGGATCTGGAGATCAACCCCGAGGAGCCGGGCCCTACGCCCATCGAGGTGCCGGACGAGAAGGGGCAGGTGGCCGTGGAGCCGTTCGCGAAGTGCAGCGTGGAGCAGATGCGCCGGGCGATCCAGCGCAAGCGCAAGCCGTCCTCCAGCAAGCCGTTGCCGCCGGAGAAGGTGGTGCTGGCCGAGCAGTACTCCGAGGCGGTGGCGCTGCGCTTCCCCCAGGGCAAGGGCACGCTCGTCAAGGTGGCGCTGCGCAACCAGAAGGGCAAGGCGGTGCTGGACTTCAAAGGCGTCCCGCTGGAGCAGGTGAGCCAGCTGGGCGCGGTGCTCACGGGCGAGTTGCCCCCGGTCAGCGAGGGGCTTCAGCTGCCGCAGCTGCCTCTGACGGTGCGGCCGTCCTAACCCCAGGCCTGTGAGACACGGCCCCGCGTTCCTGAAGAGGGGGACGCGGGGCCGTCCTTGTCATACTCCCTCTGTCAGGACGCTGGCCTCCATGGGCAATACCGCGCTGCCCACTCCGGGGCTTGGCCATGCGCGTTGCGCGGGCTGCCTCCACATTTTCCTCGTCGACACCCATCGATAGCCATGGCCGCAAGGTGCAGGACTGGGACTTCAAGGGAGGAATGCCCGTGCATGTGGAGGGCCGGTTGAAGATCCCCAGTCTTCCGTCCCGAGGGGTGGTCGAGCACCCTGATCGTCTCCGAGGAAATCAAGGACGCCTTAGAGCAACCTTCCTTGAGCAGAACAACGTCATCAGCTGAGCGGCGGGCTGGACTCCTCCTCCGTCGCCTGCGTGGCGCATCAGCTCATCGCAGCGGGAGAGACGGAGGCCCCGGAGTTCCACACCGTCTCCTTCGTCTATGAGCGCTCCCGGACGTCGGACGAGCGTACGTTCATCCGCGCCGTGGAGGAGAAGCTCGGGCGGCCTGGCCTGCACGTGGGGGAGGAGTCCATGACGCTCGCTCAGCTCGATGCGCCGTGCTCCGAGACGCCGACCACCCATCTTTGCTTCCGCCAGTATGATCGCGTCGGGGAGCTGATGCGGGAGCGGGGCGCGCGGGTGCTCCTCACGGGATACAGCGGGGACTCCGCTCTCTGGAGCCAGGTGGATGCACCGCTGGAGCTGGCGGACCTGCTCCAGCAGCGTCGGTCCGGGCGTGGCGCCTCAGCGCAGAGGCAGGACGGCGGCCCGCGCGCTGCCAGTCCGCTCGGGCTCGCAGCTCGTGTCTCGAGAGGAATCCTCAAGTAGTATCAGGAGATGAGCGATCAGCAGCACCTTGAAGTGATGAGGGGGAGTCGCAAGGTTCTCGGCGGGACGCTCGACGACCTTGTGGCCCTTGCAAAGGCCGGAAAACTCCGCCCCAGGGATCAGATTGGAGGCGTGACGGCCTCTGGTCCAGTTGACCTACATTCCGTTCCGGAGCTGGCTCGCCTCGTCCCGACCTACAGCGAGTATCTCGTGTCCCGCTCCCTTCGGGCGCTCGTCATCTTCGACATCTTCATCGGTTCGATCATGGCGCTAGTGCTGGCGGTCGCTCTGTCGTCAGCCCGAAAGGGAGCACCCGTCCGGGAGATCCTCTTCACCGTGGTGCTGGGTGTTGCCATCTTTGGCTTGCCCATCTTGCCTCTGGCGCGACGGCGGAAAAAGCTCAGGACCATGCGGGAGACGGGGGACGTGAGCGGGATCATCCCAGATCCGACCCCCGAAGATGGGGCTCTTCGCCTGTATCTCGCACGGCCCGGAAGGGCGACATGGGTCTTGGTTGGGAGCATTGTCCTCCCATTTGTCTTGTCATTCTTGCTGCCACCCCAGGGGTTGGAGGCTCACTTCGCAAAGGTCAATGACCGGATCGGCGCAGGCGAGCTGTGGCGTTTGGTAACGCCTATGTTTCTGCATGCTGGGCTTGGGCACCTGATCTTCAACTTCTCGGCGCTATCTGAGTTTGGGCGGCTGGTCGAGAACCTCTACGGCTGGCGACGCCTCCTACTGGTCTACTTCAGTGCCGGTATCGTTGGCTTTGTGGCGAGCTTCATCGCGACGCCCGCAACCAGCGTTGGAGCCTCTGGGGGCATTTTGGGTCTGATCGGCGTTCTCTTCGCGGTGGGTCTTCGCTATCGCTACAGATGGCCCGCCACGGCTCGCAAGCGGTTGATCGTGGAGATGGCGGTGTGCATCGGGATCAACGGTGTTCTAGGTCTGCTGGCGACCTTCATCGACAACGCTGCCCACTTTGGCGGTCTCATCACTGGCATTGCTTGCGGGATGGTCATGGATCTTCAACCTGAGGCGGCGGTCTACCTGAAGGGCGACGCGGAACCGCAGGCTGCGGCGAATCCCATACCGAGTGAGACCCGGTAGCGCTGGCTTGCGCTCCTTCTTCGGCTCCTCCACCCCCTCACCGCCTCATACAGCACCGTCCCCTCCGGCCGCCTGCGCCGGTACTCCCACCCGCGCTCCCGCACCAGTCCCTCCCCAGCCACACCTCGCCAGGGCACACGCTACTGGTGGGCACCCACGGAACTCCGCCAAGCCCGCTCTCAAAATGCTGCGCCTGGAAGTCCTACGGGGCCTGCGCTCGACCGAGTGAGATCGCTCTCGCCAGAAGTTCCAAGCGGCGGGTTCGATTCCCGCCGCCTCCATCCTATGCCTCTCTGGTGTTCACAAAGGGGGGCTATGCAGAAGCCTCTTTTTAGAAGGACACGCCCACGAGGTGCAGCGGGCCCAAGTCCCGATCGAAGCGGTAGGCGTATTGGTAGTAGAGGCCGATGGGGAGCAGCCCCCCCATCGTGAGCTGGAGCCGGGCCGCGCCGCCGGCCGCGCGCAGGTTGTCCCGGAAGTCCGTGCGCGCCCATGAGCCGAAGCCCTCCACCTCGAACTGGTTCACGAAGAGCGAAGGCAGCAGATACAACGTCGAGGCCCAGCCGTAGTCGACGATGAACCGGTAGCGGTAGAGGGCACTGCCGATGACGGCGTGGCGGGCGCGGACGGTGAAGTCCTCGTAGCCGCGCAGGTACTCGGCGAAGGCCGTGCCCGGCTGGAACTGACGCGGGATGCTGGGCCCTCGGCTCGGCTCCGACTGGTAGAGCGCGCTGCCCGATGAGATTCCACCCACCTCGAGCAAGTTGTCTGGAGCCCCGGGCAGGAATCGACCCGCGAGCGAGACAGACAGGTTGTCCCTCTTGAAGCCAGGCAGGCCCCCGAGGAACGTCGACACCTCCGCTCGGATGTTCCCCATCGTGTTGTTGGTGCCGAAGGCCTTGGGGAAGACCCCTGCGGACAGCGACAGCCCGAGCCCCTTCTGCGTGCCGCCGTACGAGGTGCCTGCCCCGGAGAAGTAGGCGGTGGACACCTCAGGGCCGAACAAAGTCGTCAGCTCTCGGGGAGCCCCATTCTGGAAGTACTGGCGCCGCAGGCCGAAGAGTCCGAACGCTACCGGCGTGGTCCAGAAGCTCCGCGAGGCAGAGAGAGACGCCTGGAGATCCCGCTGGTCCTCGTCCTTCGTGTAGCCGATGGAGGTCAGGACGTACCATGGCGCGAGCTGCGCATTGCCGTAGCTCAGCGAGAGGCTCGGGTCCTCCGTGCCCGAGTCGTAGGAGGCGTTGATCGCCCAGGCATGGAAGCCAAGCCGATCTTGTCCCGCCAGGGAGATGAAGCCCTGGACACGGAGCTCTTCGGTGTCCTCGTCCAGGTACGCAAGCACGAGCGGGACACGCAGCTCCGGGTACCCAAGCCGCTCGAGCGGCGAGTAGGGCTCGTCGGAGACGATCTCCACCTCGGCTCCTGGAACGGGAGGGGGCTCGGCCACCGGCGCATCGGCCAGCGGCACCGTGGCAAGAGCCGGAAGCGAGGGGGAAGGCGTCGTGTCTCCAGGGGAGGGTGGCGTGGTGGCTTCGGGTGTCTCAGGGGGGGAGGACTCAGATGCAGGTGCCTCGCTGCCGGAGGTCGGGGGCGCAGGGGACGCAGGGAACTCGGCAAAGGCTTCAGGAGACGGGGGCGCACCCGGAGGATTCTCCGGAGCGTCAGGGGCTGTCGGGGCGGCCGGAGGCGCCAGAGCGTCAGCGAGCGGCGCGGGGGGAGGGGGCTCCGCAGGCGCCGTGGGGGCTGGAGTCGGGACTGCCGCGGTCTGGGGCGCAGCTTCCGCCACTGGTGCGAGCGGAGCCCGATCGAGCGAGAAGACCACGCCCTCGCGGTTGAGGAACGCCACCTTCCCGTCACCCGTCGGCCAGGCATCCATCACCAGGTGCGGCGCGTCGGTGACGCGGATGAGCTCCCCAGTGGAGAGCCTCAGGACATGCGCCTGCAACCGCTCGTCCTGCTCGCGCAGGAACAGCACCTGATCGTCATCGATCCACTGGGGCGAGTAGTTGAAGTGCCCATCCCGCGTGAGCCAGCGCACGCTCCCGTCCGGCCCGCGCAGCGCCAGATCCCAGCCGTCCGGCCCTCGCATCGCGAACGCCACCCGCTGGCCATCCGGAGACACCGCGGGAGCCGCCAGAGAGACATGCTTCTCGAAGCGAGTGAGCGGCTCCTGCTGTCCCGTCTCCAGATCCCGGCGCACGAGGTTCGCGATGTCGCCGCCCTTGATGTCGGCGAAGACATACGCCCTGCCATCCGGCGTGACGCTGCCTCCCATGCCATCTTCGATCTCCCAGGTGCGCAGCACCTCGCCCGTCCGCGCGTCCACCCGCCACAGCCGCGACAGGAAGGCCCCCTCGCTGTTGATATCGGCCGCTACCAGGTAGAGCAGGGCGCCGTCTCGAGTGAAGGACAGGCCACTCATGACCGAAGGCGAGCTGAGGATCCACTCGCGCCCCGGCAGCAGCAGGGTGAGATCCTTCGAGAAGCGCACCGAGCCATCCCGCTTGCGCACGGTGAGGTGCGCCGTCTCCTCGCGCCCCACGTGCACGAGCGCCATCGCGCCGTCCTTCGAGGAGACGGTCATCCGTGTGAAGTACCCCACGTCCGGCACCAGCACCGCCTGTGAGGCCGGGCGCTGGCGCCGGGGCAGCTCCTTCTTCAGCGCCGCGGTGTACTCGTCGAACAGCCCGCCGATCGTCGCCCCGTACACGCGCCGGAAGCGCAGCGTCACGCCGAACGGAGGAGCCCAGGACTGGGCCTGCTCATGAATCAGCGCCCAGAGCTTCTTCTCACCGTACGTGCGCACCAGCCACCCCACGAAGTGGCTGCCCGTGAGGTAGTTGCCGCCGAACGGGTCCGCCTCCCGGTGATCCGGCGACAGGTGCCCGGCGTTCAGCTCCCCCTCGTTCGCCTGCACCATGGCCTCGAAGGAGCCACGCCAGATGGGACTGTTCGGTCGCCCCGTGTCCCGATCGAAGTGGCCCTCGTAGTACGTGGCCAGCCCCTCCAGGAACCAGGACTCGGTGAAGATGTTGGGCTGGATGATGCCGCCCGTGGTGAAGTTGATGCCCTGCCAGAGCCCCTCCACCTGCTGCATCTGCACGTAGTGCACGGCTTCGTGGCACCCCACGTCGCCCAGCTCCGTCTGGCCCAGATCCATCAGGTTGAACAGCTCCAGGCTCATGTGCGCCGGCATCACCATCTGCTGCGGTGTGCTCACGAGGTCCGGCTGCACGTACGCGTTGTTGAAGCCCGCACTCGTCAGGTAGATGAGCAGCCGATCCCTTGGGCGTTTGCTCCAGGACAGCTCGCGCAGCCGATCCACGCACGCCTCCACCCGCGACGCGATGCGCAGGGCGGCTGGCTTCAGGTGCTCCGGGTAGTACAGCTCCATGGAGCGCGTGGTCAGCTTCCGCATCTCGTCCCGAGCAAAGGACGCCTGGACCTCCTGGGAAAACCGGGGTGAGACGAAGGCGCACCCCGAGGAGAGCAGGAGCAGGCAGCCGAGAAGGGCAAGGCCCCGAGATGCCTGACGGAGCGTGGGCATATCCCCATCCTAGAGGCACAAATCGTGGCCAAGGGCACGTTTTTCACGATAAGGGGACGCCCACGTTTTCCCCACTCCAGGATGTGACATGGCCCAACCCGATCCTCAGGCCCTCCCTGTTCCCCCGCACGTCTACCAGGCTCAGGCCCAGCTCGCGGCCGATCTCGAGAACGTCGAGGGCAAGCCCGTGGATCTCCTGAAGGCTCCTTGGGGTGACGTGGAGAAGAGTGTCCTCAAGCTGGTGGGCGGCGCGTTCCAGGCGAACCGGCGGGAGCAACAGATGCTGGCACTAGGGCTGGCCGGGGCGTTCGCCGCGCGCCTGTCCTCCGAGCACCAGGCCTTCTGGTTCCCCAACCGGGACTCGCCCGAGGGGTTCTCGCTGGGCTTCCCGGCGGCGATCATCATGCTGTCGCCCTTCGGCGCGGTGATGGATGGGATGAGCCAGGGCAACCTGTCGATGCTGGAGAAGCTGGCCGCGGACATCCGCAACTCCCTGGGGCAGGTGCGCTTCAACGCCGGCGCGGCCATGTCGCTCGGGGGACAGCCCAAGCTGGGCCCCGCGGACTACCAGCGGTTGTTCGATCCCGGCTTCCTCCAGTTCGTGGTGCTGGATCCGGCCAAGGCCAAGAGCACCTTCGAGTCGAAGCCGGACTCGCTGGCGCGCGACGTGAAGGATGCGCTGGGGCGCACGCAGCCGCCGCTGCCTCAGGAGTCTCGCCAGCAGTTCGAGGGGCAGATCGTCATGTCGCTGCAGCGGCTGGAGGCGTCCAAGCCCCTGGCGGAGCAGGTGGAGCGCGCGCCGCGGCTGGTGGAGCTCATGGCCCACATGGTGGCCACGGTGGGCGGCACCGGCTGCGCGCCCGAGGAGTTCTGGGGAGAGATCGTCCTCCCGCTGCTCTTCATCGGCGTGCCGCAGCAGTTCCCCCCGCTGGATGAGGAGGAGCTCGAGGCCTACAAGCAGGGCGCTGAGCCGCTGGCGCTCTTCGTGGACATGGTGCCGCATGCCCACAAGGCTCCGGAGGAGGGGCTGCTGGGCACCTTCGAGATGACGGAGATCGGCTTGCCGCACCCCTCCTTCTCGAAGGTCGGCGCGCTGCGGCTGCTTCAAGTGGACCCCTCGCGCATCAGGGGGCTGCTGGAGCAGTTCGATCCGGACAAGACGCTGGATGTGGTGAAGCGCTTCACCCAGTACCTGGCCGAGAAGTCCGGCAAGCCCGCGGAGGAGTCGCCGCAGGGCAAGGAGATGATGCAGGCGGCGATGATGCTGCTGGCCGATCTCAAGCGCGCGGTGACGACGGAGCAGGGGCCGCTGTGCCTGCGCCGCCTGACCGAGGCCGAGGCTGCCTCCGAGCAGGCCCTGGCGCTGGTCCGCAAAGCGATGCAGGGCGGCCGGATCATCCTCACCAGCTAGGGCCTTCCTGAGAGTCCCTGGAGGGCAGGCGGCCAGGCTTCACGGCCGCGGTGGCCAATCTCCCACAGGGGGGATAGAAGCAGGGAGCGATGCCCTTCCTCGCTCCCGAGCTGGCGCCGCCCGCCCCTGATCTCCTGCCCTCCGGCAGTGGGATTGGCGTCCGGGTCACGCAGGTCCACCGGACCTTTCCAGGAGGCGTCGCCGCGCTCGACGGGGTGGATCTCGAGTTCACCCCTGGCTCCTTCGTGGCCCTGGTGGGGCCCTCCGGCTGTGGCAAGTCCACCCTGCTGCGCATCATCGCAGGCCTGGACTCGGCCACCCGCGGCCAGGTGGAGCTGTCCCACGCGCCCGATCAGCCCCACGGCTCGCGCGCTCCCATTGCCTACGTCTTCCAGGACGCCCACCTCCTGCCCTGGCGCTCGGTGCTGGACAACGCCGCCCTGCCGCTCGAGCTGTCGGGGGTGAGCCGTCCCGAGCGCCACGCCGCCGCCCGCGAGATCCTGGGCCAGATCGGGCTGGGCGACTTCACCCACCGCCATCCCGCCGAGCTCTCGGGCGGCATGCGCATGCGCGTGTCGCTCGCTCGGGCCCTGGTGACTCGGCCCCGGCTCCTGCTCCTGGATGAGCCGTTTGGCGCGCTGGACGAGCTCACGCGTGGCCGACTGGATGAACAGCTGCGCGCGCTCTGGCACGAGCTGGGGATGACGGTGCTCTTCGTCACCCACTCGCTCTCCGAGGCAGCCTGGCTCGCCGAGCGGGTCATCGTGTTCTCCCCGCGCCCCGCACGTGTGGTGCTGGACCGGGTGCTGTCACTGCCACGCCGTCGCGCCGCGGCCCTGCGTCTGGAGTCTGCCTTCGCCCGCGAGGTGCAAGCGCTCTCCGAGGCCCTGGAACGGGGGGGCGCTTAGTGCTGCGCGAAGTCCTGCTCCGCTCGGTCCTTCCTCCCGTGGCCGCGCTCCTCGTGCTGCTGGCCCTCTGGGAAGGGCTCGTGCGGGCCCTGGGCGTGCCGGCCTTCCTCCTGCCGCCGCCGTCAGCCGTGTTTGCTACCGGCGTGCAGGAGGCCCGCGAGCTTGCCGCCAGCGCCTGGGTCACCGCCGAGGCCGCGCTCATTGGCTTCGGACTGAGCGCCCTGGTCGGAGCCCTCGCCGCCGTGGTGCTCTCCTCGTCCCGGCTGCTCGAGCGCGCGCTCTACCCGTACACCCTCTTCTTGCAGACAGTCCCCATCGTCGCCGTGGCACCGCTGCTCGTGCTGTGGTTTGGACCGGGGCAGCGGGCCGTGGCTGCCTCCGCCTTCATCGTCTCGGTGTTCCCCGTCATCGCCAACACGCTCAGCGGCCTGCGCTCGGTGGAGCCCGCCCTGCGCGACTTGTTCCGCCTCTATGGCGCAGGCAGGCTCGCCACGCTCCTCAAGCTGGAGCTGCCCAGCGCCTTGCCCCACATCTTCACCGGCCTGCGCATCGCCTCGGGCCTGGCCGTCATTGGGGCCATCGTCGGCGAGTTCGTCGCTGGGTTCTCGGAGGGCACGGCTGGGCTGGGGATCCTGGTGCTCGGAGCGTACCGGCAGCTGCGCACCGATCTGATGTTCGCGGCCGTCATGTGCGCGGCCGGACTGGGGATCGTCCTGTTCGGCGCGGTGAGTCTGATGGGCGCACGGCTGCTGCGGCGCTGGCACCCCTCGGCCTCATGAGCGCTGGACGGGCACAGGATGTTGAAGCCCGGGCCACGCGCAAGGTGCTATAGGCCGCGAGGTTCGCTGTCGAGCCGGAAGGAAGCCATGAGCACGGAGCCCCAGTCCCCCTCAGTCCCTTCAGAGCCCGGTGCTGCCGTGATGCGGGCGGGCTCGGGCGCCATGTTCGACAAGATTGCCCGGCGCTACGATCTCTTGAACCGGTTGATGTCCTTGGGCATCGATCAGCGCTGGCGCAACAAGACGGTAGATGCGCTCGAGCTGAAGCCGGGCGCTCGGGTACTGGATCTCGCCACGGGCACGGCGGATCTGGCGCTCAAGGTGCTGCGGCGCCACCCGGAGACGACCGTAGTGGGCGTGGATCCCTCCGTGGGGATGCTGGAGATTGGCAAGCAGAAGGTGGCGGCCGCCGGCCTGGCCGGGAAGTGCGAGCTGCAGGTTGGGGATGCGCAGGAGCTGCCATTCCCTGATCGCAGCTTCGATGGGCTGTGCATGGCCTTTGGCATTCGCAACGTGCCGGATCGGCTGAGGGCCCTGCGGGAGATGGCCCGGGTGACGAAGCCGGACGGCCGCATCGCCATCCTGGAGCTGTCCGAGCCGCGCGGAGGCATCCTCGGGCCGCTGGCGCGCTTCCAGATCCGCACCGTGGTGCCGTGGGTGGGCAGGCTGCTCTCGGGGGCGCGCGAGTACCAATACCTCCAGCAGTCCATTGCCGCTTTTCCTCCGCCGGAGGCGTTCGCGGACGCCATGCGCGAGGCCGGCCTGGAGGTGCTGCGGGTGCAGCCGCTGACCTTCGGTGTGTGCTGCCTCTACGTGGCCCGGCCCCAAGGCGCCTGACACGCGAGCACCTCGGGCTCACCACAGCCCGTGGGCTTGCAGCAGCTCTCCCAGCGGGAGGCCCTCCGCCTTGTGGGCCTCGAAGAGCTTCGCAGCGGCCTCGGTCGTCGGATGGGACCAGACGAGCCGCTCACGGCCCTCCTGGATCCCCGCTCCGCAGAGAATGAGCGCTGCCCGCAGCTCCTCGACGGACCCGAAGGGGACATGCGCGAACAGCAGCGGATTCTCGCTGGTGAGGAAGGCCTGCCGCCCGCCGAGCTCCCGCAGGCACGCCTCCACCCAGCGGGGGTGCAGGCCATTCGCCAGCTCGTCCGCGATGGCGAAGTCCTCGTTGACGTCCAGGTAGTACAGGAAGGACAGCAGCCGCTTCTGCCCGGAGCCGAGCTGCGCCTGGTTCAGCTCCGTGCCGTCCTTCCGGGTGAAGTGGAAGCCGAACCGGCCAAACCCCAGCCGCCCGCCGTTCTCGTACGTCCGCTTCTCGAGGACCTCCACTCGGAGCCGACCCGCTGCGAAGCCCGCCAGGGCGACGAACTTCGCCAGGAAGTTTCCCTCGAGCTCCTGGTGGGAGAACTCGAACGCATTGGGGGGAGGGCCCCGCTCGACCCGCTCGCGGAGCCAGGCCGGCATCCACGTGGGCAGGGACATCAGCCCGAGCGGAAACACCTCGTCGCCTTGAATCTCCATGGCGTAGGTGATGCTGCCAATGTGGCTGAACATTCCCAGCGCCTCGTCGAACCGAGACGGCGCCAGCAGGAAGGTGCGGCGCAGCAGCTCCTTGAGCCGCTCCTTCACCCCGGGACCGAGGTACTGCGCCACCATGAAGATCAACGTCCACACCGAGCGATCCAGCACCGACCAGTGCATGGACCGCGAGTAGCCGGGCTGGCCGTCCACCTCGCAGAACAGGCCCGAGCCATCCGCGCGCACCACCAGCTGGGTGGCGGGGGCCGCGAGCCGCAAGGTGGCCTCGAGGAGCGGCTCGAGGTGGGTCACCACCTCCGGCGTGTGGAGAGGCAGCAGCTTCCCACCTGCACGCGCGGCCTCCGCTGACTCCGCGAGGGAGGAGCGAGGCTCGTTCCGGGCCCGGACGTGGAGCTTCATTCCCAGGAGCGTGAGCTCGTACTCCAGGGAGAACTCCTCGTGGACCAGCCCGGAGAAGTCCGAGCAGAGGACCATGGAGAGCAGGTCCAGCAGCGTCGTCCGCCCCGTGCCATTCCTGCCCACGACGAGGTTGCGCGTCGGGCTGAAGGAGAGTTCGGTGCCGGGCGCAACGCCTCGGTACTTGTGGATCTGGAGCTTCGTAAGCTTCATGAGCGCTGAACCCGAGACCCTAGCCGCGATGGCCTCCGGGTTCATCGCTCATTCAGGAGCTTTGTCAGATCGGCGCGTGCGTCCGGAGAGAGTCGGGAGCCCGCCAGCCGAAGTGCACGCTGGGAGAGGAGGCGGTACACCTCGGCAGGCTCGGGAGGCAGGGCCGCCAGGTGGGCCGCCACGACACTCGCGTCCCCTCGGACGATGGGGCCCGTGAGCCCGCGGACCACCCCCCGGGTCTCCACGCCGCGCAGCGTCGAGCGCATCAGCGAGAGCAGCGCCTGGAGCGCCTGGTCCTCGGGGATGCCGGCGTGGCCCAGGGCCTCCACGGCCACGGACAGCAGCGCCGCCGCGCAGCCCGCACTCAAGACTGCGCCCGCATGGTAGGCGGCACGGCGCCCCTCGGGGACCTCCAGTACCTGGAGCCTCAGATCCTCCGCCATGCGCCGGAGCACGGCCTTCAGGGCCCGAGAGCGGGTGCTGAGGGCGACCGCGTGTCCCGCCAGCGAGTCCCTGGGATCCGAGACTGCGCAGAGCGGATGGAACGAGCCGAGCGGACGGCCTCGGGGCCTCCCCAGCGCCTTCAGGGAGAGGGCTCCTGCGCAGTGCACGAGCGCTGCGCCTGGGCCCAGCGTGCGAGCCAGCTCCCGAGCGACCTCGGGCACCGCCTGGTCGGGGACACAGAGCAGGGCCACACGCGCTTGAGCCAGGTGCCTGGGGGTGGCAGGCTTCAGCCCGAGTGGTTGCACGCGACGGCGGCCTACCTCGGTTCGACTGAGGACGCTGACGGGCCAGCCTCGTGCGGAGAGAGAAAGCGCCAGCGCTCCACCCAGCCGGCCTCCGCCGACCACCAGGACTCTCACACGCCGCGCGGGAATCGGTTCCGAACCCATATGCCGCGCCATCATAGCGGCGTCCCATGGATCGGCGTCCCGGTGAGCGGAAGCTGCACGGTGAACTTCGCGCCCTCGCCCAGGGCAGACACCACTCGAATGCTTCCACCCATGGCCTCGACGATCTGCCACACGATGAAGAGCCCGAGCCCCAGTCCTCCGTAGTGACGGACCGAGACCGCGCGCTCGAACCGGCCAAAGATGCGCTCCTGATCTTGCGGGGCGATGCCGATGCCTCGATCTTCGACGGTGAGCTGTGCGATCCCGTCATGGACCGTGGCCGAGACAGTCACCGGTCCTCCAGAGCCGTACTTGAGCGCGTTGGACAGCAGGTTGGTGATCACCTGCTCGAGGCGTATCCGGTCCCACCGGCCCACAACGGAGCCGTCCAGCTGAAGCTGCACTTCCGATCGCGCTCGAGTCAGCTCACCTTGTTCCTTGAAGTCCGCGACGACTTCTTGGACCAGCGCCGTGACATCTACGAGCTCAGGCTCCAGCTGCAAGCGGCCGCCGACGATGCGCGAGAGGTCGAGGAGCTGGGAGATCAGCCGGTTGAGACGATCACTCTGGCGTCCAATTCGACTCAGGCGCTGCGCGAGCCAGGCCTGTTTCTCATCCCTCGCGTACTCCTGGATCTTCTTCTCGAGCGTGTGGACCTGCAGCAGGAGGGGCGTCAGAGGCGTCTTGAGCTCGTGTGACGCGATGGCGAGGAACTCGTCCCGAGCCTCGATGGCCTCCTGCGCTTGCTGAAAGAGCTGGGCGTTCTCGATAGCGATGGCGCATCGCCGCGCGAACTCCTCGGCGAACGCAAGGTCCGAAGGGCCGTAGTTGCGCCTCGACTCGTCCGTGGTGACGAGGGTGATGGCCCCGAGGATGCGCCCCCCCACCACCCTCATGGGAATGGCCAGGAGCGAGCGCGGAGCGAACTCTCGCACCACGGCCTCGATACCGGGATGCGCGGCCGCGATTGCGCGGACATGCGCCTCCTCGAAGCGCGCAAGCAACTGGGCTTCCCCCGTGCGGAGGACATGGGCGGTCCCGAGAGAGAACCGGTCCTCGCCGAGGAGCCCTTCTGTCGCCGTGCGGAGCTGCAGGGCTCGAGCCGCATCCCTGTTCGTCAGCGTCACTCTGCGAGGCTTGCCAGATTGGCCATCGAGCAGGGTGATGTTGCACCAGTCCGCGATGCTGCTGACCGCGACCTGTGCGGCCTTGTCGAGCGTCACGTCCACGTTGAGGGACTCCGCCAGCGCGGCTGTGGCGCTGACGAGGAACTTCTGTTGGTCCTCGACTCGCTTCTTCTCGGTGATGTCCGTGTTGGTCCCGATCCATTCACGGACGGAGCCGTCCTCATTCAGAACGGGTGCTGCGCGCGCGGCGGTCCAGGTGTAGCTGCCGTCCGGCCGCCGCACTCTGTACTCCATCTCGACGTGCGCCTTCTGTGCGACCGCTTGCGACCAGGCCTGGTCCACGCGCTCGCGGTCTTCAGGGTGGAGGGCCTCGAACCAGCCCGAGCCCAGCCACTGCTGGAGCGTCTGGCCGGTGAAGGCTCTCCAGCTGGGCGAGTCCTCCACCACCCTCCCGTCGGGGGCCGTGGTCCAGACGACCTCTGCGGATGCCTCGGCAAGGGAGCGAAAGCGCCGCTCGCTCCGCTCAATCGCGCGGGTCTGCTTGACGTGGGCGATCGCGAGTGCGGCGCGGTCGGCGATGTCCTGGAGCAACATGCTGTCTTCGGCCGTGAACGGAACCGGCCCGCGACGTGACATGACGAGGGCACCGACGGGATCTCCGGAGACGAGCATCGGCGCGGCCATGATCGTCGTCGCGTCGGACCAGAGCTCCCGGAAGAGGGGAGCGCGGACCAGGGCCTCGAGCTGCTCGCGCCTGACGGACTGCAGGAGAAGGGGCTGTCTCGTTCGAAGGGCCTCCCCCGCGAACCCGTCATCGCCAGCGGAAGGCAGCTTCTTGAGCAGGTCCCGACGTGGGCTGTGCGGCTCAGCGCTGACGTCGTGGAAGCCCACCGTCTCCAGGCGGGCCCCGTCGTCGGAGAGAATGCGGATGGCGCACACCTCGCCCAGCGTCTCCGTCACCGTCTGGGCAATCAGGTCGAAGGCCCCTGTGGACGTCAGCGTCGCCTGCGCGAACGTTCTCGAGATCTCCGAGAGGATGCGCAGGCGGTTGTTGGACTTCTTGAGCTCGGTGATATCTCGAAGCGCACCGATGATCCGGTAGGCGCGGCCGTCCGCCTCGCGCAGGAAATAGCCACGATCCTCCACCACCGCCCACGAGCCATCCGCGCGCCGGAAGCGGTACTCCTCCCGCCACGACGACTGGACAGAGTCCAGGGCTCGCTTCAGCGACTGCTGGACCCGCTCGACGTCCGAGGGATGGATGCGACCAAACTTCCAGCGGGAGCTGATCTCGATGGTTGCGCCACCACGTCCCAGGAGGTTCTCAATCCCTCCGCCCCACCAGATCTCATCTCTCTCGAAGCTCCAATCCCAGAGCGCTTCCTCTGTCGCCTCGGCAAAGAGGTGGAGACGATCCTGGTCCTTCTTGGCGCGAGCGAACTTCAGTGCGTTCTCGAGCGCTGCTGCCGTGCACTCCGCCAGGGCGCCGAGCGCCTCGTCGTCGAGCGAAGCGAAGCGGTCAGGCTCGGTATCCACGAGAATGAGCTCGCCTGCGATGCGCCCGGCACGACGGAGGATGGGGACGGCACACAGCGAGGTCGCGGGCGCGCCTGAGTGGACGGACAGCCCATCAAAGATGGCGCTGGACTCGGCTGTTCGCGTCAGCGTGAAGGTTCGGCGTGCTGTGGAGAGGCGACGAAAGAGGGCAAAGGCCGCTGAGAGCGCCGCTGGAGGCGCCTGGCGCAGCTCTCCATCGACGATGACGTGGAGACCGCCGCTCCACTCCTGGCCCTGGAAGAGGTAGCTCCCCAGCACCAGGGCAGCCCCGGTGCGCGAGCGCGCCTCCCGGCACGCGTGGACGAGGACGTCTTCAGCGCTCAGCAGGCTGAAGATCTGCCGAGCGAACCCAACGAGATCTGGAGCAGGTGAGCGGTTGCCGGACACGCGGTTCTATTCAGGGCGCTGAGTGCTTGCGCGAGGACAGGTTCTCCAGCCATCGACCCAGGACTGCGCTCTGGCGGTCACTTCCCAGGAAAGCCTCCGGAGGAACGAAGTACATGCGCGAGTTGTCGAAGCCCTCCAGGCCGAACAGCACCTTCGGATGCGTCTGGAGGATCTCCACGAGCATCTCCGAGTCGAAGCGCCGACGGTCGTACTGGCACATGGCGTAGCACTTGCTGTTCGGGAAGAACTGGTTGAGCTTCGACTCGTACTCGACGAGCCGCTCTGAGCCGGGCTCACCGGCCAAGGCCCAGGTCATCTCACCGGTGACGCGAAGGGCCTGGTAGCCTTCCTCCAGCGCCTTCTCCGTCTCTCCCTGGAGGAGCGCGATCATCTTGTCGGGATTGAACTCGCCTCCCTTCAGGTAGGCCTCCTTCGCCGTCACGATGACGAGCTGTCCCTTCTGGATGAGCGCCTCGGCGTCCACGCCGCCTGTCTCGAGGGTCACCTTCAGCTGGGCGGCGGACTGGATGTTCACGATGTAGAGGATCTTCTCTCCACGCTCGACGCCATGGCGGATGAAGTCGATGATGAGGGCGCGATGGTCCTCGTCCGTTCGATAGATTCCGCAGTAGTGGTCGCCGGCATGCATATTGGCGAGGCTGGGCAGAGCCTGCTGCGAGATCGTCATGATGCTCCTCCGGGAGAGTGTCGAAGCTGCCTGAAGCCCTGACTCAAGGCACTGGAATCCAGGGGACTAGCATGGAAGCGGACCTCAGCAAGCCCCTGCGATCCAACATCTGTCCGTTGAAGACATTGCAGCCCCCTGCAGGCGGGTTTGCGCCTGGACGTACGCGGGGAGAACGGCCAGGCAAGGAGGCGCCCTCGGTCTGCTCAGGCCGTCACGAGCTGGAAGGCGAGCTGGCTGTCGTGCACGGCCACCCGCACCCGATCGCCCGTTACGAACTCCCCTGAGAGGATGCGCTCCGCCAGGGGGGCCTCCACCAGCCGCTGCACCACCTGGCGCATGGGCCGGGCCCCGAGCTGTGGATCGAAGCCGCCCGACTTCAGCAGGTGGCCCACGACATCCGCGCCCGCCACGTACTCGATCCCTCGCTCCGTCGCGAGCCGCTTGCTGCTCTCGGTCAGCAGCAGCGTCGCGATCCGCGCCACCTCCACCTCCCGCAGTGGACGGAACGGCAGCCGCTCATCGATGCGGTTCCACAGCTCGGGCGGCAGGGCCTTGCGAGCCGCCGTGCTCGCCAGATCCATGTCGCTCTGCCCACCGGCGCCCGCATCCGCCCCGAAGCCCAGCGCGCGCCCCGTCTTCGAGAACGCCTCCGCCCCCAGGTTCGTCGTCAGGACGATCACGGTGTTCGAGAAGTCGATGTGCCGGCCCTTGCCGTCCGTCAGCCGGCCCTCCTCCAGCACCTGGAGCAGCAGCATCTGCACCTCGCGGTGCGCCTTCTCGATCTCGTCCAGCACCACCACCGACGAGGGCCGGCGCCGCACCGGCTCCGTGAGCTGGCCACCCTCGCCATAGCCCACGTAGCCCGCGGGCGAGCCGATGAGCCGCGACACGCCGTGCTGCTCCGCCATCTCGCTCATGTCCAGCCGGACCAGCGCGTCCTTGTTTCCGAAGAGCACCTCCGCCAGCGCCCGCGCCATCTCCGTCTTGCCCACGCCCGTGGGTCCCAGGAACAGGAACGAGCCCATGGGACGCCGAGACGCGAAGCCCGCGTAGTTGCGCCGGATGACCCGGGCAATCCGCGCCACCGCGTCCTCGTGCCCGATGACCCGGTGCGTCAGGTCCGACTCCAGGCTCAGCAGCCGCGCCGAGTCGTTCAGCAGCAGCCGCTCCTCCGGCACCCCCGCAAGCTTCGCCACCACCCGCGCCACGTCCGCCGGCTCCACCGAGTTCTTGCCCTCGCGGCGGCAGCGCGAGCCCGCCAGGTCCGCCACCGAGATGGCCTTGTCCGGCATGAACCGGTCCGTCACGTAGCGCGAGGCCAGGGACGCCGCCGCCTCCAGGGCCTCCGGGGCGTACTTCAGCCGGTGGTGCTCCTCGTACCGACCGATCACTCCCTTGAGGATCTCCACCGTCTCCGGCACCGACGGCTCGTTCACCACCACCGGCGTGAAGCGCCGCTCCAGCGCCGGATCCTGCGTGATGAACTTCCGGAACTCGTCGTGCGTCGTCGCGCCGATGCACGGGAACTCGCCCCGCGCCAGCGCCGTCTTCAGCTCGTTGGAGGCATCCTGCGGGCCCTCACCCGTGGCGCCCGCGCCCACCAGCGTGTGGATCTCGTCGATGAAGACCACCACCCGCCCGTCCGCCCGCCGCACCTCCTCCTTCAGCGCGTTCAGCTTCTCCGAGAACGAGCCCCGAAGCTGCGTGCCCGCCACCAGCGACGCCATGTCCAGCTCGACGAGCACCTTCGTCGCCAGCGTGCCGCGCAGCGCCACCAGCACCTGCGCCACGCCCTCCACCACCGCCGTCTTCCCCACGCCCGCCTCACCCAGCAGGCACGGGTTGTTCGTGCGGCGCTTGCCGAGGATGTCGATGACCTCCTCGATCTCCTTGGCCCGGCCCACCACCGGATCCAGCTTCCGCTGCTGTGCGAGCAGGCTCAGGTTGCGGCCCAGCGACGTGAGCAGCGGGAACGCCTTGGGATCCAGCGCCAGCGACTCGCCCGCCTTCGGCACGGGGAACGGCACGGGCGTCGGAGTCTTCACGTGGGGTGCGGGTGCCGCCACCATGGGAGGCAGGGGAGACGCAGCAGGGGCGGCAAGTGTAGGCGGCACGGGAATGGCGCGGGCCACGGGCGCCGGAGGCAGCGGCTCGGCCACCTCGGGCGCCTCGTCCACGCCCTCGTCCACATCGATCAGATCCCGCGGCGACAGCGCGGGCAGGGAAGGGCGGCTCGGCGTCGCCGGCCGCGGCAGGCTCAGCGCCACGGCCGTCTGGGGCAGGGGCGTCGGCGGCGCGCCCAGGGGCCTGCCCAGGGGGTAGCGCGTCCCCAGCGCCTGGGCCTGCTGCACCCGGCCCGCCTGCAGCTTCCGCGGCATGCGTCCGCTCGTGAAGTAGGAGAGGGCCGTGGTCCGCAGGCCAATCAGGTCCACGCCCGCCTGCGTCAGCAGCTCGTTCGCCGCGCACCGCACCCGAGCGAAGGCGATGAGCAGGTGCAGGCAGTCCGCCTCGCGGGAGTCGCACTGCTGGGCGATGACGCGGGCGCGCTGGCACAGCTCGCGCACCAGGTGCTCCTCCTCCGCCGGGGCCTCCGTCATGAGCTCCAGCAGCCCGTCCTCGTCGATGCCCTTCTCCCTCAGGAGCACCTGCGCCGGGTTGTCCACCGTGAAGAGCGCCAGCAGCAGGTGGGCTGAGCTGAGCTTCTGTGAGACGCTTTGGGCAATGTCCTTCGCCTCGTGGAGGACCTGCGCGAGATCCGTGCTATCGACCATTGGCGCTCCGGCAAGCGGGCAGCCGAGCAAATACACCCTCTCGATCCAGGCAGCAAAATTTCTGCTACAGCCCGCTACAAGGTAGGGGTAACCCCCTGATTCCACGGAATGTGGCAGGTTGCTCGCCTGTTCGGCCGGCGCCCTTGATTTGTCCAGGCAATGACAGGGTGGTCCCCGGCGTAAAGTGCCCGAACCTCTTGACCTTATGACCTCACTTGCCCAACCCGCCCTCGTCCTCGTCGATCCGCTCGACGGGATGGGGGCCGCCATCGAAGCCCGCCGCTGGGTGTGGCCCTTGCTCTTCCTGTGCCTCTCCGTGTCGCTGTCCGGGACGGCCTTTGCCCTGCGCTGGGATGCGGCGCCGGCCACGATCCAGCGCCTTCAGCTGTCGGGCGAGATCACCCGGTACTCGGAGAGCGAGCTCGCCGACGAGGTTCAGACCTCCTCCCGCAAGGCGCTGGTGGGGGGCATCGCCAAGGGCGTCTTCTTGATGCCCCTGCAGGTGCTGGTGCTGGCGGCGGTGCTCTGGTTCGCCGCGTGGCTCTTCGGCACGCCCGGCGCCTTCGGGAAGATGATGGCGGTGGCCGCCATCGCGATGCTGCCCATCGCCCTGTACCACCTCATCTTCGCCTCCTGTGCCGCGGCGCAGTATTCAATGACCGAGTCCCGGGTGGAGACGCTGGTGCCTTCCAGCCTGGCGCTGCTCGACGGGCTCTCCCCCAAGGTTCAGAAGGTGTTGAAGGCGGTGGACTTCTTCAACCTCTGGAGCGTGGGGCTGCTCGGGCTGGGCTTCTCCTCCGCCACGGGGATGCGCCGCGGCCGGGCGCTGCTCCTGGCCGGGGTGCTCTATGCCATGTTCGTGGGCGTCTTCATGATCGGGCTGCCCGCCATGGCCGGTGGGCCGGGTGGACCGGGCATGGGAGGTGGCCGATGAGCGCGCTCCTGATGGCTGTGCTGCTGGCCGCTGCCCCTCAGAGCCCGACGGACGCCAGCGCCACTCCAGGCGCCAGCGCTGCACCGAGTGCCACGGCCGCTCCGGTGGCCCAGGGGACGCCCGTCTCTCTAGAGGAGGTTCGCACCGAGGGCCGGAGGAACACCCAGGCCTTGCTCGCGCTGCTCGACGTGGAGCGTGCGGAGCAGGACATCCGGCTGTCGCGCTCGCCCTTGTTTCCCCAGATGGACTTCTCCGTGAGCGCGGGTGGGGCCGCCAGCGGCCGGCAGCGCTTCATCACCCCCGTGTGCGATCCCACCGGCAGCAACTGCGTGCAGCAGTCGGTGGAGGTGCCCGGCTCCAGCCGCGGCAACTACGATGTCTCGCTCAGCCTGTCGCAGATCATCTATGACCGGGCGCGCTGGAAGCAGCTCGCGCAGAGCGGCGCGTCGGCGGAGGCCGCGCGCGGCCAGGCGATAGAGCAGGCGGATGCCGCCGAGCTGGAGGCTGTCAACCGCTTCTTCAACCTCTACCGCTCGCAGGCCACCATCCAGGTGCTGGATGCCACCGTGCGGCGCAGCGAAGAGCAGCTCGAGCGTGCCCGGGCGCTCTTCCAGGCCGGCCGCGTGGGCCGGGGCGAGGAGCTGTCCGCGATCGTGAACCTGGGCAACGATCGCATCAACCTGGTGCAGCGCCGCGCGCAGCTCGTGCAGGACCAGGGGCAGCTCGCCATCTGGCTGGCCCGGCCTGGTGCCACCGCGCTGGTGGCAGAGGATCCGGGCATCCTCACCGTGGCGCCCGCGCCCGCGCCGGCCTTGGAGGCCTCACTCGCCGAGGCCCGCCAGCGCCGCCCCCTCCTCCGCTCGCTCCAGCAGCAGGTGCGTGCCGCGGAGCTGGGTGAGGATGTCGCCGGGTCGGGCTACTTCCCGCGGTTGCTGGGGCAGGGCTCCTACTCACGCGGAGGCCCCAGCGCGGGCCCCGTCTTCACGGAGCCCCGCCTGCAGAACACGGTGTCCGGCGCGGTCGTGCTGCAGTGGGATCTCTTCAACGGCTTCTCCACGGACGCCCAGGTGTCCCTCGCCCAGGCGACGCGGCGGACCTCGGAGCTGAACCTGGCGCAGGCCGAGCGCGAGCTGGATGCCACGGTGCGCGCCGCCGTCGAGGCGCTGCAGACGCGGATCGAAGCGGCGCGGCTCGCGGCGGAGAACCGGGAGGCGGCTGTCCTGAGCCTGGCGCTGGCCGAGGAGCGGTTCAAGGCGGGCGCGGGCTCGACGCTGGAGGTGCGCGACGCGCAGCTCAAGCTCACCCAGTCGGAGCTGACGCTGCTGGGGAACCGAGTGGATGTGGAGATTGCCCGCTTCGTGCTGATGCGGGCCATGGGCACCCTGAGTTCGGGAGAGTCGAAATGAAGTGGTGGAAGGCTGTCATCGCTGGCGTGCTGTTCCTGGGGGCTGCGGCCATCACGGCGGGCGGGCTGAAGGAGCGGCCTCCCCCCACCGTCGAGGTGCAGATGTCCAAGGTCCGCAAGGGCACCATCACCCGCACCATCACCGGGGCAGGTAAGGTGCAAGCGGCCACCACGGTGAAGATCTCCTCCAACCTCTCCGGCGATCTGGTGGAGCTGGCGGTGAAGGATGGGGAGCGGGTGACGAAGGGGCAGGTGCTGGGGAAGATCGATCGCCGGCGCTTCGAGGCCTCGGTGAACCAGGCGCGCGCCTCGCAGAGCGCGGCGAAGGCGGAGATCCAGGTCTCCGAGGTCGAGGCCCAGCGCAGCATCGCCGAGTACGGGCGTCTGGAGGGGCTGGTGGCCAAGGGGCTGGCGTCCACCGCCGAGCTGGAGCAGGTGCAGGCCGCCCGGGACACCGCGGCGGCGCGGATGGCGGCGGCGCGACAGCGCTACGAGCAGGCCTCCGCCGTGTATGACGAGGCGGCCAGCAACCTGTCGAAGACGACGCTCGTGTCCCCCATCGACGGCAACGTGATTGAGCTGTCGCGCGAGGTGGGTGAGCGCGTGCGTGGCTCGGACTTCTCCGAGGACGTGGTGATGACGATCGCCGCGCTCAATGCCATGGAGGTGAAGATCGAGGTGGGCGAGCACGAGGTGGTGCACCTCAAGCCCGGCCAGCCCGCCGAGGTGTCGGTGGACGCGCTGGAGGGGGACTCCTTCCAGGGCGCGGTGGTGGAGATCGCCCAGAAGGCCCTCATCAAGAACCCGGGCACGGAGGCGGAGGTGACGACGTTCCCCGTCACGGTGGCGCTGGAGTCGCGGCCCCCGGGCGTGCTGCCGGGCATGAGCGCGGAGGTGCGCATCTCCTCGGAGACGCACAACGACGCGGTGCTGGTCCCCATCCAGGCGGTGACGGTGCGCTCGGAGAAGCTGCTGCCGGACTACAAGCCGCCGGTGGAGGGTGGGGGGCTCACGGCGAAGCGCAAGACGGAGTCGCTGGCCAAGGTCGTCTTCGTGGTGGACGCGGAGAACAAGGCCCAGATGCGCCGGGTGCGCACGGGCATCGCCTCGGACACGGAGCTGGAGATCGTCGAAGGCCTGCAGGAGGGGGACCGGATCGTCGAGGGCCCCTACCGCACGCTCTCCAAGGAGCTGAACAACGGGGACGCCGTGCGTGAGCCCCAGCCGGGTGGCCCGGGCGGGATGAAGGGTGGGCGGAAGTCGTGACGCCCGAGAACGGCGCTGGCGGCGATGGCCGGCTCATCCAGCTGCAGGACATCACCCGCCTCTTCACCGTGGGCGGCGAGGAGGTGCGGGCGCTGCGCGGCATCTCCTTCGGCATCGCCCGCGGTGAGTGGGTGGCCATCATCGGCCAGTCGGGCTCGGGGAAGACGACGCTGATGAACCTGCTGGGCTGCCTGGACACGCCCACCAGCGGCCGCTACTTCCTGAACGGGAAGGACGTCTCGCGCATGAGCGATGACGAGCTGGCGATGATCCGCAACAAGGAGATTGGCTTCATCTTCCAGACCTTCCAGCTGCTGCCGCGAGAGACGGCGCAGTCCAACGTGGAGCTGCCGCTGGTGTACCGGGGGCTGCCGGCCCGCGAGCGCCGGACGCGGGCGAGGGCGGCGCTGGAGAAGGTCGGGCTGGGCAACCGCATGCACCACAAGCCCAACGAGCTGTCCGGCGGCCAGCGCCAGCGCGTAGCCATTGCGCGGGCGCTGGTGGCCGAGCCCTCCATGCTCCTGGCGGACGAGCCCACGGGCAACCTGGACTCGGCCACGGGCGAGGAGATCGTCCGGCTCTTCGAGGAGCTGCACCGGGCGGGGCACACGCTGGTGCTGGTGACGCACGAGCCCAAGCTGGCGGCGCGCTGCCCGCGGGCGGTGCGCCTCAGCGACGGGCAGGTGGTGGCGGACGGGCCTGGCCGAGAGGTGGCGCTCTTCGATCGCGAGCTGCACCCAGTGCAGGCGGCGGGGGGCGCATGAGCGTCTTCCGGATCGATGTGCTGGAGGGAGCGCGCATCGCGCTCTTCTCACTCAAGGCCAACCGCATGCGGACGGTGCTCACCACGGTGGGCATCGGCATTGGCGTGGCCACCCTGCTGGCGATCATCGGCATCGTCCAGGGGCTCAACTCCTCCTTCGACAAGCAGCTGGCCACCATCGGGGCCAACACGCTCCACATCTCCAAGTGGCCCTGGGTGATCCGCGGGGACTGGTGGACGTACCGCAACCGGAAGAACTTCACGCTGCCGCAGGTGGAGCAGATCCGCGCCCAGTCCAGCTACGTCACCGCGATCTCTCCGGTGGTGGGGCGCGCGGCGGACGTGTCTCACGGCGAGGAGCAGCTGGCCACCGTGGGCGTCAACGGGGTGACGAGCGAGTACCTCATCATCTCCGGCTTCGAGGTGACGCAGGGCCGCTTCATCACCGAGGCGGACAATGAGACGACGCGGCCGGTGGCCGTGATCGGCGCGGACGTGGCGGCGGGGCTCTTCCCCAACGTCAGCCCCGTGGGGCAGACCATCCGCGTGGAAGGCCGGCCCTTCCAGGTGGTGGGCACGCTGTCTCGCAAGGGGAAGATCCTGGACAACAACCAGGATCTCGTCGTGATGGTCCCCTTCAAGACGTTCTACGCGGCGTTCGGCAAGCAGCGCCCGTTCAGCATCGCCATCGCGGTGACCAGCGCGGACGTGGTGAAGCAAGCCGAGGATCAGCTGGTGGGCATCATGCGGCGCCTGAGGGCCACGCCCGCGGACCAGCCGGACGACTTCTCCATCAACCGGCCGGAGATGCTGGCCAACACCTACCAGCAGCTCACGGGCGCGCTCTACGGCGTGGCGGTGGGCGTGGGCCTCATCACCCTGCTGGTGGGCGGCATCGGCATCATGAACATCATGCTCGTGTCCGTGCGCGAGCGGACGCGGGAGATCGGCATCCGCCGGGCGCTGGGCGCGCGCAAGCAGACCATCGTGCTCCAGTTCCTCATGGAGGCCTCGGCGGTGTCCGCGGTGGGCGGCACGCTGGGGACGGTTGTCGGGCTGGGGCTGGCCAAGGTGGTGTCGCTCATCACGCCGCTGGCGGCGGACGTGCAGCTGCTCACGGTGGTGGCGGGCGTGGGCTTCGCGGCCGTGGTGGGGCTGCTGTTCGGCATCTGGCCGGCGGCGCGCGCGGCGAACCTCGATCCCGTGGAGGCGCTCCGCTACGAGTGAGCGGGAGGAGCCATGAAAGCCTTCTTCGACGGCCTCAGAGCCGCCATCGACAACCTCCGGCTGGCCATCGGGACGTTCCTCGGCAACCCGCTGCGCTCCCTGCTGACGCTGCTGGGCATCGTCATCGGGGTCACCACGGTGATCACCATGATGGCGCTCATCGAGGGCCTGCGCATCAAGGTGAACAAGGATCTGTCCCAGCTGGGGGCCAACACCTTCATGGCCACCAAGTGGCCCTCAGGCTTCGGGCGCTTCAACTGGCAGAAATACGCCAAGCGGCCGGATCTGACGATTGAAGACTCGCGCGCCATCCAGGAGTCGTGTCCGTCCGTGGGGCTGGTGGGCTCGTCGGATGACGACGGCGGCCAGAAGATCGCCACCTCCAACGCGGAGACGCGGCCCAACGTGCGAGTCGTCGGCGCCACACCCGAGTACCCGGAGACGAGCGGCATGACGATCGCGTCCGGGCGCTTCTTCTCCGACACGGAGGCCACGGACGGGCGCAATGTGGCAGTGGTGGGCGTGGACGTGACGGAGGCGCTCTTCCCGGGGACGGACCCGCTCAACCACGAGATCCGCATCAAGGGGCGGCCCTTCACCATCATCGGGGTGCTGCAGCGGCGCGGCAGCTTCCTGGGCATGGTGAGCATGGACAACCTGGTCATCATGCCGCTGCGCACCTTCCAGCCGCTCTACGGGAAGAACCGCTCGCTGGATCTCAACATCCAGGCGCGCTCGCCCGAGCTGGTGGACAAGGCCCAGGACGAGGTGTCGAACCTGCTGCGGCGCCGGCGCTCGGTGGGGCCTCAGGACGAGGACAACTTCGAGGTCGTCACCAACGAGTCGATGACACAGTCCTTCAACCAGCTCTCGCAGGTGATCACCATCGCGGGCTTCGGCGTGTGCCTGCTGTCGCTGGTGGTGGGCGGCATCGGCATCCTGAACATCATGCTGGTGTCGGTGACG
>NZ_DASPHO010000390.1:0-5041 GCF_035629615.1 Hyalangium sp. | reverse complement strand
CCAGCGCCCAGGACTCGGCCCCATCGCGAAGGATGGAGGCCACCACTTCTCCCTGTGACAGGAACTGCCCCGAGCGCGCCCGAATCTCGTTCACCACGCCATCATGCGGGGCGAGCAGGGCGCGCTCGGCCAGCAACGTGTCGCTCAGCTCGAGCTGCGCCCCCAGGCCGGCGACGGCCTGCCGCGCCGACGTATTGAGCGGGTTGATCAGCAGCGCCGCCATCTGCGTGCGGAACTCCTGGGCCACGCGCTCGCGCTCGGCCTTCTCCGTGTTCGAGTACAGCTCCACCAGCGGATCGCCCGCCTTCACCCGCTGCCCACGCTGAACGAGCACGCGGCTCACGCGCCCTCCCACGGTGGCGGCCACGTCCTCCAGCCCCTTCACCTGGATGAAGGTGGGCCCCTGGCCATAGTCGTTGATGTCCACCAGGGACAGCATCACCCCGCCGCACACCACGAGCACCACGAGGACCCAGTAGGTGCCGCGCGCCCACAAGGGAGAGAGCTGGAGCAGGCTGCCCCGTGCCTCGGGCCGGGCGTGATGAGCCAGCGCCTCCTCACGAAACAGCGGCTGCGGAGACGTCTCGTTCATGTTCCCTTCTTCAGGCGCGCCAGGCGCGAACGATACAGCCGGGCCAGGAAATCGTGAAGGATCAGCTCCTGGGGCCGGTGCTCATCCGTCAGCATGCGGTTGGCGTGCATGTGGAGGAAGCTGTCGACCAGGCGCTCCACCGGCTCCCGCAGCTGCCCCTCACGCTCGACATGGCGCAGCCGCTCGGCCAGCGTGCGCAGGCGTGCGCTCCTCTGCTCGAAGGCCAGCAGGCCAGGGGACCAGGGCGCGTCCGGCGCAGAGGCCCCGAACAGCAGGGCCTCGAGCGCGCGGCTCTCGCGCCGGTAGCGCTGGCTGAGTTGGTCCTCGAAGCCCCTGTCCACGCGGAACTCGGCGCCGAACCCCTCCCGGTTCCGGCGGGCGATGGCCGCCTTCTGCTCCAGGGAGAAGCCCAGGTCGTCCATCATCGCATCCATGCCCTTGAGCACCAGGCGCCAGCGCAGCTCCGCGCCCGCGTCTCCGCCCAGCTCCCGGGTGATGTCCAGCACGGCCTCGCTGTCCGCGGCGAACAGCTCCTCGGCCAGCTCGATGCCGGCCGGCCCGCCATACCGCTCCAGCTCGCGCTCGTAGGTGTCCAACTGCACGCGCCACCCGCTGCCCTCCTCCATGAGGGAGGCGCAGGCCTGGCGCAGGGCCGGCCACACCTCCGCCTCCAGCCGCGCGGGCGGCCCGTGGAAGCGCAGGCGCACGTGCGTCTCCGGATCCTTGTACCGGATGAAGAACCAGCGGTCCGCCGCGCCCGAGGCCCTCGCCTGGCGCACGGCCTCTCCCAGCGGGCCGCCCAGGAGCCGGTCCAGCGTCGCCGGGCCGCCGTAGAGCTTGGCGTACAGCCACTCGGAGCCGGGAGGGAAGCTGCGCCGGACAGGGGTGGCGGCGGTGGCGGGCGCAACGGAGCGCGCCGGCACGGAGGTGGCCTGGCGCACGAAGGGCACCACCAGCTCGTGCACGTAGCCGCCGTCCTCCCCCCGCACACACAGCCCCTCGGGACCGGGGAACAGCTCCTCCAGCGTCGCCCGGGGGCGCCCCTTCACCGCTTGGACGAGCGTCTCCACGCAGAGCACATTGTCCAGGTCGAGGGGCAGCTGGTTGTCCTCGTCCTTCAGGCACACCCAGCGCGGCAGCCGCTCCTCGCGGCGGAAGCGCTGCACGGCCTCGAAGCGCTGCGCACCGGAGGCCTCCCCCCACTGCTTGAGCACCTTGGACTCCAGGTTCCAGCACGCCAGCGAGAGCACCGCCCGCCCATGCACCACCCGCGGCAGGAAGGGCGCCTGCGCCAGCGGCCCCCACCGGAAGTTCAGCCCGGGCTGGTCCTCGTGCTGGAGCAGCCCCAGGAAGCGGTAGAGGCCCAGCCCATAGGTCGAGTAGTTGTGGGCGTTGCTCATCCGCGGGACGACTTCCCGGCCCAGCCGCCGCGAGCGCAGGACGATGCGCTCCCCCTCGACGGACACCCAGAGATCCGAGATGGAGATCCGCGCCTCGCCCGAGGCCCCGGACTCACCGAGGAAGACGATGTCGTGCTGGCGCAGCAGGGGGCGGCAGATGACGTTGCCCATGCGGTCCTGCGGCAGGTGGACGATCTCGGCGAAGAGGGCCTCAGGCCGGAGCGCCTCCTCGGCGCGCATGTGGCCCCGGAGGGCTTCTTCGAGCGCCGGGTCCCCGTGGCAGAAGCGCCCCAGGTAGAGCGCCGCGGAGGGGCCATGGACGTTCTCCAGGAGGACCTGGAATCGCCCCTCGTCCACCGCTTGGGCGGAGTCCGCGACCAGGGTCGCCACCACCCCGAAGGCGTCCGGCAGCGAGGTGGCCCGGCGGTACTCCAGCGCGCTCAGGTCCTCCTCGGTGAGCTCCAGCACCCGGCCGCCGGTGCGGTAGATGGACTCGAGCCGCCGCAGCAGGTGGCTCGATCGCTCCGTCCAGCGCCCCAGGTCGCCCCCCCGCCCACGGGGTAGCACGAAGCCCGCCAGCAGGGGGCCGGTGCCGGAACCCACCCCACCGGCGAGCACGGAGCCGATCCCGCTCTCCTCGTCCAGAGCCTCCACCAGCGGGACGGCCCGCCCCTCGTAGCGCTCGAGGAACCGGGTGCGGAACTCCTCCAGCGGATGGCTGTCGGCCCTCTGGGGCGTGAGCCGCCGCAGGACCTGAGCCGCGCGCAGCAGCTCCTCCGCCACCGCGGGAGACAGGGTGGCCTCCGGCAGCTTCCGGTACAGGTCCACCTGGAAGAGCCGGGGCAGCTCCACGGGGGCCGGGAGCGCCTCCAGGAGGCGCGCCACCTCCTGGTACTCCTGGGGCGGGCGGCCCAGCGGCTGCGCGTCGAGCCGCGCCAGCGCTCCATGCGCCGCGGAGAGCCGCTCGCACACCTCTCCCAGGGGAGCAATGCCTCGGGCCACATCGATGAGGTGGGGCACCGGCTCCGAGCCCGTGAGGGTGGGAGCCCACGTGGGCAGCAGGAGCTGCTCGGTCACGAGGGTCTCGACGTAGGAGAGCGCCTCCTCGAGAGACACCTCCGGCTCGTCCGCCCCCAGCGCCGCGGCCAGCGCGGCCAGGGTGGCCCCTCCCCGGGCGCGCTCCAGGGTGGCCTCCAGGTAGGACGTCGGCTCGACGGCGACCAGATGATAGGAGCGCTGACGCCCCCGCAGCCGCATCTCCAGGAACCGGAGCCGGCCCGCCGTGTGATAGAGGCTGGAGTTGGGCACATAGCGCAGGGCACCACGCACCTCCGGCGCCTTGCGCACCTGCTCCACCAGGGCGCCCACGTAGTCCATGTCCAGGCGTGTGTGGCGGCGGAAGGCCTCGCGCCCGGGAATGGCCAGCCGCGTCTGCTCGGCGATGCGGCCCACGGAGTGCCCGGCGAACAGCCCAAAGGGAGTGGCGCGCCCCGCCATCCGCGCGAAGTAGCGCACCAGCGTGCGCTCCACCTTCCGTCCCCCCTCTGAGTCCGGCTCCGACTCCCACAGCGGCAGGCTCTCCATCAGCACCGGCGAGGCGACGAAGAGCGCCTCCCTCACCACCGGGTCCGCCAGCCGCTGTCGCAGCCGCTCGCGCAGCTTGGCCCTGTCCCGCGCCAGCGCCGCCTCCCGCTCGGCGGGCGGGGCCGCGGCCGCCTCCAGCCCCTCGCTCCACGCCCCCAGGACATCGAAGGGGAGCAGCGGGGTGCGAAGGGCGAAGAACCCGGAGGTGATGATGCCATCGCCAGAGCGGCTCTCCTTCATGAAGTCCCTCACACCTTCCTCACGGGCCACCGACCGAGGCGGACCCTGGCAGTTCCAGGAGCATCATTCGATCCCACGTTGGCTCGAGCGGCTCCACCGCGGAGGCGAGGGCCAGGGCAATGCCCGCCACGCCATAGAGCAGGCCGGGCTCGGCCGGAGCCGGCGGAGCGGGAGGCTCGGCGGTCCAGAAGCCAGCGAGCCCCGTCCCGGGCTGGCGCAACGCCAGCGTCCGCCGGAACCACTCCCGCGCCGTCTCGGCGAAGAGCGCCTCGCCGGTGGCCTGAAAGAGCCGATGGTGCATGTGCGCCAGCCCGGCCGTCCCGTGGCACAGCCCGGCCTCGGTGAGCTCGAAGTGCTCGGGGGGCCGGAGCGCCACCTCGCGTGCCACCGCGAGCGCGGCCTGCTCCCACCGCCCTCCGCCGAGTGCACGCGCCGCCGAGAGCAGGGCCACGGCCATGCCGGGATCTCCATAGCACCAGGCCTTGGGGCTCTCCGTCGGCACCTGCTTCGTGCCCGGCACCCACCAGCTGGGAAAGAGGACTCGCCCGCCCGCGGGGAGCTGGCGCGCCAGCACCCAGGACACCGCGCCCTCCAGCAGCGGTCGCGCTGGCTCCACTCCCGCGCGACAGGCGGCCGCGAGGAAGGCCAACACGCCCCCCATGCCATGCGCCATGCCCATGTCCACGTGCCGGACCCCGGGGGCTCCCCGGCGCTCCGTCACCCAGACCAGGCCCTCCTCGTCCCGCACGGCTCGCTGGGCCAGGTGCGCCACCACGCGCTCCAGCAGCTGATGCCCCGAGGGCAGCGACAGCCGCTCCAGCGCGTAGAGGCCCATGCCCACCAGGCCGTGGACCAGCTCGTACTCGCCCGGGAAGGGCTCGGCGGCGAGCACGGCATCCAGCGCCTCGTCCACCGCCTCCGCCGGGTCCTCCTCCGCGTCGAAGAGTCGGCCCCGCAGGTGCGCCGCCACCCAGCCCACACCCGTGTAGCCGGAGTACAGCGTCGGCCCGGGCCTCCGGGCGGCGACCTCCTCGAAGGCACGCTCCAGGCACTCGACGGCGCGCTGGGCGTGCGCCTGCTCGGGCTTCAGGATCTCCAGGGTCGCGTGGTACAGGGCGAGCCCAGCCTCCCCCGCTGCCAGGGACAGGACGGCGCGCTCGGGGAGAGGGGGACGAGCCTCCAGGGCGCTCTCGATGTCCGCCAGGGCCACCCGCGCCTGCCGCGC
>NZ_DASPHO010000389.1:0-12305 GCF_035629615.1 Hyalangium sp. | reverse complement strand
GGGGTTTGATCGGGGGCACATGAAGCCCGCGGCGGACTCGCCCGACCAGGCGGCCATGGACGAGAGCCACCTGATGACCAACATGGCTCCGCAGCACCCGGACCTGAACCGCGAGTCCTGGGCCACGCTGGAGGACGCAGTGAGGGATCTGGTGGCCTCCTCGGGCGGCAAGGCGTACGTGATGACGGGCAACCTGTTCCTGGATGCCAAGGGCCAGCCGCTCCCGCCGGAGGCCCTCGAGACCATCGGGACGGAGGCTCGCCGCGTCGCGGTGCCCACGCACAACTTCAAGACGGTGCTGCTGGAGCACCCCAACGGCAACCTGAGCATGTTCGCGTACATGGTGCCCAACGTGAAGGACGCGCCGAAGGGTGCGGACGAGATCGCCAGCTTCCTGGAGTCCTCGCGCACGTCGGTGGACCGGATCGAAGAGCTGCTGGGGCAGGACCTGTACGCGCAGCTGCCGAAGTCGGTGCAGAGCAAGCTCGAGCAGGACAGCTCGGCGCGGCTGGCCTTCCGCGAGGCCAGCCAGTTCGAGGCCGTCTCGCTGCTGCGGCGGTGGGAGTCCGACACCCGGGAGTAACACCCGGGAGTAGCCGGACCTGGCGGGCTCCGCTCCTCTTGGGGCAGGGGGCTGGCAGGTTCAGCGCTCGCCCGGCTTGTTCGAGCCGAGCCACGTGAAGAACGCAGGCGCGTGCGTTCGGAGCTCCTTGGCCATGAGGGGCTGCGAGTCGGCCCATGCGAGGTAGCCGGCGCGGAGGGCTTCGGCGTCGGGGCCGGAGGGGAGCTCGGTCCGGCACAGCGCCTGGAGCAGTGCCTCGGTGGCTCGCTCCTGGGAGACGCTGGACGCCTTCACCGGGCGATCGTCCTCGCGGCCGAGCACCCGCGACTTCAGCCGCTTCAGCTTGGGAGCTTCGCCACGAAGCGGCACCTCCGCGACGGCGTGAGGGGACGAGTAGCGGAAGGCGACAACGCCGGTGGGGAGCGCCATGGAGTGGAAGGCGTAGAGCCGCACCGCGGGCTCCCCAGCCGGAGGCCACGCGACGGGCAGGGGTGGCGAGAGCGGGCCCGTGTAGGGGCTCGCGGACAGCGGGCCGGGCTCGCGCAGGGTCTCCCGCGCGCGCGCCTCGAGCTGTGTCGCTGAGAGGCAGGGAGGGCGAGGCTGTGGGGTGGGGACCCCGGCGTCTGGGGTGCCAGCCTGGGCAGCGAGCCAGAGGAGGGCCAGGAAGGAGCGCATGCATCCTTATATAGGGTAGGGCGCTTCTGTCGGCTCCTGCGGGAGAGCCTGATAGAGGGCCAGCATGGCTCTCACCCCCTCCACCGCATCCACGGCTCGCGCCACGGCCATTGGCGCGGTGGCCATCCTGCTCTGGGCCTGCCTGGCGCTCCTGACGACAGGGACGGGGACCCTCCCGCCTTTCGAGATCGTGGCGATCTCCTTCGCCGTCGCCTTCCTGCTGTGCCTGGGCAAGTGGGTGCTGCTCCGCGAGGACATTGCCGGCCACCTGCGCCAGCCGGCCCCGGTGTGGCTCATGGGAGTGGGCGGGCTCTTCGGCTACCACTTCTTCTACTTCCTGGCATTGAAGACGGCGCCGCCGGTGGAGGCCAACCTCATCAACTACCTGTGGCCGCTGCTCATCGTGCTCTTCTCGGCGCTGCTGCCGGGCGAGCGCCTGCGCTGGTGGCACATCGCCGGGGCGGTGCTGGGCCTCTGCGGCTCGCTGCTGCTGGTGACGGGGGGAGGGCGCGTGGCCTTCCGGGCCGAGTACGCCACGGGGTACGCCTCGGCGCTCGCCTGCGCGGTGACGTGGGGAGCGTACTCGGTGCTCTCGCGCCGCTTCGGCGCGGTGCCTACGGACACGGTGGGGGGCTTCTGCGGCGTCACGGCGGTGCTCGCCGCGCTGTGCCACCTCGTCTTCGAGCGCACGGTGTGGCCGAGCCTGGGAGAGTGGGGTGTCCTGCTGCTCATGGGCGCAGGGCCCACGGGGCTGGCCTTCTTTGTCTGGGACGTGGGCATGAAGCGCGGGAACATCAAAGCGCTGGGGGGCCTCTCCTACGCCACGCCGCTGCTCTCCACGCTGCTGCTCATCCTGGCGGGGCGCGCGCGCCCGAGTGTGGAGCTGGCGCTGGCCTGCCTCTTCATTGTCGGAGGCGCGGTGCTCGCCTCACGGGACTTGTGGGCACAGCGTCCACGACTCACCCGTTCATCATGAGGTCCGAGAGGCTCGTGGCGCTCAAGGCCCGATCGAGCCACTGGTCAAGCGTGTTCAAGTCCGTGCACGACAGGATGAGCTTGCGAGCCGTTTCGTCCACGGCAATGCCGCGTGCCGCCAGAATCCGCAGCACTCCCTCGGCACGTCCTTCAGCCAGCCCCTCGGTTCGCCCCTTGGCCACTCCCTCAGCCAGCCCCTCAGCCAGCCCCTTGGCGTGCCCCTGCTCGATCAGCGCATCCCCCATGGTCTTCATCAGTTCCTCCGCTCGTTGCTCACCTGCTACAGAATTTAGCACGTGCCTCAGGGGCGCATGTGCAGCCTCAACCCCCACTCTGAGCAGGTAGTGGACGATGGCGCGCAGGTGTTCATGCCCCTCGGGGGAGGCAAGCACCTCGGCCAACAACGGTCTCCAGCCCTCCAGCAGCGTGGCCAGCTTCTCGGAACGGCCGGAGCGCAGCAGCAGCCACGCCATTCGCACCAGCGGTGGTCCGGGCCTCGCTCGCAGCACCTCCTCGCGCTCGGCTGTCAGATCGTCCACCAGGTACTCGAAGCGTGGCACCAACACCTGCCAGCGCTCTATCGCCTCGCTTGGCAGATGGAATAGCTCCTCCATCCGGTGGCGTGCCGACGCGGGGGACGCGCTGGGCAAACCTGTCATACAACCGGACAGGTTTGCCCAGAGGTCGCCTCAGGGCAGAGGCACATCATAGTAGGCGCGCCGCTCGCCCGGCTTTTCACCTGGCCACACCGCCCAGCCTTCCCAGGCGCCACCCTGCTTGCGCAGGCAGCGCGTGTGGACGCGGAGGCGCTGCAAGTCCCGCTGGACCTCCAGCAGGTTGAACAGGCGCGGCACGGACTCTGGACGCTGGTGCGTGGGAGCACCGAAGCTCCCGGCTCCCACGACGTGGAGCCGGCGCACCGGGTCCAGGTAGTTCACCAAGTCCGCCCGATCCTCGTGGACATGGCCGTGGAGGCAGACCCGGACGTCCGCCTGCAGCAGTCGGCCGAGGAAGGCATCCGCCTGGATCTTCTCGTTGCCAGTGATGGGGTGGTGCCAGACGGCGAGCCGGAGCACCCGGGCGCCATCCTCCAGATCTCCCCGCTTCCGGGCCTCAGCGAGCTCCCGGTTCGCGGCATCGAGCCCCCGCGAGAGCGAGGGCTCGGAGATGCTGGAGCGCTCGGCGAAGTACTCGTCGATCTCCCACGCCGAGTTCATCGCCAGGAACTGCAGGCGCGTCTCCCGGAAGAAGAAGGGCAGGCACTGCTCCTCGGGAGCCAGCGGATACTCCTTCTGCATCAGCGGATGGTAGAAGTGCTGCGAGAAGTTCTTGAAGCGCTCCCGGTACTTCGCCTCGTCACGTAGCAGGTACCCGGTCTTCTCCTCGATGAACGTGCCAGGCTCCAGCCGCAGCGCGTCCACCTGCCGCTTCTTCTCCCACTTGTAGACCTCCGAGTTCCAGTCCAGGTCGTGGTTGCCGGGCACGAGGATGCAGCGCTCGGCCGTCAGCTCGAACCGCTGGATGAGCTCGGAGACGAACGCGTGCGCCTTCTCGAACTCCTCGGGCGTGGCGCGATTCGTGATGTCCCCGGAGATGACCAGGTAGTCCAGGCGCTCCACCCCCAGCTCCCGCTCCTTCAGCGTCGTCTCCAGGGGCTGGAGCAGGCTCAGAGGATCGTCCCCGGCGCCCACGTGCAGATCACTCAGGTGCAGGATCCGCAAGGGCGTGTCCCGGGGTGGGCTCACGTTCTTGGGATTCCCCTTGGGGGTCAGGGTGTCGATGACGCTCTGGGCCCGCAGCGCATCAATGTTGGTGCGCAGGGCCCGCAGCTGCTTCACCAGCTCCGGGTTGCGCTCGCGTGACTGCTCCGCGCCGAGTGTGAGAGGAGTCCGGGAGTCACAGCGCGAGCAGCCAATGTCCGTGTGACCCGCCTGGAGCCGCTCCCGGACGATCTCTTCCGAGAACACCGTTCCACACCGGCAGGTGATGGACAGCCGCTCGAGCAGCTCCACGCCCCGCTCGCGCAGGTGCTCCTCGATGAAGTTGACGAACAGCTTGCGCCGGGCGCTGGGAGTCCCCGGGTCGAAGTACACGTCCAGCTGGGCGTACCCGCGGTTGCCCTGGCTGCCCTGCTTCACCCGCCGCACCCCCGAGGCGCCCTCGCCCGCTCGGTCGAACTCGGCGCGGTTCTCCCAGAGCCGCATTGGGCCGAAGTGCCGGCTCACCGCCAGCGAGGTGACGAGCGAGGCGTAGATGTTGTCGATGGGTCCCGAGAAGTCGTAGTGCAGCGAGATGGCATGGGCGAAGTCCGTGCCCGCCTCGGACGGCGCTCCCTGGAAGAGGGAGGGGAAGATGAGCTGCCCTTCGTGGAGCAGGCAGAGTCCGTGCTCGAGCAGCAGCTCGATGACGCACTCGAGCACTGGCAGCTCCTGGTCCCGGCGCAGCCGCTCGTTGGCGGGGATGCGCGGGAACTGCATCGCCGCGGACAGCACCTTCGCCACATCGATGGCGGGGACCCCATGCGGGTTGTCTCGCGCCGCGACGATGAGCGAGCCCGCGTAGCGCTCGACCTGCTCGACCTCGAGGATGAGCACCCGCGTGCTGTCCGCCATCCGGCTGTCCATGACGAGCCCTTGCCGGGCGAGCTGGCCGACGACGACCTGGAGCGCCTCGGGATCGAACTCGCTGCCCAGCTGGGTGCGCAGCTCCTCCTCCAGCTCCGAGTAGGTGAGCACCACCCGCTTGGACTCCCGGAGCCGCTGGATGTGCTGCCGCAGGCGCTGGAACAGCTCGGGGCGGCTGACCTTCTCGATGGAGCCCCAGTCGATGGTCTCCAAGAGGGTGGACTTCAGCTCGCGGAGGCCCTTGCCGGTCCTCGCGCTGGTGGGCACGTAGGAGGCGAACTGGCAGCGCTTCACCAGGCTGTCGATGGCGGGGCGGTTCTCGGGGGCCTCCTCGCTGTCCAGCTTGGTCCCTACCAGGAGCTTGCGGATGCTCCGCGCGCCGGTCTGGGCCAGCAGGCGCTGGTTCCAGCCTTCCATCTCTTCCAGGGCGCGCTCGCCGCGGCTGGGCTCCATCACCATCAGGGCGGCGGCAGAGTCCCTCAGGAAGAGCTGATGCACGAGCTGGTACTCGCTCTGCCCGCCCATGTCCCAGAGGATGATCTCCCGGCGGGTCTTCACGGAGGCGCTGTCCGGAGCGGAGTCCTCCACGGGCATCGTCCAGAACCGCATGCCGTGGGTGGAGTCCATCTCCTCGTAGCGGTCATGGACCATGCGCAGGGCCAGGCAGCTCTTGCCCACGCGCCCCTCGCCCACCAGAACCACCTTGGCGCTGCTCTCGTGGACGGTGGTGGTACGGGGCCGGGTTCGCAACAGGGCATCGACGTCGAGTTCCCAGAGCCGCACATCACAGTCATCCGCGCCCAGGGTGGCCAGGATGGGTTGCGCCGGGGAGAAGGCCAGCCCCGCGCGCGAGAAGGGCGAGACGGGCTCGGCGAACGAGGCCACCTGCTCCCAGCTGTCCGTGCGCCACAGCCGGATGGTGCCGTCGAGAGACCGGGAGGCGAGCAGCCGGCCATCGGAGGAGAAGGAGACGCCGGTGACGGCAGCGGTGTGTCCCTCCAACTGGGTGACCGACTCGCGCTTCTGGGTGTCGAAGATGTGGATGGGCCCGGCGCGATCCGCCAGGGCGAGGCAGGATGTCTTGGGCATCCACGCCAAGTCGAGGATGGCGCTTCGCAACCCCATCCCCGCCAGGTCGGACTCAAGGCGGCCGCTGGAGCCCACCTTCATCTTCCAATAGATGAAGCCGACCCCGTCTTCGCTGCCACAGGCCAGAAACTGTCCGTTGGGAGACCAGGCCATGCAGGGCACCGGGGCCGGGCCGCCAGGCAATGAGAGGGGTCTTGCTTGGGTCCCCGTCCGTACCTCCCAGAGCACCACCGAGCCTCCGCTCTCGTATGCGAGCAGGCCCGAAGATGACCACGCCAGCGGGGTTCCATGCCCCTGCAACGAGTGTTGGAGGGGAATCCGGTCCCCGGCACTCTTCCACAGGCGAACGATGTGCACCGAGCAGGAGGCGATCGACTGCCCATCCGGCGAGAAGCAGAGGTCCTCGAGCCCGGAGTCATGCGCTGCGAGCATCCAGCGAGGAGCCTGTTCCTCGGGCTTCCACCATGCCAGGGTGCCCCGCGACAAGCCCACCCCGAGTGCTGCCCCATCCGGTGCCCAGGCCAGCTTTCGGACCTTGTTCGAGCCGGTGCTCAGCACATTCCGGGGCTTGACGCCCCGAGGCAGAGCATCGGGCACTGGCAGGGGCTCCAGCACCTGGAGCCGTACGGTGCGCTGGAGACCGCGGAGCTTCTCGAGCGGCAGGGACGGCTTGTCCTGCGAGGCGCTGGCGGGAGCCGCGAGGCTTTGGGGGAGCGGTGCCTTGTGCACCCCCGCCGGGATCTGGGGGAGGGGCTCCTCGGGTACCAGGGGCGGTTCCTTGAGCATCGAGGCCAGGAAGATGGAGAGAGACTCCTCGCCCTTGGGGACCGCGCTGTCCGCCTTGAGGGTGATCCCCCCTGCTATTTCGATGGAGGCGACTCTTGGGAAGAGGTGGAGGCGCCTGGCCGCGCCGGTCAGCTCCATGTGCCCGGCGTAGTATCCCCACTCGCCAGCGCCTGAGGTGATCTCCCCGAAGAGGGAGGGGGCCTGGACGGCCCGAGGCCAGAAAAAGGGCTTGGGGGTCGGGATCCAGTCCTCGCTGTGACGGCTGCCGCACAAGTGCAGGAAGGGCTGGCCTGCCAGCGTGAGCCTCTCGCGGACCGCACTCAAGAGCTTGGGGTTCAACATCGTCGGTGAGGCGTGGGTCAGCAGCAGCAGAAAGTCGTGGCCGAGTCCCCAGGTCTTGACATCTTTTCCCGTGACGGCCTCGAGCTGCTCCACGTGGATCTCATGCTGGGTGGCCGTGGGTGCGGGCGCTGTCGGGAAGAACGAGTTGAGCCCGACGATACCGACGCTGAACTCCCCGACCCTCACGGTGGCGGCGAAGTCACCCGGGAGCAGCCCAGGGCTGAAGGTCTCGACCCCGGGCGCGCCGTGTCTTTGATGCCAGGAGGTGAACCAGTGCGTGAACGGCTCGAAGGCCGCACGGATTCGCTCCCCGAGAGGCGTCCCTCCGAGGAGTGCTTGCCGTGCATGGGACGCAGGGATCTCGACTCCAAGCCCGATGGGGGAATACGGGGCCTGCCAGTAGTCGTGACGGCCGGGCACCGCCAGCAGACAGGGGGAGGAGCCCAGGTCGCGGAAGAGGGCCCACAGGGAGTTCAGGTTTGCTTCCAGCAGCTGGAACTCACGGGCCCCGCCCGTCAGCGTGAGATCGCCCGAGATGAGGACGAGGTGCCAGGGCCCTGAGCGCTCGTGGAGCTTCTGCAGGTCCTGCTCGAGCGCGGCCCGGTACTCGGGGAGCAGCAGCCGCGAGTACCGTTGTCCCATGTGAAGGTCCGAGAGGTGGAGCCAGTTGATCCGCTTCAGGGTACCCCCAACGAAGTCATGCCCGGCGAAGCATGTACCGGGGCTGCACGGACGTGAAGCGTCTTCCGGCCCGCACTGCCGGTGTAGCAAGCAGGGGTGATGGCAACGCTACGGCGCACGCGGTCTGGGCCATCGAGGAGTACCCCGGCCTTGAGCGCAAGCTGCGCTACCCGCCCCGGCTCAACGGACGAGAGCGCTCAGAACCGCCCGGCAAGCCCCCCAAGGAGGCCTCCTTGCGGCGTGACGCCCACCACGGGCATCACCCGGAATCCTGAGCGGGCCTGGACCTCGGGCCCGGTGGGCTGGGTGGCCAGGACATGGGACAGCTCGTAGGCCGTCACGGCGAAGAGCAGCGGAGCCAGCGTGAGCCCGAGGACAAGCCCTCCCGTGCTCTGGCTGGCGACGCCGATGCCGGAGCCTACCGCTACGCCCGCCAGCGCTCCGAGGAAGGTCATCACGCCATCACCCTGCCCCCCCATCATCCTGCCGACAATGGTGACGCCCATCGTCACTCCCACGGAGTAGGACACCGACAGGGCCGCGGAGATGGCGATGGCGCACCGAGGCTCCTCGGTCAGGCCGTCCGTGCCCACGCAGAAGGGGAGCGCGAGGATGGCGGTCGGGATGGCCCCCACGATGACGCCCGCCATGCCCATGATGACTCCGCTCCAGGGCGTGATGATCAGGCGCAGCGCCTTCTGATCCGAGGCGGCTCGCTGGGCGGTCAGATCCCGGGGGATGATCTCACCCTCGGGAGGTGCCTCCGCGGGAGCCTGTGGAGGCCCCACCGTGGGGGCCTGCTGAGGTGGAGGAGGCGGGGGGAGCGGAGGAGCCGGGACGAGCGGAGGGGGCGTGGCGGTCTCTTCCGCGGGTGGAGTGTAGGGCGTCCACTCCTCGGGGGTCTGGGCGAACCCAAGGCTCGGGAGGAGCAGGGTCAGGCACAGCACGAGGCGCGCAAGGCTCATGGGGTGGCAGCCTAGCGGACCTCGGGAGGCTTGCGGGGTGTCTTGGGGTGGGAGGCCAGAGGCGCTAGCCTCGGGACCGGCCGGTGGAGGTGGATCGCCGCCGGGGACCTCCCATGTCGTCGTTCTTCCTCGCCTCGTCGGTGGTCGCGCTCCTGGTCGCGCTCTTCAACGCGCTGCTGGTCGGCTACGTGCTCGCCTCCGGCTGGAGCGATGGGCGCAAGCGCCTCTTCGCCTTGGGGCCCGTGGGAGTGGCGCTCTTCGCGCTCGCGTGGTTCGTCATCCTCCTGGACGCGAACACCCGCGAGCCCCTGCGCGCCACTGCGTCCTTCGCGGCGCTGCTGTCCGTCTCCGGCTTCGCGTGGGATGCCCTGATGGATCTCGGGCCCTCCCGGGCTCGCCGCTTCCTCTGGCTCATGCTGGGGCTGGGCGTGCTCGGGCTGTCCGGGATCTCCGTCTTCGTGGCGGGACGGCTCGGCGGTCTCGGGCTCGCCGCGCTGCTCCTGGAGCTGCTGGCGCTGGGAGCAGTGGCCTTCATCGGCGGGGTCCGCCTGCTGCTCTGCCGGCACGAGAACGCGGCCACCCGGCGCCTCTCGCGGCACGTGGTGGCCGTCGTCGTCGCCTCGCTGCTCGTGTGTGTGCTCCGCGAGGGGCTCGAGGTGCTGCGCGGCGGCACCCCCGGCTCGGCTGCGCTCCTGTGCATCATCCTCGCCGCGGAGATGATGACGCTCAGCTACATCCTGCACGAGCGCGTGGAGGTGCGCCCTCCGGTGACACGGGCGGTGACCCATGCGCTGCTTGCCATCGCGGCGGCGTTCATCGTCGTGGCGGCGCTGCGGGCGCTGGGCTACGCGGTGGATCTGGGTCAGGTCGCCGTCACGGTGGGCGTGGTGCTCCTGGCCGCGCTGCTCTTCGTGGGGTTGGGAGATCCGCTCAGCCGGTGGCTCGAGTTCCTCCTGTTCCCCAAGCAGGCGCGGCTGACGGGGTTGCTGTCGGCCTCCCGCTCCGAGGCCGCCGCGCTGCGAAGCCGGCTCGAGCGTGCCGAGCGGCTCGCCATCGCCGGTGAGCTGGCCGCCTCCGTGGCTCACGAGATCAAGAATCCATTGGCCGCCCTGCGTGGCTACGCGGAGCTGCTCGGGGACTACCGGGCCCACGTCACCTCCGAGCAGCGAGAGCGGTTCGAGAAGGCGGTGCGCATCATCCGCGAGGAGAGCGACCGCATTGACGCCAAGGTGGCGGAGCTGCTGAGCCTCGGGCGGGCGCCGAAGGGCCGGCTGGACGGCAAGCCCCTGGACGTGTCGCGCGTCACCCTGGAGGCGGTGGCGGTGGCGGAGGGAGAGGTGGACATCCCCCCCATCATCTCGAGGCTGGACCCGACGCTGAAGGTGGTGGGGGATGAGGACGAGCTGCGGGGCGTGCTGCTGAACCTGTTGAAGAACGCCGCCGAGGCGATGCGCGAGCGCCCGGGTGGGCGCATCGAGGTGGTGGCCCGGAGTGAGGAGGCTCAGGTGGTGATCGAGGTGCGCGATGAGGGGCAGGGGCTCGGTGGGGTGGACCGCGAGCAGCTCTTCCGGCCGTTCTACACGACGAAGCAGGGAGGCACGGGGCTGGGTCTGGCCATCTCGCGATCGGCCATCGAGGCCGCGGGAGGCCGGCTGATCCTGGTGCCGCGGGAAGATCGGGCAGGCGCGGTGGCTCGGGTGGTGCTGCCCGTGGCGCCCCAGGGAGCGGCCGAGGCGTGGGGAGAGCCGCGATGAGCGAGGAGACGGCTGAGTCCGGCGGGCCCGAGGTGGCGGTCGTCGAGGACGAGCGCAACCTGCGCGAGCTCTACCTGGACGTCCTGAGCGCGCGAGGGCTGCGCGTGGTGCCACTGGAATCGGTGGCGGCGGCGGAGGCGTACCTCGCGCGGCGTGCGCCGGATCTGCTGCTGCTGGACGTGAAGCTGGGCGATGGGGATGGGCTGGTGCTGCTGGATCGGCTGCGAGGGCAGGGGCTGCGCACGCCGGTCATCGTGGTGACGGCGTTCGGCACGGTGGAGCGGGCGGTGCAGGCGCTCCGGGCGGGGGCGGCGGACTTCCTCGTGAAGCCGTTCAGCAACGAGCGGCTCGTCTCCGCGGTGGCGGCGGCATTGGAGGCGGGGCGGCAGTGGGAGGAGCTGGAGCTGGCGGCGCCGAGGCTCGAAGCGAAGAAGGCGGCCAGCGGCGAGCTCATCGGAGCGGAGGGAGGGCTGAAGGACGTGGCGGCGCTGCTGCCGCGGGTGGCTGCCTCGGAGGCCACGGTGCTGGTGCGCGGGGAGTCCGGCACGGGCAAGGAGCTGGTGGCTCGCGCCATCCACCTGGCCTCGCCCCGGTTGGACGGTCCGTTCGTGTCGGTGAACTGCGCGGCGCTGCCGTCCTCGCTGCTGGAGTCCGAGCTGTTCGGCTTCGAGCGCGGCGCCTTCACCGGAGCGCACGCGCGGCGAAGAGGGCTCATCGAGACGGCGGAGGGAGGCACGCTCTTCCTGGATGAGATCGGCGACATGTCGCTGGAGGCACAGGCGCGGCTGCTGCGGGTGCTGCAGGAGCGGGAGATCACCCGGATTGGCGGACGCGAGCCGGTGCGAGTGGACATCCGCGTCATCTCCGCCACGCACCGGGATCTGGACGCGATGGCGGCGGGCGGGCAGTTCCGCGCGGATCTGCTCTACCGGCTGGCGGTCATCCCCATCCGCCTGCCCCCGCTGCGCGAGCGGACGGGAGATATTCCAGGGCTCATCGAGCACCTCCTGGAGAAGCACGCGGCGAAGAAGGGCCAGCGAGCGCCCCGTCCGGACGCGGAGACGCTGCGGCGCGCGGTGGAATACCCCTGGCCGGGCAACGTGCGAGAGCTGGAGAACTTCATCGAGCGCGCGGTGGTGCTGGGCCGGTTCGACACGGAGTCGCTCCGAGCGGCGCAGCCCGCGAAGGGGACCGTGCCGGCCGAGCCGGGAGTGGCCCGAGAGGAGGCGGAGGCCGCCGAGGAGAGCCCGGGCATCCCCTCTGCTCCCGTCCCGACGCTGCGGGAGGCGGTGGCGCGCGCCGAGCGGGCCGCGGTCATCGCCGCGCTGAAAGCAGCCGGTGGTCAGAAGACGGTGGCCGCGAGGTTGTTGGGCGTGAGCTACAAGACCCTCTTCAACAAGATCCACGAGCACGACATCCGCGAGGAGCTGCACATCGGCTGAGCGCCTCCGAGGGCCTGCTCTGTCAGCCCAGCCGCTCCAGCTCGCGCGTCAGCAGCGTCTCCAGATCCCGGATGCTCCGGTAGATGATGCACCGGTACGAGGCCACGTCGAACCGCAGCTCCTTCACGTCTCGCACCAGCAGCACGGTGGGCCGGCCACGGCCCCACGCATAGCCGACCTCCAGGTACACGTTCGGATTGGCCATGGAGAGATCGGCGATCACCACCTTGGCCGTCTCGATGCGCTCCTTGATGCGCTGGATGATGGGGCCGTCGAACGCGGCCTCGTCCACGCGCTCGCACAGCATGCCTGCCGACTTCACGGGTCCCAGGATGCCGTAGTGGTAGGTGTCCTCCAGCTCTGGCGCGAAGGGCATCGCCACGAAGGCGTGCGGCTTGTCCATGGACATC
>NZ_DASPHO010000388.1:0-4772 GCF_035629615.1 Hyalangium sp. | reverse complement strand
CATCCACCACGCCCGGCCGCTCCAGCACCTCCACCGGGCTCGAGTGGAAGTGCATCACGTCGATGACCTCCGTGCGCAGCCGCCGCAGAGCCAGCTCGATCCCCTGGGTGATGCACGGCCCCGTCCAGTCCTCCACCCCCGGCACGCCGTAGCCGCACTTCGTCGAGAGCACGAAGTCCCCACGCCGCCCCTGCAGGTGACGCCCGATGCGCTCCTCGGACAGTCCATAGCTGGGCGCGGTGTCGATGAGGTTGACTCCCGCGTCCAGCACGCCATGGAGCAGCCCCGCTGCCTCAGCCTCGGAGAGCGCCGCATCGCCCACCGGGCCCGCTCCGAAGCCCAGCGCGGAGACCTGCAGGCCAGTGGTTCCCAGGGGGCGGCGCTCCATCACATTCCTCCACGCACGGCCCGCGCGTTGAGCTCGCGGAGCCGATGAGGAGGGGCAGCGTGACAGGATGCGAGTGGGGTGTCAGCGAAGTTCTTCGATAGAGCTGGCCTGGAGCCGTTCACGGGTGTGAAGCAGCCCCCGGCCGTGCGCGCTGAGCAAACCTGTCAGACAACCAGACAGGTTTGCTCAGCGCGCGCCGCCGGCAGGGAGCCGCCCGAGCCTGTCAGGGCCCAGGCAGGACAGGTTGATCCCTCCGCTCCCACGATCAGGGTTCTTGAGAGGCCCCGCTGTCAGCCTGCCGCCGGGTGAGAGGGTGACTGTCTGCAGGTGCGGCGCGCTGCTGCTTGTCCGCCGCGCTCTGCGTGAGGGCGATGCCCACGGGCGCACGGCCCTTCTCATCGGGCCACGGGTCGAAGGTGAGGTAGTGGTCCACTTGTGCGTCCTCTACGCTGTCGGCCTGTGACGCCTGCGGGAAGTTGGCGATCCAGTGGTTCTGTCCGTCCATCATCACCAGGTTGAGGTGCATCGGCGGCACATCCACGCCGCACTGCCTTGCCAGCACCTCCTGCGTGAGGTGGCGCAGCACATCCGCGTTCACTCCGCGGCCTGACGGCAGCTGCGTGTTGTCGCCCTTCGTGTGGGACAGGAGCAACTGCGATAGCTGGGTGAGCCATCGGGGCAACCATGTGTGGACTCCTGCGCTCGGGGGGGGACGCCCTCGTGCCTCCACAACGTCAACGCGGCAGAATGTCCCAGGCGCTGACACCCCTGTCATACAAGCAGACAGGTTCGGCCAGAGCGCGCCGCCAGGGTGCCCATGAAGCGGCTGAGGGCAGGAGGCCGGAGCTGGCACCCGCGCTCCACGCCCGTCATCCCCTCGCGGCCAGATCGATGAAACCGCGGATCCAGATGAGGTTCACCGCGTGGCAGGAGGCCAGCGGAGTGCGTGTGGTCGTCTCCAGCGCGGCTGCGTAGGGCACGCCCCGCCGCGTGAAGTAGTCCGTCACGCTCCCGTCATGGGAGACAATGAGGCCATCCGCATCCGTGTGGTTGTGCTCGTCCACCTTTTGGTGGCGGATGACGGAGACATGCGCGGAGGCCGCCTCCATCATCGGCCGGTACGCCGCCGAGTCTCCAAACGTGTACGCGTACGTGGCCGGGGTGCTCAGGTAGTTGTCCTGGTGGATGTCGAGCGCCGCGGCCGGAGGTGGGAAGCGATCAATGTCCCCCCGCGCGGCCCGCGTCTCCTTGGGCCCCCCGTCGTAGAGCACCCAGCGCAGGAAGGACTCGCCGCGGGCCAGCTCTCCCTTCCACGTGCCGGGTGCCACCTCGTAACGGAGGAAGTCGTTGTTCGGCCGCTCGCCGCTGCGGTTGTAGCGGGTGCCGGCCTCGAAGCCCGAGGGGTTGATGCACGGATAGACGCGCAGCCCCACCTCCCGGGCCCGCGCGTAGGCGACCACCTCCGCGAAGCTCTCCGCCAACGTCAGCGGACCCGCGGGCTCCTCCCCATGAAAGCCGGAGGTGATGACGAGCCAGCGTGGACCGGGGACGGTGAGCCGGAAGAGGGGATACTCCTTCCCGGCCTCCATTACCCGGCCGTACTCGGCCACCTCCGCGAGGGAGGAGTAGGCCATGATGCGGCGAGCGTAATCCGTGTATTCCACGGGCTGAGCATAGTGGCGTACGCCCCCGCAGCCCACCTTCCCGCACCCACGTCGTTCAGTGCGGCACGACTGGCCCGCACCCAGGAGGCACGGGCCGTTCGCGGAGGACACTTGTCTGCTACTTGATGCCCATTCGCTCGCGGTACTCGGTGGACAGCTCCTTGCGCTGCTCCGGGGTGAGGACCTTGTGGACCTCCAGCGCTGCGTCCACCACCTTGTGGGCGAAGGCGCGCACTGCGTCGATGCGGGCATCCACGATGCCGTGGAGCTTCTGCGAGTCCGGGTAGTCGGACTCGAGCTGGCTGAGGACCTCCACGCGCGTGGTCTGGTGCTCCAGGGCCAGGAGCTTGCCCTCGTCGAAGAGCCGGTCCTTCACCCCCTGGACGGCCTGCTTCTGCGACTCCGTGGCCTCCAGGTCCTCCAGCTTGTCGTCCAGCTTCCAGGTGATCATCTGCTTGATGCGCTCGGGATCCTTGCTCCAGCCCCCGCCTCGGAAGCCGCTGAGCAGGACAACAGCGAGGACGGCAGAGGCGGCAATGGCGATCTTCTTCTTCATGGCGTATCTCCAGGCAGGGCCCCGAGGGGCTGTGGGTTCGGCTTCGCCGCAGTGGCGACGGTACACAAGATGCCTGGGGGGCATTGCGAGCGCTTATTGCGTTCGTAAAGAAGTATGAAGGCGGCCGGGCCCTCGCTGGGCGCGAGGGAGGGAGTCCCGGGACATGGGTGTTAACGACGTTGTAGGGGAACTTCCCCCGAGCGTCACATAACCCAGGACGTCCTGCCTTCCCTGTCCAACCCGGGTACGGCACGAGACGTGCCAAAGGCCGATTTTTCGGCCTGGGAGCCTACCTGTTAGGGATGACTGGCGGCGCGCGGTCGAGGCCCCTATTGTTCGCCCGGCCTCTCGCCTGAGTACCCCTCTGCCATGTCCTTTACCCATCTCCACCTGCACACCCTGTACTCCCTCCTGGATGGCGCCATCCGGATGAAGGATCTCATCAAGACGGTGAAGGAGAAGGGGATGTCGAGCGTGGCCGTGACGGATCACGGCAACATGTTCGCCACCATCGACTTCTACAAGAAGGCGAAGGACGCCGGCATCAAGCCCATCATCGGCATGGAGGCGTACGTCGCCGGCACCAAGGGCCGCGAGGACCGCACGGAGAAAGTCGCCCACCACCTCATCCTCGTGGCCCAGAACGCGGAGGGCTACGCGAACCTGCGCTACCTGGCCTCCACCGCGTACATGAACGGGTTCTACTACCACCCGCGCATCGACAAGAAAGTCCTCGCCGAGCACAGCAAGGGCCTCTTCGCGCTCACCGCGTGCCTGGGCGGCGAAGTGACGAGCGCGTGCTTCCGCGGGGACATGGACCACGCGCGCAAGGCGGCGCTCGAGTACAAGAACATCTTCGAGCCCGGCCACTTCTTCCTCGAGGTGCAGTCCAACGGGATGCCCGAGCAGGAGAAGGCCAACGAGAACCTGAAGCAGCTCGGCCGGGATCTGGACATCCCCCTGGCCGCCACCGCGGACGCGCACTACATCAAGCGCGAGGACGCGCGGGCGCACGAGCTGCTCATGTGCATCGCCAGCGGGAAGACGCTGGCGGATGGCAAGCGCATGAAGCACTCCACGGACAAGCTCTACGTCACGAGCCCCGAGGAGATGTTCGAGTTCTTCAAGGACATCCCCGAGGCCGTCCACAACACCCAGCGCATCGCCGATCAGTGCAACCTGGAGCTGAAGCTGGGCAAGCCCATGCTGCCCACCTTCAAGGTGCCCGACAGCCACACTCCGGACAGCTTCATGGCGGAGCTGGCCTTCGAGGGTCTGCACGAGCGCTTCAAGGAGCTGCATCACGCCGGCGCGAGTTTCGATCCGGAGATCTACCGCGCGCGCCTCACCCTGGAGCTGGGCGTCATCCAGAAGATGGGGTTCAGCGGCTACTTCCTCATCGTCCAGGACTTCATCAACTGGGCCAAGAAGGCCAACATCCCCGTGGGGCCGGGCCGCGGCTCGGGCGCGGGCTCGCTCGTGGCGTACGCGCTGCGCATCACGGACCTGGACCCGCTCCCCTACAACCTGCTCTTCGAGCGCTTCCTCAACCCCGAGCGCGTGTCGATGCCGGACTTCGATATCGACTTCTGCCAGGACCGCCGGGACGAGGTGATCCAGTACGTCTCGCGCAAGTACGGGGAGAACAACGTTGGGCAGATCATCACCTTCGGCAGCTTGAAGGCCAAGAGCGTGCTGCGGGACGTGTGCCGCGTCTTCGCCCTGCCCTTCAGCGAGGGCGATCGCATCGCCAAGCTGGTGCCCGAGGTGCTCAACATCACCCTCAAGGAGGCCATCGAGCTGGAGCCGCGCCTCAAGGAGATGCTCGAGAAGCCCTCGAACCTCGGCGAGGTGGACGGCAAGCCGGTGACGACCAAGGATGTGCTGGAGATCGCCCTGGCGCTGGAGGGCCTGCACCGCCAGCCCGGCATGCATGCCGCCGGCGTCGTCATCGCCGACAAGCCGCTGTGGGAGTTCGTCCCCGTCTACCAGCCGCCCGGTGAGAAGACGCTCATCACCCAGTTCGCCAAGGACGAGGTGGAGGCTGCTGGCCTGGTGAAGTTCGACTTTCTGGGCCTCAAGACGCTCACCGTCATCCAGCATGCCCTGAACCTCATCAATCGCCACCGGACGAAGGAGCAGGGGGACCAGCCGCTGCTGGCCC
>NZ_DASPHO010000387.1:0-33432 GCF_035629615.1 Hyalangium sp. | reverse complement strand
AGGACAAGACGGTCCTCAAGGTCACCGAGAACGCGAACTTGATCCCCGCGCTGGGTGACATCTTCGACACCCAGGCCACCGCCGCGGACCGCATCAGCGCGGGCCTGAAGCTGCTCACGGAGGTGGCCGGGCTCGTCCCCGAGGACCAGCTCTCGCCCCTGGTGACGAAGATCTTCGAAGGGCTGCCCGCGGCCACCCAGCTCGCGCAGACAGTGCTCGTCCTCCTGGACTCGAAGAAGAGCATCCCGGAGAAGGCCAAGGCCGCCCTCGAATTCGTCGTCGCCGCCAAGAGTGCGGCCGGCAAGCTGTTTCCCGACCTCGCCAACGATCTGCGAAAGCTCCAGTCCCGCCTGGCCGTCATTGGCTCTGCCCTCACCTTGCTGGATGGCAACGCCTCGTGGCGGGAGAAGGCCCAGGCCGTGGTGAAGCTGCTCGCCAACGCGAGGGAGCTGCTCGACGACCTCAACACGCTGAAGCGGTGGCTCACCGAGCGGGGTATCAAGGGTGTAGCCGAGATCATCGAGGAGGTGCGCAAGCTTCCCCCCTCGGCGTTGCACAGCGCGGACGCCGTCACGGACGTCGAGTCCAAGGTGGTGCAGGAGCTCCCCGCCAATGACGCCGAGCAGCTGAAGCGGCTGGTGGTCGATCCAAAGCTGGAGAAGTCGCTGCCCAAGCTGATGGAGGCCGTGAAGGGCACGACGGCCACCCACACCCTCATCGATGTGCTCGCCAAGGTGAATCCCGCAGTCTGCCCGGCGGTGGTCGCGGCCCTCTCCGGCCTGGAGCACGGGGTGCTCAACAAGCTCCTCGCCAGCACCACCGCCAGCGGGAAGCCCCTGGCGCAGGCCTTCGCCGAGCTGATGGCCAGGCTCCCCGAGTCGTCTCGGGAGTCTCTCGGAAAGCTGATCGCGGACTTCGACGACGAGGCCCTGAAGTGCTTCCTCAAGTGCGCCGAGCCCGTGGACAGCAAGATCCTCGGTACCTTTCTCGAGTTCGCCGCCAAGAACTTCGACTCGAAGGTGGCGAGCGGGATGTCGAAGGCGCTGCTCAAGGCGCTCAAGGAGGCCGACCGGATCTTTGGAAAAGTCGGCCTCAAGCTGGGCAAGGAGGTTGCCGGCAAGATCTTCAAGGGGCTGGCCAAGATGGTGCCGGTCGCCGGCGCCGTCCCCGCTGCGCTGGCGGTCTGGGACAACGCGAAGCTCGCCGTGGATCCCAGCGTCCCACCGGAGCTTCGCTACCTGGCGAGCCTGAGCGGCTCCCTCAATGCCGTGGATGCGGTGCTCGGCATCATCGAGGTGCTGGGCGTCACCAACGTGGACCTGCCCATCCAGCTCGCCCTGGGCGCGGCTGAGCTCCTCCTGGATCTCGTCATCTTCTCCCAGCTGGAGAAGTTCAAGGCCAACCCGAAGAGCTACAAGGCGCCAGACTGGTTGGATGCGCTCATTGCCGCCACGGCCCTGGCCAGCAGCCCCCATGGCATGGTCCTGTTGGTGGCCACCTTCGGCGTCGCGGGGGCTGAGCGGAAGCTCCTCAAGGCCGCGGCGATGGGAGGGAAGCTGGGCATCGCGGCCGGAGAGCAGCTCGCCACCTCCGCCGCCAACGAGACGGGCCGCCAGCTGAAGATGACCGGCGCGATGCTCCACGGGCTCGCGGAGCTCATCCGCAACCCCGGGAAGTACCTGGACATCCTCAACGTCAAGATCGATCAGGCGGTAGCCACGGTGAAGGCCACGGGCGAGAAGGCCTGGGCCGTGATCAACAGCGTGGCCATGAAGGCCGCGGACGCGGTGGTGTACGTCATCAACAAGGGGGGCGAGCTGGCCTCCCAGGCCTGGACGTTGATGAAGGAGGCCCTGGCCGAGCTGCGCCAGCGCTGGGAGCAGGGCATCGAGATCCTCCGGTCGATTGCCCAGAACCCGGGCCAGTTCGCCGAGCTGGCCATCGAGGCCCTCAAGAGCCTGGTGCAGGAGGGCCTGCTCCTGGCCACGGCCGCCGCCAAGAAGATGGTCCAGCTCGGGCTCGCCGCGCTCGGCAAGCTGCACGACTTCTACCTGGATGCCAAGCAGCGCATCAAGAAAGGCTTCGAGAAGGCGGTGGCCGCGACGAAGGAGGCCTTCAACCAGGCGGTGGACTACGCCCTCCAGAAGGGCCTGCAGTGCCTGGAGACGCTGCGCTGGGTGCTCAACAACCCCGGCACCGCCGCGAGGATGGTGAAGGACAAGCTCGTGAAGGTGATCACCGGCGTGGGCCAGGCCGCAAAGCAGGCGTTCAAGATGCTCGTGGATCTGGGCAAGGCCGGCCTCGAGCATGTGACGAAGGCGATCACGGCCCTCAAGGAGAAGGCCGAGGAGGGACTGAAGCTCATCGTCTGGGTGGCGCAGAACCCGGGCCAGGCGGCCAAGCAGGTGGTGCAGGCCGCCGTGGGCGCCGTCAAGGACCTGGCCGAGGGCGCCACCGAGCTTGCCAAGAGCGCGGTGAACAAGCTGGTGCAGTTCGCCGAGGGACAGCTGGAGGTCGCCAAAGAGGCGCGGGCCGTCATCATCGATCTCATCAAGCAAGGCAAGGCGGCGGGAGAGCGCATCCTCGAGGCGTGGAAGGTCAACCTGACCGAGGGCGGCAAGGCGGTCCTTGCCGGGCTCAAGGATGTGGGGGATGCCGGCGCGGAGGCGCTCGGCCGCGCCGTCGCCAAGGGCGGCCAGCTGGTCCAGGAGGGGCTGAAGCACCTCGAGGCCCTGATGCGCAAGGGTGCTCAGGCGGCATTCAAGGCGCTCGACAGCCTGGCGCGCAAGGGCGGCGCGCTGGCGCGGAGTGCGCTCGAGACCCTCAAGCGATCCGCGCCCGTGCAGTTTGCCACCCGCGTCTTCGACACGCTCATGCAGGTCGGCAACCGCAAGGACGTGAAGGACTTCCTGCACGCCACTGAGAACGCTTTCAAGGTCGTCGCGCGGGCCTACGACAGCGGCGGCCTCACGGCGGTGGCGCAGCTCGTGGGCCGCACCGGGCTCGACATCGGCAGCCACCTCGTCGCCACGCTCTGGGCGCAGCGGCGGAGGCTGGCCAAGGCGATCGACAGCGTGACGGAGTTTGCCCAGGCGTTCATCAGCCACTTCACCCTCGCCGAGCTGGAGCAGATCCTGGGCGTGGACATCCCCCTTGTGGGTAACTAGAGGACCCAGCGCACTCGCCCGGTCAGCGTGCGCGCTCCCGCGGTGCTACGATCGGGATGCTTTACCAGGGGGGGATGTTGACCAAGAACTCAGCACCCATGGGACTGAAAAAAGGCCAGACGCCCAGCGCATCGAAGGGCACCGGCGTCATGGATCTGGTCAAGGAGCTCTGGCAGGCCGCCGTCACGCTCCGCGGATCCATCGAGCCTGCCGAGTACAAGCGGTTCGTCCTGCCGCTCATCTTCCTGCGCTTCCTCTCGCTCCGGATTGAGCACCACCGGCCCGGTGCCCTCCCTGTGCCCAGAAAGGCCCGCTGGAGCGAGCTGCTCGCGCATGCCGGCGATGACGACATCAAGGCCCGGCTCGATGACGCCCTGGAGGCCCTGGAGAAGGCGTATCCGGACCGGCTGCGCGGCCTGCTGCCGCGGCTCTACGCCGCGTCCAACATGGACCGGCACAACGTGACGCGGTTGCTCCACCTGTTCTCCCGCGATGTGTTCACGCAGGAGCACGGCGGGGAAGACCTTCTGGGCCGCGTCTACGAGTACTTCATCGGTGAGTTCGCCTCCTCGGAGGGAAAGCGCGGCGGCGAGTACTTCACGCCCGCCAGCATCGTGCGGCTGCTCGTCGCCATGCTGGAGCCCCGGCGCGGCGTCGTCTACGACCCCTGCTGTGGCTCCGGCGGCATGTTCGTGCAGACGGACCTCTTCGCGAAGCACAGCCGCCAGCTCTCGTTCTTCGGCCAGGAGAGCAAGGAGTTCACCTACCGGCTCTGCCGGATGAACCTGTTCATCCACGGCCTCGAGGGAGACATCCGCCTGGGCAACACCTACTCGGATGACCGGCACCCCAAGCTGAAGGCGGACTACATCCTGTCCAACCCCCCTTTCAATGATGGCTCGAAGGGTCGCGAGGGCTGGGGGGCCAACCAGCTCTCCGAGGACGAGCCGCGCCGGGTGATCGCCGGGAAGAAGATGCCGCTCTCCCCGCGCAACGCGAACCCCATGTGGATGATGCACTTCCTGTATCACCTCAAGGACGGCGGCACGGCGGGGTTCGTGATGGCGGCGGGGGAGCTGTCCAACAACCAGACCGGGCGGCTCGAGGTGCGCACGGCGCTCGTCGAGGCCGACTTCGTGGACTGCGTGGTCCAGCTCTCCACGCAGCTCTTCGCCAACACGCAGATCCCTTGCACGCTCTGGTTCCTCTCGAAGTCGCGCACCGGCGGGAAGGCGAGCCGCAGACGGCTGGGAGAGATCCTGTTCATTGACGGGCGCTCGCTGGGTGCGCTGATTCCGGGGTCCCGCAGGCAGAAGCAGCTCAGCGACGAGGAGGTGGAGCGCATCGCCTCCGTCTACCGGGAGTTCCGCCTCACGGCTCGTCCCCAGGAGGTGCCAGGGTTTGCCAGGGTGGCCAGCCTCCAGGAGGTGCGGGACCAGGGCTACGCCCTCACGCCGGGGCGATACGTGGAGGCGGCAGATGTGGAGGAGGCCGAGGACTTCGAGGAGCGGCTGCCCAGGCTGACCGCGCAGTTGGAGCAGCAACTCGCCCGGGCCCAGGAGTTGGACGAGCGGCTGCGCACACTCGTGAAGGAGCTCAGCCGTGGGCAGTGAGCACAAGGCCGTGACGCTCGACGAGCTGTGTGAGTTCCGAGCCGGAGTCGCCTTCCCCCATCGGTTCCAGGGACGCTCCAGAGGCGAGTTCCCGTTCCTCAAGGTCAGTGACCTGAGCCGCCCGGGCAACGAGCTGTTCATCGTGGGGGCGGAGAACTCGGTGGACACCCAGGCGGCCGCGGAGCTGCGGGGCAGACCCGTTCCAGCGGGCTCGGTCATCTTCGCGAAGATCGGCGAGGCGATCCGCCACAACCGCAAGCGGCTGACGAAGCGCCCGATCCTCCTGGACAACAACCTCATGGCGGCGGTCCCGCGCGAGGGCGTGGAGCCCAGATTCCTCTACTATCTGCTCTGCACGCTCAACTTCGAGGAGCTGATCGAGGGCTCGGCGCTGCCGTACCTCAAGGCGTCCGCCCTGGGGCGAATCGAGCTCGAGCTGCCTCCGCTCCCGCTCCAGCGGCGCATCGCAGACATTCTTGGGACGCTCGACGAGCGGATCGAGCTCACCCGGCAGCTCAACCTCACGCTGGAGGCCCTGGCCTCGACGCTGTTCCAGTCGTGGTTCGTCGACTTCTACCCCGTCGTAGCGAAGTCCGAGGGACACCCGCCGCTCGGGATGGGCGACGAAGTCGCAGCGCTGTTCCCGGATGACTTCGCCATGACGAACGAGGGCCCGGTGCCGAGCGGCTGGCGCTGGGGAACACTCGGTGACGTCGCCCGCCAGTTCCGCGAGGTCGTCGACCCAGGTCAGCTCGAGGGCTCGACGCCCTACATCGGCCTGGAACACATGCCGCAGAGATCCATCGCCCTCTCCCAGTGGGGCACGGCCACGGAGGTGCAGAGCCCGAAGTGCAGGTTCCGAGCAGGCAACCTCCTGTTCGGCAAGCTGCGCCCCTACTTCCATAAGGTGGGGATCGCCCCGGTGGACGGCGTCTGCTCCACCGACATCGTCGTCGTGGAGCCCACGGACCCGGCCTTCTACAGCCTCGTGCTCGGCCACCTCTCCAGCGTCGAGTTCGTGAGCTTCACCGACTCCGGCTCCGACGGCACGCGGATGCCGCGAACGAGCTGGGAGCGCATGGCCCGCTACCCGATCGCCCTCCCGGATCCGAGGTGCGCCGAAGCGCTCAACCGGCTCATGCGGCCGCTCCTCGACAAGCTCCACGCCAACGTCCAGGAAGGCCGCACGCTCGCAGCGCTTCGCGACCTCCTCTTGCCCCAGCTCCTCTCGGGCGAGCTCGAGCTGCCTGACGCGCAGCCCTCCCAGGGACACTCGGAGCGTCTGCCCCCGGTCTTGGCGGAGCGGGACCGGGTGGCCTACCCTCAGGACCCATGAATCGCGCATCGATCCGCTGGCTCTCAGGATGGGTCCTCCTGGCCATCCTGGGGCCTGCCGTGGCGTTTGCGTGCTCACTCTCGCCTCATACGCCATGGACGAAGCGCAGCGGCAACGGGCGCTTCACGCTCGAGGTGCAGGGAGCAGCAGGGAAACCGAAGAACATGCGCTTCACCCAGGGCCCTGTGCCTCTCACGCTCCGCAATGCTCGAGGCAAGGTGCTCTGGAAGCAGGACGTCTCCTACGTCTACCCCAGTGAGGCCCTCATCTCCCCCAGCGGCCGGCACGTGGCGATCGTCAGCCAAGGAGGCTCTGTCCTCTTGTACGGGCCGAAGGGGAAGCAGATCGGCACCTGGGACATCGCAGCCTCGCTCACGAAGGCCGAGCAGGCCCGCATCCCACTGACTTCGTGCGGCCCCATGTTCCTGGGCGGCGCCTCCTTCAAGGGCGAGCTGCTCGAGCTGTCCGTGCGCACCGGCGGCATGCTCCCCCCCACCGAGCCCCAGCCTCCGGGGATACTCCTCCGCCTCAATCCCGAGACACGCAAGCTCACCCGGGTCATCACTGGAAACGCGCCGAAGCTCCCCGAGCTCCTCGAGCGCTGGCGGACCACCCCCGCTGGAAGCGAGCGCACTGCCCTCCTGGAGGAGCTCTCCATCCGGGCCAGCAGCGCCAGCAAGCCGGGCGCGCACCCCGAGCTGCGCAGCTTCTGGGTGGAGCTCTCCACGACGAGTGCTCAGCAAGAGGAGCGGGTTGCCGCCGTGAGGGGGCTTCAGCTTATCGGGACGGACGACGAGGTCCGCGGCCTGGCCACGCTCCCAGAGGAGGACCTGGGCACCGAGGTCCTCGGGGCGCTCGATGCCAGGCTGCCTCGGGAGGCCGAGGCCTATGCGATGCGCCTCCTGGAGAAGCCTTCCCTCTCCGAGGAGCTGCGCAAGGCCGCGGTGGCCTACCTGCTCGGCCGGAAGGGGGCGGTAGCGGAGCGCGGCCTCGCGCTGGGGCTGCGCGATGCCTCCCCGCAGGTGCGCGAGAGCGCCATCACGGAGCTCGCGAAGAAGCCACCCACGGCAGCACTCTTCGAGCAGCTCCTTCCCCTCTGCCAGGATCCCGATACCCGGCTCCGCAGCCGGGTGGTCGAGTTCCAGCTGCTCCTGCTGGAGGGGCGCGGACCCGAGCGCAAGGCTCTCCTCGCGGCCCTGCGCCGCGCTGAGGCCAGCGGGAAGCTGGAGCCCTTCCCGGAGGGGTGGATCATCCTGGGAGGGCTCGCGGATCTCGAGGGCAAGCACCCCCGGGCGCTGGAGCTCTATGAGAAGGGCGTGAAGGGCCTGTCCTCCTTGTCCGCGGAGACGCGCTCACGGGGTACCACGGAGCTCCTGTTCGAGGCGCTGCTGCAGCTGGCGATCGAGGCGAAGACGAAGGGCCAGGAGGACGAGCTCGCGCAGCGAGTCCACGACGTGCTAGCCGTCCCAAACTCCCAGAACTTCTATGTCTCCGCGCCCAAGCCCAATCGCTATGCGCGCGCCGAGGATCCTGCAGCCAGAAAGGGCGCCGAGGAGCGGAAGTCCGCCATGCTGATCGCGAAGGAGCTCGTCCTCAAGCCGAAGCCGGCGGGCCACCGGCACTGAGCAGGCCCGAGCCCCTCACAGCCGGCTCTTGATCCGCGACTCCAGCGTGCGCAGGTCCTCCAGCCACTCGCTCTTGACGCCCTCCTGCTGCGCACGCTCCAGCGCGTGCGAGAGCACCAGCACGTCATCTTCCACTTGCTTGCGCAGCACATGCATCATGCCCCGCGTCGCGTCGAAGATGTCCTTCAGCTCGTCCGTGTCGCGCAGCCCGTACGGCGGCGGGCGGATCGTCCCGCTGGCCACGTCCTTCACCATGCGCCGGATGCGCATCAGCGGCCCGGCCACCCGGTGCGTGAGCACGATGCTGACCAGGGTGATCAAGGAGATGAAGCCCACCAGGGTGCCCATGAACACCAGCCACATGATGCGCTGGCGCCGCACCAGCTCCGCCCGCTGCGCCACGATGGCCGCCCGCTCGGCCTCGAAGCGCTCGTCGATCGTCCTGGAGGTGGCCTCCAGCTGCGCCACGAAGACCGGATCCCCCATCTTCTTGATCAGCTCGTTGGAGAGCGTGGCGTTGGACAGCTCGCGGCTGGCCTCCGCGGCGCGCGAGCGGGACTCCAGCGAGTGGCTGGCCTCGTCCAGCAGCGCCTGAGTGTTCCGGTACAGGAACACTCCCAGCACCCCCGCCAGCACCACCGTCGTCGTGATGAGGTACGCCGCGAACTTGAGCTGGAACTTCGGCTCGATGAGGAAGTTGCGCCACTGGCGCCTCTTGCTTCCAGCCTGCTGCGGATCTCGAGACATGGGGTTCAGGTACTCCACTCGAAGGTTTGCGCGACATCCTCGATGGCCTTGGGCACCAGCGCCTTGAGGAGTGCGTCGGGCCCGGCCCCGGCGGCTTGCACGTCCACCTGACCGAGCAGCGCCAGATCCGGGTAGGTGAGACAGAGGAGGGCCAGGCGCAACCCGCCGCCCTCCGTGTTCTGGATCTCCACATTGAGCTGGAAACCAGAGATCCGGTGCTTCTTCAACACACCCTTGGCGGCCTTCTTTGCCTCCTTGGGAGGCGCCAGCAGCGCTCCTGTATGGATGAGCCTCCGCCGCAGGCGCTCCTCCGTGATCTTCAACAGCTCCGGAGACAGCGAGCCCGTCTTGTCCTTCACTCCCAGGAAGGCCACGTAGAGGCGCGGGGGACGGGCCTTGAACGCCTCCAGGATCTTGATGGCCTCGCGGACGGCCGACAGCGTGGCCGCGTCCGTCTCCTTGTGCTTCTTGAGGCACTCCAGGCCGGAGGACTCCTTCAGCGTCGCCAGCCCCTTGGCGGCGGCGGCCCGGACGAGCTCGCTCGCATCCCCGAGCCCCGAGCACAGCGGGCGGACGGCCTCGGGCTCCTCGGTGGCCCCCAGCACCAGCGCCGCCTGGGAGCGCGCACGCGGATCCTTGCCGTTCTCCAGCTGCTTGGTGAGGAACGCCACGCGCGCGTCCACCTGCGCCAGGGCAGGCAGGGCCAACAGCAGGAGCGCAACGGGCAGCATCCGCATAGGTCAGCCGCGCAGTTTAGCGCACCCTGAGCACCCTCTGGAATGATCTCCGAGACTTCCCTACCCCCCCTGGTGAGAGGGGGGCTCCCGGCGCCCTCTGCTGATGCCCGGCTGCTGGCCGGGCGGGGGGAGGTCAGCAAGAACTCCTGCGAGGCGCCCTCTTGTGGCATATACCCACACCATGCCTTCCGCTCTTACCGCCTCCCAGATCCGCGAGGCGTTCCTCCAGTTCTTCGAGGAGCGCGGCCATCGCCGCATCGCCTCGTCCTCTCTTGTCCCGCAGAACGACCCGACCCTGCTGTTCACCAACGCGGGCATGGTCCAGTTCAAGGACGTGTTCACCGGCCGCGAGAAGCGCGACTACAGCCGCGCCACCACCTCGCAGAAGTGCGTGCGCGCCGGTGGCAAGCACAACGATCTCGACAACGTGGGCTACACGGCTCGGCACCACACGTTCTTCGAGATGCTCGGCAACTTCTCCTTCGGCGACTACTTCAAGGCGGACGCCATCGCCTACGGATGGGAGTTCGTCACGAAGACGCTGGGGCTGGACACCCAGCGCCTGGCCGTCACCGTGTTCAACGGCGAGGGGGGCATCCCCTGGGACGAGGAGGCCTTCGAGCTGTGGGCGAAGCAGGGCGTGCCCCGCGATCGCATCTACAAGCTCGGCCTCAAGGACAACTTCTGGGCGATGGGTGACACGGGCCCGTGCGGCCCGTGCTCGGAGATCCACTTCCACCAGGGCGATGACATCCCCTGCGCCGAGGTCGTCGCGGGCAAGGCATGCCAGGGCGTGGCGTGCGACTGTGACCGGTGGCTGGAGATCTGGAACCTGGTGTTCATGCAGTTCGAGCGCAAGGAGAAGGACGCGCCGCTCATCCCGCTGCCCAAGCCGTCCATCGACACGGGTGCGGGGCTGGAGCGCATCGCCTCCGTCGTCCAGGGCAAGCGCTCCAACTACGACACGGATCTGTTCCAGGGCATCCTCTCCAAGGTGAGCGAGCTGGCGGGCAAGCCCTACACCCAGGAGGGTGGGGCCTCCATGCGCGTCATCGCAGACCACAGCCGCGCCGCCGCGTTCCTCATCTCGGACGGCGTTCAGCCCTCCAACGAGGGCCGCGGCTACGTGCTGCGCCGCATCATGCGCCGCGCCATCCGCCACGGCTCGCTGCTGGGGCTGGACGAGGTGTTCTTCTTCAAGGTGGTGGACCGCGTCATCGAGCTGATGGGCGACGCCTACCCCGAGCTGCGCGAGAGCCGCACGTTCCTCATCGAGGTCTCCCGCCATGAGGAGGAGTCCTTCCGGAAGACGCTGCACCGCGGCCTGAAGATGATCGAGGAGGAGATCGCCCGGCTGAAGGAGAGCGGCGGCAAGATCATCTCCGGCGAGGCGACGTTCTTCCTCCACGACACGCACGGCTTCCCGTGGGACCTGACCCAGATCATCGCCCGCGAGAGCGGCTTGGACATCGACGAGGAGAAGTACAAGGAGATCATGCGCAACCCGCGCGGCGCGGGGGGTGGCAAGCTCACCGATGCCAAAGCGGTCGAGGCCGTCTACCTGAAGCTGGTGGAGCGGCTGGGGCCCACCGAGTTCCTCGGCTACGAAGGAGAGGGCCACGAGGGTGAGGGCTCCGTGCGCGCCATCGTCAAGGACGGCCAGGAGCTTCAGCAGGCCACGGCGGGCGACACGGTGGAGCTGGTGCTGGACCGGACGCCCTTCTACGGCGAGTCCGGCGGCCAGATCGGTGACACCGGCCGCATCACCGGCCACGGGGGCAAGGCCGTGGCGCAGGTGCTGGACGCGCAGCGCCCGGTGCAGGGCCTCACCGTCCACAAGGTAGAGGTGAAAGAGGGCACGCTCAAGCTGGGCGACATGGTGCAGGCCGGCGTAGACGGCGAGCGGCGCAAGGCCATCCGCGCCAACCACTCGGCCACGCACCTGATGCACAAGGCGCTCAAGCTGGTGCTGGGTGACCACGTGAAGCAGGCCGGCTCCGTGGTGGCGCCGGACTACCTGCGCTTCGACTACTCGCACTTCGCGGTGCCCACGCCCGAGCAGCTCGATCAGGTGGAGGATCTCGTCAACGGCTGGATCCGCGAGAACGCCGAGTCCCAGACGCGCATGATGAAGCTGGACGAGGCGAAGAAGTCCGGCGCCGTGGCCATGTTCGGTGAGAAGTACGGAGAGGTGGTGCGCGTCGTCACCGTGCACCCGCAGTCCACCGAGCTGTGTGGCGGCACGCACGTGCGGCGCAGCGGTGACATTGGCCTGTTCAAGATCGTCAGCGAGAGCGGCATCGCCTCGGGCGTGAGGCGCGTCACGGCCGTCACCGGCGTGGGCGCCCTCCAATACCTGCGAGAGACGGAGCGCGAGCTGCGCAAGGCGGCCGAGCTGCTGAAGACCAGCCCCAAGGAGCTGGTCAAGCGGGTGGAGGCCACCCAGAAGCGTGTGAAGGAGCTGGAGAAGAAGGTCGAGGAGGTCGCGGTCAAGGCGCAGACGGCCTCCAGCAAGGACCTGCTCGACCAGGCGCGCGAGGTGAACGGCATGAAGGTGCTGGCCACCCGAATCGACCCGGCGGACGACAAGGTCTACCGCGGTCTCGCCGACCAGCTGCGCGACCGGATCCGCTCGGGCGTCATCGCCATCGGCGGCGAGAAGGACGGCAAGGCGCTCATCCTCGTGGCCGCCACCAAGGACGTGGTGGCCAGGGGCTTCAGCGCCGGCGACCTGGTGCGCGAGATGGCCAAGGAGGTGGGCGGCAAGGGCGGTGGCAAGGCGGACATGGCGCAGGCGGGCGGTCCAGACGCCTCCAAGATCCCCGCGGCGCTGGACAAGCTGTACCAGCTGGTCAAGGACCACGCATGAGCGGGCGTCCCTCTCTGTCCCCGATGCTCCTGGTGGCGGCCCTCGCATGGGGCTGCACGAAGAACGAGGCTCCGCCCCAGCAGGAGGACCGCACGCTCGCCAAGCTGCGCGCCGAGGCGGACCGTGTGGGGAAGGGAGGGGCTCCCTCGGGCCCTCCGCAGACTCAGGCTCCCGAGGAGCCCAACGCAGGCCTCGCGGACCTGGCCACGGCGGACGAGGGTGCCTCGGAGCGGAAGCTGAAGCTGCCCGAGCCCAACGACACGAAGCACGTGGACACCGTGGCGGTGAAGCTCACGGGCCTGAAGTCCTCGCACTCGGTCAAGGGAGGAAAGCTGAGCCTCACCTCCGAGGAGCTGTTCCTCCGCGTGCAGCTCGTCATGCAGAACGTGGGCAAGGCCCCGGCTCCGGTGACACTGGAGGGGGCGCGGCTGGTGGACCCGGCGGGCAAGGAGTACGCGGTGGCCCGGGACGCGCAGATCACCGCCGGGACGCGCGAGCTGCGGCACACCTGGGGCCCTGACGAGCGCTCCGATGTGGTGCTCTTCTTCGAGATCCCCTCGTCGGCCGTCGAAGAGGGCCTGACGCTCGTGCTGCCGGCGACCAGCGGGGAAGTCCGCCTCGCACTTCGATGAGCTCCTCGTGAGGCGGTGAACGGTGACGGTCGCGCCCAAGCTCCTCCCACTGCGCATCCGCCTCCCGTACACCACGGAGGAGGAGTTCATCGAGAAGTACGGCTCGAACGTGGGGCGCGGGGGCGTGTTCATCGCCACCCGGGCTCTCAAGGAGAAGGGCACTGCGCTCGCCTTCGAGTTCGTCCTCGCGGACGGCACGCGGCTGCTTCGCGGCGAGGGTGTCGTCGTGAAGACCCAGGTCGATGAGGGCGGCGGGCGCTCCGGGATGACCGTGCGCTTCGCGAAGCTGGACGCGCAGAGCAAGGCGTTCATCGATCGCGTGGTGGCCTGGCGCAGCGGGGAGCCCACACCCCCGGCTCCCGTGCAGAGCTACCCCACAGTCCCCGCACCTACGACTGCCCCCGTGGAGGTCCCGAGCGCGCCGGCACCGGTGTCCACGGCTCCGCCGCCAGGGATGGTCCGCCGGAGTCCTCCTTCCGCACCTGCTGCTGCACCTCCCCCGGCAGCGTCGCCGCCTACGGCAGCCACTCCTCCTGCTCCCGCTCCCACTCCCCGAGCAGAACCACCTCGGGAGCCCAAAGCTCCGACGGTTCGGATGTGGGCCATTCCCTCCACTCCCTCCCCAGCCGAGCTGATACCGAGAGCTCCAGCGCCCGCGAAGCCCGTGGTCACTCTGCCCGCGGCTCCGAGCGAACCGCCCGAGCCACGCCCCTCGGAGGAACCGAGTCCGCGCCCGCAGCTCCTGGAGCCTCCTCGCGCTGATGCTCCACCCTCCCCCTCCGAGGATCTTCGCCGCGGCCCGGAGAGCAGAAGCCGCCGGAGGAGCATGCTCGATGTGCCGGCCATCGCGCCCGCAGCGCCCACTGTGTCCGAGGTGGTGCTCGGCATCGACGTGGGCACCACGCAGGCCCGCGTCGCCGTGTTCCATGAAGGAACGGTCCGGCTCATCCCCCTGGGAGGCGCTGACGCACGGAGCATCCCCTCCGCGCTGGCGGTGGACGCCGCGGGCCAGCTCCTCGTCGGGACGGCCGCGCTGGCCGAAGCCGAGCGAGCGCCGCGCCACGCTGCCATGGGTCTCAAGCGCCTGCTGGGACTGCGCGCGCGCTCGCCACGGCTTCGCAGCTTCGTGGGGCTCCCCTTCTCCGTCGCAGCCGATCCACGCGGCGATGCGGGGATCGAGCTCCGTGGGCGCGTCATCCCACTGGCCGAGTTCGCCACCCAGCTCCTGCGCGAACTCAAGTCCGCCGCCAGCGCATTCCTCGGCCGCGAGGCAGCGCGCGCGGTGCTGTGCGTCCCCTCCTACTTCGATGCCCGGCAGCGTGCAGCCCTGCGTGAGGCGGGCGAGCGCGCGGGCCTCCAGGTCCTGCGCGTGCTCAACGCTCCCGCAGCGGCAACGCTCGCCTATGGCCACGGCCGGGGCCTGGCACGCAAGCGCGTCCTCGTGGTGGACCTCGGCGGAGGAGGGCTCGAGGTCTCCGTCGTGCAGGTCACCGGCGATGACCTCGAGATCGTCACCACGGGGACGGATCCGACGCTCGGCGGCATGGACTTTGACGCGCGCATCGCCGAGGCCCTGCTGAGCGACCTGCGGAGTGCTGGCACGTCCACGCCAGAGCCCTCGCTCGACTGGGGCCCGCTGCGCTCCGCCGCCGAGGCCGCCAAGGTGCTCCTCAGCGATCAGGAAGAGGCCCCCGTCCAGCTCCGGGAAGGCGCCGGGCTTACCCTCAGCCGCGAGCGGGTGGAGGCCCTCACCGCGGACCTCGCCCAGCGCGTGACGGAGGCCACCCGCGAGGTGCTGGAGTCGAGCTCGCTCACGCCCCAGGGCCTGGATGCCGTGGTGCTCGTGGGCGGCCAGAGCCGGGCCCCGCTCGTGCGGCGGCGGCTCGAGGAGAGCCTCGGAGTACCGGTGCGCTCCGACGTGGATCCGCTCGGCGCCGGGGCACTGGGCGCGGCGCTCCTGGGGAACTCGCTGCTCGAGATCGACTCCGGCAAGCCAGGCGCCACCGTCTCGGATGTCCTCTCCGTGCCTCTGGGCGTGGCCGAGCGTGGGGGCACCCTCCGCCGCGTCTTCGAGCGCAACACCCGCCTGCCCGCGGAGAAGACGCTCGCGCTCCCCGTCACCCCGGGCTCGCTCTCCCTGGCGATCTTCCAGGGCTCCTCTCCCCTCGCCGCGGAGAACGAGTACCTGGGCGCGCTCCACTTCCAGCTCGAGCGCGCTGGCGAGGCCGAGCTCCAGTTCTCCCTCTCCCAGGACGGCATCCTCTCGCTGGCGGCCACGCTGCCCGGCGCGAAGCGCCAGCCGGTGACGCTCTCCACGGAGGACCTGGACGACGAGGCTCGAGACGCCCTCATGGCCCGCTCGCCCTTCGCCACGGAGACCAAGGAGAGCCCCGCCGGCCTCTTCTCCGGCCTGCGGAAGTTCTTCGGCAAGCGGTAGGCCGCCAGCTCGTCGCGCACGGCTTCCGGACAGCCGAGCCGCTGATCTTCTCCTCGGCCTCCTCCCAAACCCTCCACCCATCGAGAGCCCCTCACCTGCTCATTCGCTGCCCGCTGAGGGGCCGTGCCCAGATTGTCTCGTGAGCCACATTTTGGAGGACGCAATGACGATTCGATCGGTCATGGGAAGCCTGGCAGCCGCCACCCTGCTGTTCGCGGGTCCAGCGCTGGCACAGGTGGAGGCCCAGGAAGTAGATGAGAAGCTCAACTTCGAGCCCGAGCGGGCGGAGGTCGGTCTGGATGTCCGCCTCGGAGTCGGCGGGCTGACGGGCGAGGTGGGTGAGGACACGGGAACGGGTCCACTCCTGGGCATCGCGGCGGGAGCCCAGGTGTGGCCCGGACTCGGCGTGGAGATGGGCTACGAGGGGCAGCGCCTCCCCATTGATGACACGCTCGTGGGCGATGGCGAGGGCCTCTGGCGCCACAACCTCGGTGTGCTCGCCAAGGCGGGCCCCCTCATTGATGAGAAGTGGCGGCCCTTCGTCGGTGCAGGCCTGGGCCTGAGCTACATCAACCCCAGCGACGGCGCCGACCTCGTCTATGACACCGACTTCGTCCAGGAAGTGCCGCTCGCGGCCGGCGTGGACTACGACTTCGGCGCGATCTCCGCCGGAGCACGCGCCACCTACCGGGTGCTGTTCGGCGAGGGGTTCGCGGATGACCTCGGTGGGGCCAACGACGACGGCAACCTCTTCAACCTCGGCATCACGCTGGGCGGGCGCTTCTAGCCAGGCCCTGCCTCGGATCCGCGCCTAGAGCGCGAAGCGCGACAGCAACGCCTCCGGGCGCGGATCCTTCTCCCAGGCCTCCAGCACCGCCTGCCCAGGCGAGCGGCCCGAGGCGGCCACCCGCGCCAGCGGCTCTAGCACCGGCACGTCCTGAGGATCCAGGCGCTCCAGCCCGCGGCGGGCAATGGCCACCATCTCCCCGGCGAGCCGGTGCAGTTCGTGCTGTCCCAGCTTCCCGGCGAGCCCCTTCCGCCGCGCGGTGTCATGGAGGGCCAGGTGATCGGCGAGGGACAGCTTCGGCAGCAGCCGCTCGCCCTCCTCCAGCGCCGTCGAATCGTAGAGCAGGCCACGCCACAGCGCGCCAAGCGCGCCCGTCATCTCCGCCGAGCAACAGTCCGCGCCGCGCACCTCGATGACCTTCTTGAGCCGCACCTCGGGGAAGAGCGTGGACAGGTGATCCGTCCAGTCCCCCATGTCCGCGGGCTGGCCCTCGAACCCCTCCTTCATGAGCTGGCGGAAGGTGAGCTTCGGGTGGAGGTACTCGCCACTCCGGCGCAGGAAGAGCAGCGGCGCGTCCAGCGCCCACTCCACATAGGCGCGGTAGGAGAAGGAGCCCTCGAAGAAGGCGGGCAGGTAGCCACAGCGGGCGGGATCCACCTCCTCCCAGACGCGGTTGCGGAAGCTCATCCACTCCGAGGGCTTGCCCTCCACGATCGGGCTGTTGGCGTACAGGGCCACCATCAGCGGGGCCAGCCGCGCCACCAGCACCGTCTTCCGGACACAGTCCGCCTCGTCCGCCCAGTCGTACGAGGCCTGGCCCGTGGAGGTCATCAACATCATGTTGAGCGCCAGCCGCCCGCGCTCCGGCAGCGTGCGCCGCATGACTTTGTAGCGCGTCTTGGGCATCCACGGCATGTCCGCCGGGGTGCCAGAGGGCCGGTACCCCATCCCCACCAGCTGCAGCCCGAGCGCCTCGGCGGCGGCCTTCGCCTGGGACAGGTGCCTCAGGTTCTCCGCGTGGGCCTCGCGCGCGGTGAAGAAGGGGCTGCCAGACAGCTCGAGCTGACCGCCCGGCTCCAGCGACACCGTCTCGGTCCCCCGCTGGAGCGCGATGACGGGCGACTCCGGCGTCTCCCGGAACAGCGCATAGCCGCCCTGCGCCCCCAGCTTCTCCAGCAGCGCGCCGATGCCAGCCGGCCCCTCGTAGGGGACGGGTCGCGCGGCACCCTTCGGGTAGACGAACTTCTCGTGCTCGAGCCCCAGCCGGTGCTCGGCCCGCGGCTTCTCCGCGGCCCGGAAGACATCCACCAACGCGTCAATGGAGGTAATAGGGGCAGCAACTGCTCGTTTCAGATCCAGAGACATGGCCGCGCCTATATAACGTTCGGTGAACCCGCTGCTCCCAATTACGCACCCCCTCGGATGAAACCAACCTCTCCGGTGCCCTCCATTGCCCCGCGGCCTGGCCTCTCTGACTTCTTTCAGGGACTGGGGCTGCTGGCGCGTGCCTTCGGCCTCATCTTCCGCACTCGGAAGCTCTTTCTCCTGTCCGCCCTGTGCGCCGCCGTCACCCTGGTGACACTGGTCGTGCTGGGAGTGCTCCTCTGGCGCTACACCCCCGGACTGATCGGCCGGTTCTTCACCCGGCCGGAGGCCTGGTATGGGCAGGCGGCCTGGTACCTGGTGCTCGTCCTCACCTTCCTGATCCTCTTCTTCGTGGGCGCCAACACGGTGCCTCCCCTGCTGCTGGCCCCCCTGCAGGATCCGCTCTCCGAGGCCACCGAGGAGCAGTGCGGCGGCGCCCCCCCCTCCCAGCCCTTCAGCCTGGGTGCCTTCCTCCGAGGGCTGGTGACCGGGCTCGCACACACGCTGGCCCGCCTCTTCCTCCTGCTGCTGGGCCTGGCCCTGCTCTTCCCCCTCAACTTCATCCCCGGCATCGGCAGCATCATCTGGACGGTGCTGGGCAGCCTGTGGAGCATGATGTGGATCGCGGGAGAGCACCTGGCCGCCCCCATGACTCGCCACCTCTACCCCTTCTCCGAGGTGCGGAGGATGCTGCGCGAGCGCCGGGCGCTCTGCCTGGGGCTGGGGGCTGGCGTCTACCTGCTCCTCTGGGTGCCGGTGCTCAACACCTTCTTCCTGCCCGTGGCCGTCGTCGCCGGCACCCTGCTCTACCGAGGCCTGCTGGCTGCCGGGCAGCTCCCCCCTCCCCCCTCCGCCTCACGCACTGCGGCGTGAAATAAAGGGGCGCCCCAGGTGTCTCCGACTGGAAGAGCACCCTTCGCTCCGGGGCGGCTGGGAACGCAGTGCCTCCCAGGAACGTTCCTGATCGATACCAAGGAGCAGACGCCTTGAAGCACCCACCGTCCATGATTAGGCTTGGCCGGCTGCTTTCCGCGTTCCTTGTCCTCGACAACTGCTGGGATTCACTGGCCTTTTCTTTACGCACCACCCCGGGGTGCCCCGCGCCCCAGCTTGGATGAACCACATGCCGCGAATGCTTCGCCGGATCATCGCCGTCGCTGTCCTCCTCGGGGCCTGGGCCCTGGTGGGCAGTGATCGGGCCCCCATTCCGCTCACCATGGGGGCCGCTCAGGCCAGCCAGACGTGGGACGGCTCGCTCGCTCAGCAGAAGGGGGAGAAGGCTCCGCACGAGCTCTCCTCTCTGCGCGTCTTCACGAAGGTCATCCTCTACGTGAAGGACAACTACGTCGACCCCAAGCGAGTGAAGCCCAAGGAGATGATGATCGCCGCGCTGGAGTACGTGGAGAAGAGCGTCCCGGACGTGCTCGTGGAGGGCAACGCGGAGACGGGCAAGCTCAGCCTCAACGTCAACGGCAAGACGAAGGACTTCGACATCAGCCACGTGGACTCCCTGTGGAAGATGTCCTTCGCGCTCAAGGACGTCTTCGACTTCCTGTCGAAGAACATGCGTCCCATCGAGGAGACGCGCGACATCGAGTACGCGGCGATCAACGGCATGCTGTCCACGCTGGATCCGCACTCGGTGCTGCTGCGGCCGGAGCTGTACCGGGAGATGAAGCTGTCCACCAAGGGTGAGTTCGGCGGCCTGGGCTTCGTCATCCAGATGCGCGAGGGCAACCTCACCGTGGTGCGCGTGCTGCCCAAGACGCCCGCCCACCGCGCCGGCATCCTCAAGGACGACCAGATCAAGAAGATCAGCGAGGAGTCCACCGTCAACATGGACCTCAACGAGGCCGTGTCCAAGCTGCGCGGCCCGGTGGACAGCAAGATCGTCATCACCGTGGAGCGCAAGGGCTGGGACAAGCCGCGGGTGATGACGCTCAGCCGGGCGATGATCTCGATCGAGAGCGTTCAGCACAAGATGCTGGCCGGCAACGTCGGCTACGTGCGGCTGAAGAACTTCCAGGGCAACACCACGCGGGACTTGGAGGCGGCGCTGGCGGACATCCGCAAGCAGGCCGAGGCCAAGGGCGGCAGCATGAAGGGCCTGGTGCTGGATCTGCGCGGCAACCCGGGCGGGCTGCTGGAGCAGGCCATCCAGGTGTCCGACACCTTCGTCTCCAGCGGCGTGCTGGTGGCCACGGTGGGCCTGTCCGACAAGCTGCGCGAGGAGAAGCGCGCGCGGCCGCAGGAGGGCGAGGACACCTACCCCATCGCCGTGCTGGTGAACGCGGGCAGCGCCTCGGCCTCGGAGATCGTCGCCGGCGCGCTGAAGAACCTCAACCGCGCGGTCATCATCGGGCGGCAGACGTTCGGCAAGGGCAGCGTGCAGGTGCTCTATGACTTCCCGGACGACAGCGCGCTCAAGCTGACGATCGCCAAGTACCTGACGCCGGGGGACGTCTCCATCCAGGAGGTGGGCATCATCCCGGACATCCAGCTGGTGCCCACGCGCGTCACCGAGGAGCGCCTGGACGTATTCGCGCCCCGCCGCTCCATGGGCGAGGCGGATCTGGACCAGCACTTCGGCAATCCGGACTCGGACAAGGTGGCCAAGAAGCGCGAGGAGGTGCTGGACCGCGAGAAGCCCATCGAGAGCCTCAAGTACCTGAAGGTGGACGAGAAGGTGCAAGCCCAGGCCGCCGCCAAGAAGGAGAAGGAGGCCGCCGAGAAGGCGCCGAAGACGGCGCAGAAGGATGGCAAGGGCGCCAAGCACGGCGAGAAGGATCCCCTCCTGGACGTGGACGTGGCGGGCCAGGGCGAGGATCTGGACGACCAGCTCGACGCGGAGAGCCAGGACGAGATCAAGGAGGACTTCGAGGTGTCGTTCGCCCGGGAGTTCGTGCTCAAGGCCCACTCCACCAACCGCCTCGAGCAGCTGAAGCAGGGCAAGTCCCTCATCGACCAGAAGCGCGCGGAGGAGGAGCAGCGCATCAGCTCCGCCATCGCGGCGCTGGGCGTGGACTGGAGCGCGGGCCCCACGCCGAAGAACGTGCAGCTGGAGGCCAGCTTCTCTCCGGGCTCGGAGCAGCCGGTCCGCGCGGGGGACACGCTGGACATGGTGGTGACGGCGGAGAACAAGGGCTCCGAGCCGCTCAAGCGCGTGCGCGCGTGGACGGAGAGCGACAACGCCTTCATCGACCGCCGCGAGTTCGTCTTCGGCGCCATCGCTCCGGGCGAGAAGCGGACCTGGAAGGTCCAGGTGAAGCTGCCCAAGGACTTCACCTCGCGCCGGGACGACGTGACGGTGAAGTTCTTCGACGACCAGGGCGCGCTGCCCAAGACGCTGGTGAGCGAGGTGGGCTTCCTGGATCTGCCGCGGCCGACCTTCGCCTTCAACTGGCAGGTGCAGGACGACTGCGGCACCTGTAACGGCGACGGCGTGGCGCAGTTCGGCGAGGACATCACCGTGGTGCTGGACGTGACGAACGTGGGCACCGGGGTGGCGCTCGACTCGTTCGCGACGATCAAGAACGCGGGGGACCCGAACGTCTTCATCAAGAAGGGGCGCTTCAACCTGGAGGAGCTGGCCCCGGGCGAGACGAAGTCCGCGCGCTTCCAGCTCGAGGTGAAGAAGGGCTACAAGGGCGACACCTTCCCGCTGAAGCTGGCCATCATCGACGAGCCGCTGGAGGAGTTCGTCACCGAGAAGCTGGAGCTGCCGGTGCGCGACACGCCCGCGCTGGTGCTGGAGCAGATCAAGTCCATGGTAAAGGTGGCGGAGAAGACCGAGCTGCTGTCCTCGCCGCTGCCGGACGCCAAGCCGGTGGCGCGGGTGTCGGGCGCGGCAGCGGTGCTGCCCGTCACGGCCGTGGGCAAGGGCTTCTATAAAGTCTCCCTGGGCGAGGATCGCTTCGCCTTCGTGCGCAGCTCGGAGGCGCGCGAGCAGAAGTTCGGCAAGGCCGTGCTGCCCAAGAAGGTGGAGTGGCTCACCCGGCTGGCGCCGCCGGCCATCCAGCTGGAGGTGGACACGAGCAAGGGCGGGGTGATGGCCACCGGGGACCGGTACACCCTGTCCGGCTCGGTGACGGACCCGGACGGGCTGCTGGACGTGTACGTGCTCGTCAACGACCAGAAGGTCTACTTCAAGGCGGTGGACCCGAAGGGCGAGGAGCCGCGCAAGCTGAAGTTCACCGCGGACTTCGCGCTCAAGGAGGGCAACAACAACGTCCTCGTGGTGGCGCGCGAGGATCCGGACTTCGCCAGCCGCAAGACGCTGGTGATCCGGCGCCGGCCGGCGGAGGTGGCACAGAAGCTGGCGGCGCCCACGCACGTGGAGCCCCAGAAGACGCCGTAGGCCGCGGGCATACACACCGTGAGTCCCACCGGGCGGCTCCCCGGAGGCGAAAGCCTCTGAAGGGGCCGCCCGTTTTGTTGACGCTCTTGGCGGCTGCACGTTAGCGTCGAGCGAGAGTGGCCCCCGTTGCCGGCGGAGGCCCTGGGAGGCGGTTTGAGGATGCACGCGTTCAGTCGGTGGATGGCCCTTGCGGCGCTCCTGGGGGGCGTCGCTGCGCGCGCGGATCAGAATGATCTGCAGATCGCGAAGCTGGGCAACCCGGGCCCGGGAGTGGAGAACTTCAGCGACAAGGCGAACAGGAACTTCCAGGCCTTCGCGCGGGCCATGTCCGCGAGCCTCACGTCCGTGAACCTGATGCCGCCGGAGACGTTGGGCCACGCAGCCTTCAATATCAGCGCGGAGCTGTCCGTCGTCAGCCTGCCCTCGAGCATCGTCATCCCCACCGAGGGCGCGCAACCAGGCACGGTGCTGGTGCCCTCCTTCCACATCCGTAAGGGGCTGCCGTTCTCCGTGGAGCTTGGGGGGCGCGTGGGCTGGGTGGAGAAGAGCCGCCTGGTGGCCGCCACGGGCGAGGTGAAGTGGGCCGTCAACGAGGGCTTCACGTACCTGCCGGACATTGGCGTGCGCGGCCATGTCACCAAGCTGATGGGCGCGCAGGACCTGAGCCTCACCTCCGCGGGCCTGGATGCGGGCATCGGCAAGCAGTTCCCCCTGGGCGGCATGGTGACGCTGACCCCGTACGGCGGCCTGGACTTCACCTTCGTCAGCGCAAGGTCGGAGCTCATCGACTTCGACCAGACCCGGCCCTACAACGAGTCGCTGGGCAATGGCTCGGCGGACGCGCTCGCGAACACGAGCGCCTACACGCGCCTGAAGTTCTCGGACAACATGACCCAGCGCATCTACGGCGGCGTGCGCTTCATTGGCGGCGTGCTGCAGCTGGGGGCTGAGCTCTCCTTCACGCGCCTGGGCCAGGCGCCGGAGTCGGACCTCCCCGGGAGCGAGAGCAGCAGCCTGCCGACCGTCGTCACCTTCAACACCTCGCTGGGCCTGGACTTCTAGCTCATCGAGAGCTCCGCAGGGCCTCGCGCAGAGGGCCGGGCCGGTTGGTGATGAGGTAGGAGACGCCCATCTCCGCCAGCTCCCGCGCACGCGCGGGCTCGTCCACCGTCCACGCGGCCACGCGCAGGCCCGAGCCTGTCCACTCCGCCACGCGCTCCGGGGTGCACGCCCCGTGGTGGGGGTGCACCGAGTGCGAGGACACCAGCGGGCTCAGCACGTAGGCCTGAGGCCGCCAGGGCTTGTTCGGGTCAATGAGGAGGCCGCGTCGCAGCGAGGGAGCGGCGGCGGCCACCCGGAAGAGGCACAGCGGGTTGAAGCTGGAGATCACCACCCGCTCGGCCAGCCCGCGCTGGGTGACGAGCCCCGCCACGCGGTGCGCCAGTCCCCCATCATCCAGGTGGCCAGACTTGAGCTCGATGTTGACGAGGAAGTGCGCGGGCAGCGCCTCCAGCACCTCCTCCAAGAGTGGAATGCGAGCGGGGCCGAAGCCCAGGGGCGTGCCCACGTCTGCTCGCTGAAGCTTCCACCAGGCGGTCGTGCGCACCTCCCAGGGCAGACCCGCGAGCCGGTCCAGCCTGTCGTCGTGGCAGACGACCACCTCGCCGGAGCTGCACACGCGGGCGTCCAGCTCGACGCCATCGGCGCCCTGCCGCACGGCCTCGGCGAAGGCCTCCAGGGTGTTCTCGGGGGCGTCAGCGCTGGCACCCCGGTGGGCGAGCAGGAGCATGGGGACAGTCTGCGCCAGGGCTGGCCGGGGACGGTGGGGGAAGTGGCGCCCTGGGTCTTCCACCGACAGGTGGCTTGCCTCGCTCGGGGGTTTGCTGCACTGTCCGCCCCATGTGTGGGCTGGGCACCGGAGAGCTGATTCTCCTCGGCTTCATCCTGTTGGTGGTCTTCTCCGCCTCGCGGATGGGCCAGCTGGGCAACGCCGTGGGCAAGTTCATCTACTCGTTCCGCAAGGCCTCCAAAGGTGAGGACTTCGTGGACGTGAAGCCCCTGCCCCCCGGGCGGCGCAGTAACACGGACGCCGAGTACACCGACTCCAAGAAGAGCTAGGGAGCTTCGGCGGGCGCCTTGCGCAGCTCGTGCAAGTCCTTCATGAAGTTCGGCACGATGCCCGCCAGCCCCATCCCCGCGATGTGAGCGCCCATGTACCCGGCGGGCAGCCTCTGCGCCCACTCGGGGTGTTCTGGCGGCCCAAGCCCCTGCTCGGGATCCTTGATCGTCACGCCCAGCTCCCAGATCGTCTTCGCGGTGGAGGTAGCGCACGTGCGCGTCGCCAGCTCCTCTTGGAAGACGGCGTACCACTCCCGATACCCGTCCCGCGCCACGGGCTCGAAGTACTTCGCCAGGAAGGCGGACTCCGCCAGCGCGATGCAGCGGCTCACCCCCGCCCCGTCGCAGCTGCGCGCCTTCTTCGCGAGCTCCACGGGCGCGAGGACGCTCGAGAACACCGGGGCGCTCATCCACAGCGCCTTCAGCCTCGCGATCTGCTCGCGGCGCATGGGCTTCCACTCGGGCGGTGGACCCTCCATCGCGTCATACGCCTCACGCTCGAGCTGGAGCACCGCGGCACCGAGCAAGGCGCCGATCAGCGACTCCGTGCGATACATGAGCCACGCCAGCTGACGGACATCCCTGGCCGCCGGGAGCGGCTGCCCTGTCTTCAGGCCGTGCAAGAGCCGGAAGCTCGCCCAGGCCCGCAGGGTGACGAAGTCCGGCAGCACGTCGCCCGCCCAGTTGTAGGGCGCTTTGGGCTCGAGGGGCGTGTTCTGCATGATGTCCCAGCGATCGTAGGTGTGGAGCCGCTCCATCCAGGCAAAGTCCAGGGTGGACACGTCCACGTCGGACTCGCGCCACTTCTCGAGGTCGACGCCCCGCGGCGGGAGCTGGGAGGGAATGACGAGGGGCGAGTCCTTGGGCATCTCCTGCCCGGACTCCCAGGCCAGCCAGTGGTTCAAGAGCGGCCCCGCGTCCCCCTCGGTGCGGGGCTCGTGGAACCACGCGTCGGCGGCGAGCACGGACTGTTGCTCGCAGAAGAAGTCGATGTTCTCGGTGATGGCCTTGCGCAGCTCGACGAGCGAGGGCTCGTACGTTCCGAGAATCCACCGGTCAGCCGCGAACAGCCCGGCAAGGATCAACACCAGGAGGATGCCACCGATCCACAGCAGGATGCGCAGCGCACGCTTGCGGGGTTGTTTCAAGTCCATGCCAGTCGAGGTGGGGTCCATGGCTTCTCTGTCGCCATCTTCTCCGCGTCAGAGCTCGCGAGCCAGCCGGATCAGCGAGCCAAAGAGACGAGAAGCATCGATGGGATGACGAGCGCCTCAAGGTACAGTGCGCGCCGGGAACGCTCCGGAGGGAAGCGGTGCTCTGCCGCCATTACCACCTCGTAGGCGAAGGCTGCGACAGCGCCTTCACAGTCGATAGCTCGCGCATCACCTTCGGCCGCGGCTGCCTGGCGGAGGTGGGTGACCGCGCCAAGGCGCTCGGGATGAAGCGCGTGGCCCTGTTCTCGGACGAGCGCATGGCTCGGCTGCCGCACTTCCAGAAGGTGCACCAGTCCTTGAGCGCCGTCGGACTGGACGTGGTCGTCTACACCGACGTGCACATCGAGCCCACGGACCAGTCCTTTCTGGAAGCGGCGCGCTTTGCCGCGGAGGCCCGGCCGGATGGCTACATCTCCCTGGGCGGCGGCTCGGTGATCGACACCTGCAAGGCCGCCAATCTCTACGCCACCCACCCTGCGGACTTCCTGGCCTACGTCAACGCGCCCGTGGGCGCGGGGCGCCCGGTGCCTGGCCCGCTCAAGCCGCACATCGCCTGCCCCACGACTTCAGGAACGGGCAGCGAGGTCACCGGCATCACCATCTTCGATCTGCTCTCGCTGAAGGCGAAGACCGGCATCGCCTCGCCGGCACTGCGCCCCACCGAGGCGCTCATCGATCCGGACTGCACCGTGACCTTGCCCTCGGAGGTGGTCGCCGCCAGCGGGCTGGACGTCCTGTCCCACGCGCTGGAGTCCTATACCGCGCGGCCGTACGTGCGCCGTCCCGCTCCCGCGCGGCCGAGCCTGCGTCCCATGAGCCAGGGCGCCAACCCGTGGAGCGACCTCGGCTGCCGCGAGGCGCTGCGCCTGCTGGGCCTGTACCTGGAGCGCGCGGTGGCGGACGCGCAGGACCACGAGGCCCGCGAGCAACTGATGTGGGCCGCCACGCTGGCCGGCATCGCCTTTGGAAACGCCGGGGTGCACGCGCCGCACGGCATGGCCTACGCCGTGGCCGGCCTGGTTCGCGACTTCCGCCCCTCCGGCTACCCCGACGGCGAGCCCCTGGTGCCTCACGGCATGTCCGTCATCGTGAATGCCCCGGCCGTGTTCCGCTACACCGCGGAGGTGAGCCCCGAGCGCCACCTGGAGGCCGCGCAGTGGCTGGGCGCGGACGTGCGCGGCGCCTCACCCGCCGATGCCGGCGAGGTGCTCGGCGGCAAGCTCATCCAGGTCATGCGTGCGGTGGGCATGCCCAACGGGCTGGGCGGTGTCGGCTATACCGAAGCCGACCTCGCTCCCCTCACGGAGGGTGCCTACCCTCAGCAGCGCCTGCTGCAGAATGCCCCCCGCGAGATGACCCGCCCCGTCCTCACCGAGCTGTTCCGTCAGGCGCTGCGCTACTGGTAGCCGCAGCGGAGGCCACCGCCGTGTCCGAAGCCGAGACCCCCGACCGCTACCGCTACTTCCTGCCCATCACCACCCGCTGGATGGACAACGACGTCTACGGCCACATCAACAACGTCACCTACTACAGCTACTTCGACACCGTCGCGAACCACTACCTCATCCACGAGGGGGGCCTGGACATCGCCAGCAGCCCCGTCATCGGCCTCGTCGTGGAGTCCCGGTGCTCCTACCGCGCCCCGCTCGCCTACCCCGACCGCCTCCGGGCGGGCCTGCGTGTGGACAAGCTCGGCAACCGCTCGGTGACGTACGGCATCGGCATCTTCAAGGAGGGCGAGGACCAGGCCGCGGCCCACGGGTACTTCGTGCACGTCTTCGTGGATCGCCAGTCGCGCAAGGCCGTCACGATGCCCGAGCGCCTGCGCGAGGCGCTTGCTCGGATCTCCGTGGCCTGAGACCCGCGCCAGGTTGCTATGCAGCGGGCGGAGAGCGCCGCAGCTTGCGAGCGATCGCCCGCGTCAACGAGAGCAGGTTGGCCGGAGTGAAGCGGAACCACATCCCCACATAGCTGCCGTTGGTGCGGAACTCCGGGTTGATCGAGGCGTAGATCCTGGCCGCCGGCCGCTCGAAGAAGGCGGGGGGATAGCGGCCCAGCGTCTCGGGGGTCATGTAGATGTTGACGAGGAACAGGCCGGTCTCCAGGTCGACCCGGAAGTGGCTCTCCTCGGCCCGAGCCAGGAAGGCCTCCCGCACCGCCTCCCCTTCCCTGTCAGACGGCTTCGGGTCGAACGGGTGGTAGTGGGCGAGCGCCTCGGTGATGGAGACGAAACCGAACAGGCTGGCGATCGACAGCCGGTAAAAGCGGGTCCGCGGGTGGCGCAGCTGGTTCTCGAGGAAGAAGGACAGGCCCGAGAGCAGGTGCAGGCCATGGCGGCGGAACTCGGGGAGGATCCGCAGCTTGCCTCCCAGGATGACCCGGCTTCGAGGCAGCCCCAGGGGCGCTGTCCCCCAGAACTGGAAGCCCACCATGGCGCCAGTGTCGGCGCGGCGGAACACGTGGACGAGCTCGTTGGCCAGCGCGTGCACGCGGAAGTGCTCCAGCTCCTCGGCCATCAGCCGGTGGGACATCGCGTGCAGCTCGCGCAGGGTCTCCTCGGAGAAATCCTTCCGGAGGATGGACTCCATCCGAACGGGCGGGCGGAGGGCAGAGAGTCGGAGCAGGAGTTCGAGCATGGTGTCTATCCCAGGGGCAGCTCCAGCGTGGCAGTGGCTCCCTTGCCCGGTCCTGCGCTCTCCAGCAAGAGGCGCCCGCCCAACATCCGCGCCGCCAGCGCGCTGGAGTGCAGCCCCAGGCCATGGCCCCCCTCACGCGTGGTGAAGCCTTGGGAGAAGAGCTGCTCGCGGATCTCTGGTGAGATGCCCGTGCCCCTGTCCACCATCTGGATGCGCGCCATGTCGCCCGCCGCCTCCAGCCGTACGTGCAGTATCCGCTCACCCGCAGGGACCGAGGCCATGGCGGTCTTGGCGTTGGCAATCAGGTTGATCAGGATCTGGAGCACCTTGTGCTTGTCCACCCAGACCCTGGGCAGCGAGATGAGTGCCCGCGTCACCGTGATGCCGTGGCGCTTGAGCGCGGGCATCTGGATGCTCAAGACATCCTCGACGAGCTGCGAGAGCTCGCACTCCTCCGTGACGAGCGTGTTGCGGGCGTAGGTCTGCTGCACGTGGACGATGGCCCGGACGTGCTCGATGTGCTTGCTCATCGCGGCCAGGCCTTCCTGCAGCGCGGCCTGCTCCCGGAGCAGCTCTTCCGCCAGGCCCTCGAGGTACTCGGGCAGCCGGGTGCCGCGCGGATCGCGGGTGAAGAAGTCCGCCAGGGAGCGCTGGTGCTCCTGGAGCATGGCGGAGACCTGCTTCACCCGCCCCATGCGCGAGGCGCTCACCGTCTGGCTCAGCACCTCGACGTTGACGGTGGCGCTCGTCAGCACGTTGCCCACGTTATGAAGCACGCTGGTGGCGACCTCGGCCATGCCCGCCAGGCGCGCCGTCTCCACCAGCTGGGCCTGGGCCTTCCTCAGCTCCCCCGTGCGCTCCTCGACCCGCTTCTCCAGCTCATCATTGGCGCTGCGCAGGGCCGCCTCGGCGCGCTGGACCTCGGCGTACAACCGCGCGTTCTCGATGGAGATGGCGGCTTGAGAGGCGAGGTGCCCGAGCAAAGCCAGGCGCGCGGGCGTGAAGGCTTTGGTGGCGAGGCTGTTCTCCAGGTAGAGCACCCCGCGGAACTCCTCCTGGCGTACCAGCGGCAGGCAGAGCACCGAGCGGGCCTCCCCGCGCCCCAGCCACGCATCCGACGAGAACGCGTGGGGCTGGGAGGCATCGTCGATGAGCACGTGCTCTCGCGTGCGCCGGACGTAGGAGATGAGCGTCCAGGGCAGGCGGTCCTCCTCCGAGCCAGCACCGGAGGACTCACGAGAGGCGTCCGAGACCGCCACGACCGAGAGCTTGCCGCCCTGTGGAAGCACCAGGGCCCCTCTCTGAGCCCCGGCGTTCTCGATGGCCACCTTCAGCAGCGTGGCCGCCAGCCGCTCGAGGACGATCTCCCCGGAGATGGCCTGCTGCGCCTTCACCACGGTGAGCGCATCGATCTGGGTCGAGCCCGTGTCGGTGAAGGTCTCCTCAGCGGCCGAGGCGGCGGCCAGGTGCGGCCACTGCTCATCCAGGTGCTTCACCTTCCCGTGGGCTCCCCAGCGCAGGTACGCCTCGCGGGCCTTGCGCGCGTAGGTCTCCGCGAGGGTGGGCATCTGCCGCTCGAATCCGAAGCGGGCGGCGAGCTCACACGCGAGGCCCACGTATTGGATGAAGCCATTCTCGCGGGCGTACCGGAGCGCTTCCTCGTAGGCGCGGAGGGCCTCCCCCTCCCGGTCCGAGATCCGCGCCAGCTCCGCGGTGACCAGCCGCTCGGGCGCGCGGAAAGTCTCCGGGCAGTGAGCCGCCCACTCCGCCAGCTGTTGCTGGTGGCCTCGGATGGCCTCCAGCGCCAGTCTCCGCTCCTCCGGAGCCAGCTCCGCGAGTCTGGCCACCAGCGTCAGCGCACGGAAGAGGTGGAAGTCCAGGAGCTGGATATGGCCCACCGAGGACCAGCTCAGCTCCACCGCCTTGTCGCCCGCCTCGCGCGCCTCGGCATATGCACCGCACATGAAGCGCGACTGCATCTTGAGGGTCCAGTACCAGAACCGGGTGATGCTCATGCGCGCGGCGGTTAGGCTGGCTTCGAAGGACTCCTCGGAGAAGCCGTCGCCGCTCAAGGCCCGGAAGGAGGGCGTGAGGCCGCGGAGCTGCTGGACGTGGCGCTGGGTGAAGTGGATGACGTCTCGCGAGTCCAGGAAGCCGATCCTGTGCGTGAAGTCCAGCCGCGCCACGGACTCCTGGTAGACCTCCTCCAGCTCATGCCCCAGGGCCAGGCGATCCGTGACGATGTGGTTGCAGCAATAGCCCGCGACCCCGAAGTCATTGTCCTGGAGCGCGTGGTGGAAGGCCTGGCGGATGTATTCCAGGGAGAGGGACAGGGGACGGGTCCAAGAGTTGACCATCTCCATGCCGTAGAGCGTCTTCGCACGGAGCGCCGCCAGCCCATGGCGCTCGACGAGCTCACACGCCAGCTGGCCGAAGGCGTAGCCCTCCTGGTAGCGCTTGAAGCCAGGCCCCAGCACCAGCCCATACAGGGAATAGCCATACACGGAGGCGGCTGAGTTGCCATGACGCAGGCTCAAGGCCACCTGCCTGCAGAGCTGGAGGATGAGCAGGTTGAGGTCGGTGAGCATCGCCGGCGTGAACAAGGCGGCCAGCATGTTCATCACCGCCTCTGTGGCCGAGCTGGAGATGCGAGGCAAGTCAATGAGGGTCTCGATGGGACGCTCTCCCAGGAGCTTCCACACCTCCTCGTTGGCGGCCACCACCTCTTCCCACGAGGGGTGCGGTGACATGGGCATCCCCAAGCGCGCCAGCCCGTCCAGGAGCGTGTCGAGGGCAGCCTGGACCTCTCCCGCGGCGAGGTGAAGATCGCTCTTCAAGCGGCAGAGGGAGGCCGTCTCCGCCGGCGTGCGTGTCCGGGGCCGCAGCACCTCCACCAACCGGCGCGTCTCGGCGGCATTGCCGCTCATGAACTCGCAGCTCGCCTGATCCCGCTGGAGCTTGAAGGCCAGCGCGGGTTCCGTCTCCCAGGGGTTTCCGGGGAGCAGCTGAAAGGCCATGGCGAGGTAGTGGGCGGCCGAGCGGTGGGCCGTCGAGGCCTGGGCCCTGGCGCCTGCGTCAGCGTTCAGGAGCGCGACGCGGTGGCGCTCCGTGGGCTCGGTGATCAGCTCCGCCCCGGCGTTGAGCTGGCTCACCACGTCGAAGAGGTTCTCCTGAACCTCCTCCGGGGACAGGCTCGCCAGCAGCAGGCGGCCGATGCTCAGGTGGACGGCCTTGCGCTCCTCCAGGGGGATGAGGGCGTGGGCGGCCTGTTGGATGCGGTCATGGAGGAAGCGGTACTGCTCCTCACCGGAGACCGCGACCAGGCCTTCCTGGAGCGCGGGCTCCAGGCCCTGCTCCACTGCCAGGGTATCCTCCAGATGGGAGATGAGGAGCAGGATCCGCAGCGGGAAGGTGTTTCCCACGCAAGCGGCCAGCCGCAGCAGGTGCTGCGTGCCGGTGGGGAGCTGGCGCAGCTTGCCCACCATGAAGTCCACGACGTTGTCCGAGTAGCCCTTGGCCCGGACGCCCTCGGCATCCCAGCTCCAGGTGCCCTTGGGCGTGCGCACCATGAGCCCATCCTGATTGAGCGTGAGCAGGAACTGGAGGAGGAAGAAGGGGTTGCCACCCGTCTTCTCCCGAGCCAGCGCCGAGAGCGGCTCGACGACGGCCGAGCCCGCGCCGGGCAGCGTGTCCGCCACGAGCTGCTGAACCTCGTCGAGGCTCAGCGGCTCGAGCTGAAGGTCCGTCAGCCGCGCGCCGGCCTTGTGCAGCTCTCCGAGCGTGAGCGCCAGCGGATGCGAGGGGCTCACCTCGTTGTCACGATAGGCGCCGATCAGCAGCACCGGCGGTGTCTCCGCGTGGGTGAGCAGGTGCCGGAGGAGCTGGAGGCTGGCCAGATCCGCCCACTGCAGGTCATCCAGGAAGAGGACGAGCGGGTGCTCGGGCGTGGCGAAGACGCCGAGGAACCTGCGGAACACCCGGTTGAAGCGGTGCTGCGCCTCGGCAGCCGGCAGCTCCGGAAGGGCAGGCTGCTTGCCGGCGACGAGCTCGAGCTGCGGCACCACGTCCACGAGGACCTGGCCCTCGCTCTCCCAGGCCGTGTGCAGGTGCTCGCGCCAGCGCGCCAGCTCCTCATCCGTGTCTGACAGCAGCTGCTGCGTCAGTCCGCGGATGGCCTGGGCCAGGATGGAGTACGGGATGTCCTGCTGGAACTGGTCGAACTTGCCGCTGAGGAAGAAGCCACGCTGGCGCACCACGGGCTTGTGCAGCTCGTGTACGACGGAGGACTTGCCGATCCCCGAGTAGCCGCGCACCAGCACGAGCTCCGGCCGGCCATCACGGGCAACGCGCTCCAGGCCCTGGCGCAGCGCGGCAGCGTGCGTGTCACGCCCATAGAGCCGCTGGGGGAGCTGGAAGCGCGTGGGGTGGTCGTGGAGGCCGGGTACGAAGTCCTCGCGCAGGCCCTGGCCCAGGCTCTCCCGGCACCGCTCGAGGTCCGCCCGCAGCCCGTCGGCGCTCTGGTAGCGCTCCTCGGCCACCTTGGCCAGCAGCTTCAGGACGATGGCGGACAGCACTGGCGGCAGGCTCGGCACCCGCTGGACGGGTGGCAGGGGTGCCTGCGCCATGTGCGCGTGGAACCACTCGAGCGCGTCGCGCCCATGGAAGGGACGGCCGCCGGTGAGCAGCTCGTAGAGGGTGATGCCCAGCGAGTACAGGTCCGTGCGGTAGTCCACCGCGCGGTTCATGCGCCCGGTCTGCTCCGGGGACATATACGCCAGGGTGCCTTCGATGAGGTGCGCATGCAGCGCGTCCACGTGCTCGACGAGCTGGAGGCTGGCGCTGCCGAAGTCGATGAGGCGCGTCTCTCCCGCGGGTGTGAGGATGATGTTGGAGGGCTTGAGGTCCTTGTGGATGATGCCGCGGCGGTGGAGCTCCGCGAGGGTCGAGGCCACGGAGATGGCCAGCTCGAGCGCGCGCCCCACCTCGAAGGGCTCGCCCGTGGACTCTGACAGGGGCTGGCCCTCTACATCCTCGAGCAGCAGCACCGGGCGATCGTGGAGCTGCTCACAGGCCTGGACGTGAGTGACGCCGCGCACGTCCCGGAGCCGCTGCAGGATGCCGAACTCGCGGCGGTAGCGCTCGCGCTCGCGCGGGCCGGGTGAGACGGCCTTGGGCGTCTTCAGGATGAGGGGCAGTCCATCCGCATCGCGCACCACGCGGAACAAGAGGCTGGAGCTGGTGGACTTGATCGCCGCGAGGAGGGTGTAGCCTGGGATGTCGAGCATCTAACAGACAGGATACTCCTTCCGCGCCTCCTCCAATCGGCAGCTTGCTCAGAGGATGATGGTGCGGCGCCCCTCCACCACCACCCGGCGCTCCAGGTGGGCGCGCACGGCCCGCGCCAGGACGACCCGCTCCACGTCTCGCCCCACTCGCACCAGCTCCTCGGGACCCATCGCGTGGGACACCCGCGCTACGTCCTGCTCGATGATGGGCCCCTGATCGAGATCCCTCGTGGCGTAGTGCGCCGTGGCCCCGATGATCTTGACCCCTCGGGCATAGGCCTGGTGGTAGGGCTTGGCGCCCTGGAACGCGGGCAGGAAGCCGTGGTGGATGTTGATGACTGAGGGCGCCTGCCGCAGGAAGTCGTCGGAGAGGACCTGCATGTAGCGCGCGAGCACCACCAGATCGATGTGGTGGCGCCGCAGCAGGTCCAGCACGGCCGCCTCCTGCGCGGGCTTCGTCTCCGGGGTGACGGGGAGCGTGAAGAAGGGGACGCGGAAGTTCTCCGC
>NZ_DASPHO010000386.1:0-3426 GCF_035629615.1 Hyalangium sp. | reverse complement strand
AGGTGGAGACCCTGCCATGTCTGGAGGCGCTCGAGGCCCGGCTGCCCGAGGTCTCCACGGCGGTGCTCGGGGAGATTGGCACACCGGCCTCGGTCGATGTGGCCATCCTCTCGCGCTACCCCCTCCGCGAGGTGCGCCGGCACCGGGCGCAGCGCCTCCTGCCGCTCCCGGATGGGACGACCACCTATTTCTCCCGGGAGCTCCTCGAGGTGCGGCTCGACGTCCAGGGCACCGAGGTCATCGTCTTCGCCGCCCACTTCCGCTCCAGGGTGAATGATGACCCGGCGCGCCGGTACGCGGAGGCCGAGGCTGCGCGAGACATCGTCATGGCCGTGGCCGCCGAGCGCCCGGGAGCGCTCGTGGTGCTGGGGGGCGATCTCAATGACGTTCCAGGCTCACCGCCCCTCGACGCGCTGGAGCGAGGGGGCGCGCTGGAGCGGGTCTCCCAGGATCGCCCGCTGGAGGAGATCGGCACGGTGTGGTTCCAGGGGGCGTCGCTCGCCATCGATCACCTCTACCGGGCCCGCGATGCCTCCGGCCAGGACGTACCCGGCTCGTTCCGCGTGGTGAGGGATGGCCCGGGAAGTGGCCTCGCGCGGTCGGACCACGCCGCCGTCCAGGCTGACTTCGAGCTCCCGCCCAGGTGACGGCGCGGGCCTGCCTGCGCCCGTCCTACTCCGGGACTCAGAACCGGCCGAACTTGAGCATCAGCGAGCCGGTGAAGCCGCTGAGGTCCTCCTGCCGCAGGCCTGTCAGCTCGACACTCCCGACGTACCGGTAGCCCACCCCCAGGGACACTCGGAGGAAGCGCAGGAGGTTCATCTCCACGGCAACGACGGGGTCGACGGTGAAGACGACGTCATTCTCCACCTCGCGATCCTGCCGCTGCATGCGGCGGATCCGGCTGTAGCTCACGGCTCCGCCCCCGATGAGCGTGCCGATGGAGCCGTGCACGAGCTTGTCCGGCAGGAAGATGTACTCGAGCCAGAGGCCGCCATAGGCGAACTCGGTCCGCAGCGCCTCGCCAATGTCCGGCGCGCCCGCGGGAGCCGGCACTCGGGTCGTCAGGGCGAAGCCGCCCGCACCGAGGACGAAGCGGTGGTTGGCGATCCAGCCACCCCGTCCGCCGAACAAGAGCGCATCGCGGCCCTGAATGCGGCTGTACACCAACACGGGGCCGCCATACCCGCCTGTGGACACGGTCCCGGAGATGAGCGTCTCCATGCCTGGCTTCGACTCCTCAGGAGGCGGGGGCGGAGGCGCCTTCGGGATGGGTGGAGCCTCGGGAGGCGGTGGCTCTTCCGCTGCAGGAGCCGGTGCGGGCTCGGCAGCAGGAGGAGGCTCGGGAGGAGGAGCCTCCTGGGCGAGCGCAACGCCCGCCGACAGGAAGAGGGCAAGGAACAGGAGGAGGGCTCGGCTCATACCCGCCTAGCAAAGCACGGTTCACGCCGGGGATCGTTCGTTCCTCAGGGCAGAGGTCTGCCGCTCTACAAACACCTGGGACTGATGGGTGGCCGACGGCTCTGCACAAGGGTCTGTGTCAAAAGCCCTGGCAGGGTGTCCGCTGGTGGACGCCCCGTGCAGCCAGGCTGTGACTTTTCGAGGAGGGTCTGAAAAATGCCGTGTGCCGCGTGACGGGCCGGTGCCTGATCACGCGGAAAGCAGCTCTGACGGCGTCCGTCCTTCTCCGAGTCCCCGTTCTCCTCGCGCCATGCCCCCCTGCTGCCAGTGCCCCCCCTGTCATGTTCCCGATGCTAGCGTGCGCGCGCCCTTGCCCTCCGAGGCCAGGGTGACCCGTCCCGCCGCGCCCCCGGCGTCCCGCCCGTCTGGGCCGGTGGGTCCCTCCTCCTCTCTCCTGGGGTACCGAGGCACCTCGCGATGACGGTCGTGGCCCCTCCCTCGCTTCAGCGCATCCCCAGTGGCGTCCTTGGCCTGGACGCCGTGCTCGACAGCGGGTTCCTCCAAGGAGGCACCTACATCATCGCGGGCATGCCAGGGACGGGGAAGACCATCCTCGGCAACCAGATCTGCTTCCACCACGTCGCCCATGGCGGCCGGGTCGTCTACGTCACCCTGCTGGCGGAGACGCATGGGCGGATGCTCGCGCACCTGCGCGGCCTGGCCTTCTTCTCCGAGGAGCCGCTCGCCTCCGCGCTCCACTACGTGAGCGCCTACCGGGTGCTCACCCAGGAGGGGCTGAAGGGCCTGCTGGAACTGCTGCGCCAGCTCATCCGCGACCACCGCGCCACCATGCTGGTGCTGGACGGGCTGGTGAGCGCCAGCGCCTCCGCGCCCAATGAGCTGGCCTTCAAGGAGTTCGTCCACGAGCTGAACACGCTGGTGAGCGTCATCGGCTGCACCACCTTCCTGCTCACCAACGGCCACTCGCCCAAGGACGTCCACCCCGAGCACACCATGGTGGACGGCCTCATCGAGCTGACGGACGAGCTCATTGGCGTACGCGCGGTGCGCGAGCTGATCGTCCGCAAGTTCCGCGGCAGCGCGCACCTGCGCGGCCGGCACGTGTTCCAGATCACCCATCAGGGCATCACCGTGTACCCGCGCTCGGAGGCCATGCTCACGGATCCCGTCTCCGTCCCGGGCGAGTACACCTCGCGCGTGCCGGTGGGCGTGCCGGCGCTGGACGAGATGCTGCGCGGCGGGCTCCAGCGCGGCAGCGCCACGCTGGTGATGGGGCCCTCGGGCAGCGGCAAGACGCTGCTGGGCTTGCAGTTCCTGGCCGAGGGTGTGGCGAAGGGCGAGCCGTGCGTGTACTTCGGCTTCTACGAGTCGCCGCCCCGGCTGGTGGGCAAGGGCCAGGCCATCGGACTGGATCTCGGTGGGGCCGTGCGAAGCGGAGCGCTGGAGATGATCTGGCAGCCGCCGGTGGAGCTGGTGCTGGATGCGCTGGCGGTGAAGATCCTCGCGGCCATCAAGCGGCGGGGTGTCCACCGGTTGCTCATTGATGGGCTGGTGGGCTTCAAGGAGTCCACCGTCCACCCGGAGCGCATCAACCGCTTCTTCGCCGCCTTCACCAACGAGCTGCGCGCGCTGGAGGTGACGACGGTCTTCACCGAGGAGACGCGGGTGCTCTTCGGCCCCGAGGTGGAGACGCCGGTGAAGGGGCTGTCCGCGCTGGTGGAGAACCACATCTTCCTGCGCCAGCTCGAGTGGAAGGGCGAGCTGCGGCGGGTGCTGGCCATCCTCAAGACGCGCGAGAGCGGGCATGACTCGTCCCTGCGCGAGCTCATCATCGACGACCAGGGGCTCCAGATCGGAGCCCGGTTCGACAGCACGAGCGCAGTGCTCACCGACCCAGGCCTGCCGCCGTCGCGGCGGCGGAGCAGTCGCGGCGCCGGCTCGCGCAAGAAACGAGGGGACAGGAAGTGAAGACCGTCCTCCTCGTCGACGACGAGCACGCCATCC
>NZ_DASPHO010000385.1:0-22297 GCF_035629615.1 Hyalangium sp. | reverse complement strand
CCTCCGTCCATTGCGCGAGCGCCTCTGCCCACTTGTTCTCCAGCGAGTACGCCCAGCCCAGCTCCCAGCGGCAGTCCACCCGCGTTGGCGCGGCCTCCACGCAGGAGGAGAGCGCAGCGATGGCGGTCTTGGCATCCCGCGCCTTGAGGGCCTCGACGCCACGGACGAACGAGTCATCCGCGACGGCAGCAGCGGGATCTACGGGAGCAACGGCGGGATCTGCAGAGGGATCCGGCAAGGCAAAGAGCGCCAGGAGCAAGAGGACGGACGAGGGCATGGCCCGCGCATATTACGGATCTCCCGACGCACCTGAGAGAAACCTGCGGGCCCTCCGAGCGGCCGCCCACCACCCAGGCGGGCTGCCAGCGGCCAGGGTGCACAGAGCGGTGGTCCGCTTACTCAGGATGCTTCCTGGAGCGCCGCCTTGCCCGTGGGGACAGCCTCCCGGATGACGCGCAGCAGGTGGTCCAGCTCGAACGGCTTCATCACGTAGCCGTACGCGCCCTCGCCCATGCAGCGGGTCGCGGTCTCATCGGAGGCGTAGGCCGTGACGACGATCACCGGCATGCCGGGATGGAGCTGCTTCAGCCCCATCAGCGTCTCGACGCCCCCCATCAGCGGCATCCGGAGATCCGTCAGCACCAGGTCGAAGCGCCGGGACTTCGCTCGCTCGAGGGCCACCAGGCCATTCTCGGCCGTGGTGACTTCATATCCCTCCAGCGAGAGCAGCCTCCCCAAGCCCTCGCGCACGTCCCGCTCATCATCGACCACGAGGATGTGCTCGCCCCGCCTTCTGGCCGTCGTGTCTTCTTCCTCGAAGAGATCCAGGATGCTCATTGGACAGTGGCCTCCAAGCCCAGCAAGGACGGCATCTCGATGACAGGCGTGGCGGGGAGCCACATCCGCACCGTGGTTCCACGGCCCGGCTCACTGTCGATGTGCAGGTTCCCTCCGTGCGCGTCGATGAACCGGTACGTCATCGCCAGCCCGAGCCCGAGCCCCTCTCCTGGCGGCTTCGTGGTGAAGAATGGCTCGATGACGTGCGGCAGCATGTCCTGGGGAATGCCCGGGCCATTGTCGAACACTGCCACCTCCACACCCTGCGCTCCCTCGCGCACCAGGGCCTGCGCCTCGATCGTCACCGTGGCTCCCTCCTGGCTGGCCTCCAGTGCGTTCATCACCACGTTGAGCAAGGCCGCCTCCATCTCGGCGGTATGGAGGTAGACCCGCGGCAGGCGGGCGTCACTGAGCCGCTGATCGATGTTCACACTCCGCCGGGCCAGCGGGCGTCCTGCCAGCTCGATGACCCGTGTCACCACCGCCCTCACATCACACGGCTCGCGGACAACGGCAGGGCGGCTCGAGAACTCGAGCAGCGCCTTCACCAGGCTCGCACAGCGCCGGGACTGACGATCGATCACCTCCAGCGTCATGCGCTGTTCCTCCGTGGCGAGCGCACGCCGGGACATCAGGTCGATGTTCATGCGAATGGCCGCCATCGGGTTGTTCAGCTCGTGGCAGAGGCCCGACACCAAGGAGCCCACGGCGGCCATCTTGCCTTTCTGCAAGAGCTGCTCTTGAACCGCTCGCAGCTTCAGCAGTGAGTCCTCCAGCTCGTGCTTCCCCACCTCGAGCTTCTGATAGAGCGCGTGCATGCGCACGGCCGCGCGAACCCGGGCCCGGAGCTCTGCCGCACTGAACGGCTTGCCCAGGTAGTCGTCCGCCCCGCCCTCCAGCCCACCCACCACCTCCTCGCGGCTGGCCTTGGCCGTCAGCAAGAGGATGGGGATGTCCCTGTACAGGACGCTCGCCTTGAGCCGGGAGACCAGCTCGGTCCCATCCATCTCGGGCATCATCACATCCGAGACGATGACATCCGGCCGCTGCCGCTCCACCGCCTCCCAGGCCTGCCGGCCCGTCTCCACCAGCTCGAGCTCGTACTCCTCGCCCAACAGGCTCGCCAGGTAGGCGCGCATGTCCGCGTTGTCGTCGGCGATGAGCAGCCGAGGCCCCGCCGGGCCGAGCCTTCGAGGCGCTCGGACGGAGGCGGCCGGGACGTCAGGCAGCTGCTCGAAGTACCCCCTGCTCGAGCGCACCGGCACCGAGCTCGCCAGTCCATGTGCCATGAGCCGATCGGCACCCCTCGGCAAGCGGACGGTGAAGCGCGCACCGGCACCGAGCTCGCTGTCCACCGAGACCTGGCCTCCCATCAGCTCGGTGAACTCCTTCACGATGGCCAGCCCCATGCCGGTCCCCTCGTGCTTTCGCATGGTGGAGCTGTCGATCTGCTGGAACCGCTGGAAGAGCAGGCCCTGCTTGGAGGTGGGGATGCCCGCCCCCGTGTCCATCACCGAGAGCTCGATCTTCGAGTCCACCGCTCGCAGGGCCACGGTGATCGTGCCGCCCTCAGGGGTGAACTTGAGGGCGTTGCCCAGGAGGTTCAGGACGATCTTCTCGAACTTGCGCCGGTCCAGGGGCACCACGCCCAGGCCAGGGCCGGCCTCGAAGCGCACCTCGATTCGCCGGGAGGCTGCCGCCGAGCGGGCATCGTCCACGATGTGGGCCGTGAGGCCCGTGATCTCCGCGGGCTCCCAGTCGGCCTCCATCCGGCCTGCCTCCACCTTCTGGTGGTCCAGGATGTCGTCCACGAGCCGGAAGAGCCGCTCGGCATTGCGGTGGATGCGCTCCAGGTCCGCGCGCACGCGGCCGGGAAGCTCGCCTGGGCGAGAGGAGAGCAGGATCCCCAATGGACCCAGGATCAACGTCAGCGGGGTGCGCAGCTCGTGGCTCATCACGGTGAGGAACTCGCTCTTCGCCCGAGCCGCCGCCTCGGCCACCTCCTTCGCCCTCTGCAGCTCCACCTCCATCCGCTTGCGCTCGGTGATGTCCGCGTAGATGCCCAGCAGGCCCATGACCTGGCCCGCCTCATCCCGGAGGGGGACCTTGCTGGTCATCAGCGTGCGCTGCGAGCCATCGGCACGCAGGATCGGCTCCTCGAGCTCGAGGATCGGCGTGCCGCTCTCCATCACCTGGCGGTCGATCTTGACGAAGAAGTCCGCGTCTTCCCGCTTCCAGAGATCGTAGTCCGTCTTCCCGACGAGGTTCTCCAGCGTCCCCATGCCCGCGTCATTGATGAAGTTCTGGTTGCCCCCGAGGAAGCGCCCCTGGTGGTCCTTCCAGAAGATGGCGTGGGGTACGTTGGCGATGACGTACCGGAGCACCGCCTGCTGCCGCTCGAAGTCTCGCAGCCGCTCCTCGGTCTTGTGCTCCTGGGTGATGTCGCGCAAGAAGAGCCACACCTGCTCGCGCTGAGGACGCAGGCGGATCTCCAGCCACTGGCTGGCCGCGGCGCGGTGCTCAATGAGCTTCCCAGGCACCTGCTCGGCCAGCGCACGCCGGCAGCCCTCGAGCAGCTCGGGCGAGGGCCCCTGCGCTCCCAGGAGCGAGCCCAGCGCGCGGCCCAGCAGCTCGGCTCGTGACAACCCCAGGAGCTGCTCGGCGGCCGTGTTCACGGCTCGGACCGCGAGGGAGGCGTCCACGGCGAGGAACCCCTCTTCCAGGGCTTCCATGGCCTCCACCGCCGAGAATCCCGCCAGCTCGCGACGCGGTGGCTCGGCTGGGGGCAGCGCCTCTTCGGGATGGAGTCCCATCGACCCTCCTCGGGTGATAGTGAAAAATTATAGCGTTACGAGAGTCCCATGACCAGCTGCTGCACCTTTAGCGGGCCGATCTGGAAGCCTGGGTCCACCTCTACCCAGGTGGAGTATGGCGCTCGGAGCGCGGTGGGTCCATCAAGGCGGCGACCTCGGGCGCATACCCACCCGGGCCCGCCCCGTGAACGATCAGAGGGGGGTGCACCTTCAGCCCGCGATCACTGTCCCTCAGGGAGTGGACGAGGAAGCGCGTGGCGGGAGAGCCCACCCGCGCGTGGACGAGGCGCAGCGCGCGTGGGAACAGCCGCGCCGCCGTGAGCAGCCCGAGCACCTCCGTCAGCCGTGCAGCCGGGTACACCAGGCTCACGCCACCCCCGGGGGCCAGTGCATGTCGCGCCGCTGCCACCACCGCCGCCGCGTCACATGCCAGCTCCTCCTTGGAGAGGGCGCGCTCCTCGTCCGGGCTGCGAACTCCTCCGCCGCTCCGCCGGAAGGGAGGATTCGAGACGACGAGCGTGTAGGCCCCAGGCGAGAGCAGCGTCCGGGCCTCGCGCAGGTCTCCGAGCAACGGTCTCACCCGGCCCTCCAGTCCGTTGAGCGCCACGCCCCGAACCAGCCGCGCGTGCACCGCCGGCTGCAGTTCCAGCGCGTCGATGGGTCCTCGACCGAGCTGCCGCGCGAGCAGGAAGGCCACCACCCCACTGCCCGCGCCGAGCTCCAGCACGGGCCCCTCTCCAGCGCCCTCCGAGGCAGCGAACCCCGCCAGCAGCACCGCGTCCAGGGTGAAGCGGTAGCCGCTCCGGCGCTGCAGCACTCTCACGCCCGCCGTGCCAATGGAGTCGAGCGTCTCGTCCGGGCCGGGGGCTTCCAGCACAGGGCTCACCGCTTCGCGGCCAGGCGCTCCGCCAGATCGATGATGGGCATCTCCACACAGCATCCATTCAGCGCGTCGATCTCCGCCAGGCCCGTGGGGCTCGTCACGTTCACCTCGGTGAGGAAGTCTCCGAGCGTGTCGATGCCCACCAGCAGCAGCCCGCGCTCCTGCAGCTTCGGCTTCAGCCGGGCGCAGATCTGCTTCTCCCGCTCCGTCAGCGTCGTCTTCACCGGCGTGCCGCCCGCGGCCATGTTGCCCCGGTGATCGTCCTCCGAGGGCACGCGCAGCACCGCTCCCACGGGCTCACCGTCCACGAGGATGATGCGCTTGTCCCCCTGGCGGCTCTGCGGCACGTACGCCTGGGCGATGACGGACTCGCGGCCATGGGAAGTCATGATCTCCAGGAGCGAGCGCGTGTTGCGGTCCCCAGGGCTGACGAAGACGATGCCCTTGCCCCCAAAGCCGTCGATGGGCTTGAGGATGGTGCCGCCCGGGTGCTGGCGGATGAAGTCCTGGAGCACGGACTTGTCGCGGGCCACGCAGGTCTCCGGCATCAGGTCGGGGAAGTTCAGGGTGAAGAGCTTCTCGTTGGCGTCCCGGATGCCCTGCGGGCTGTTGATGAAGACGGGCGGCCGCCCGGCACACAGCTCCACCAGCTGCGTGGCGTGCAGGAACTCCACGTCCACCGGCGGATCCTTGCGCAGGAAGAGGGCATCCAGGCTGGAGATCGGCCGCACCGACTCCTCCAGGACATCGAAGTGCCGCCCGGGCTCGCGGCGCACTTTGACGGTGCGCATGCGGGCCTCGGCGCACGTGCCGGTGTAGCTCAGCCAGCTCTGCTCCAGGTAGCGCACCGTGTGGCCGCGCCGCTGCGCCTCCAGCATCAGCGCGAACGTGGAGTCGTGATCCACCCGGACGTGCTCGAGCGGATCCATCAAGAAGCCAAGAGTGAGCGGAGCCATCGCGGTGCCAGTGTCCGAAGTGGGGGCCCCGGAGTCATGGGGCACGCAGGGGTTCGAGAGTCCGAGGCTAGCGCGCCTCGGGGATATCGTTGAGGGAGAACCGGTGCATGGCCGTCTTCCCGGCCTCGATGGGCACCGACAGCATCCGCTGCTTCTTGTCCGGCCCCACGATGCGCAGCCGGTGCGTCCCCACCGGCAGCGGCGTGTTGAACAGCGGCGTCTTCCCCAGCGAGCGCTTGTTGAAGAACACGTCCGCCTCCGGGTTGATGATGAGCGTCATCTTCCCCTGCGGAGCGCGGGGGGACTTCGAGGGCTTGTCGTCCTCCTTCGTGTCCGCCGCCGCCGTGGCGCTCGCAGGGACGCCTCCGTCAGCAGTCGCGCTCGCAGGGACTGCGGGTTGCCCGGGCTCCTGGAATAGCTTGAGCTGTGGGTCATTGTACGTCTGCAGGGTGGGCTCGGGCGTCACTCCCGCGTCCAGCGTAGGTGTCAGCGTCATCACCAGATAGCCTCCGCCCAGGACGATGGCCGCCAGCACCGCCACCCACAGCACGGTGTTCAGCGTCCGGCTCTCCTGAGGGGCGTCCCTCACGGTGGGTGGAGGCACCCGGGTGCCAGCGTTCTGCACCTGCTCGTGGACTGCCGTGTCCCCCTTCAGCAGGGAGGACGGGTCCTCTTGGACCGCCCGACCCCCTCGTGCGACGCCAGGCTGCGCTGGCCCCCTCCTTTGAGGAGGCTCGGCCTTGGGTGTGGGCTCGGCCTTGGGTGTGGGCTCGGCGGCGCTCTCCAGCAGTGAGCGCGTGGCGGCCATCTTCTTCTCGAAGAGCTCCCGCATCACCCCCGCGCGCTGATCCCCGTCGAACAGCAGGGCGCCCGCGGCTTGCTCGAGCGCCCGTGCCAGCTCCTTGGCGCTCTGGAAACGATGGTTCGGATCCCGCTCGAGCGCCTGCAAGACGACCGCCGAGAGCGCCTCGGGCACTGACTCCGACGGGTGCCGCAGAGGAGGAATGGGCGCCTCGACGATGCGGGCCAGCTCCTCGCGCTCCGTCTTGCCCGCGAAGAGCCGCCCACCCGTGATGAGCTCCCAGAGCACCACACCCGCGGAGAACAGATCACTCCGCCCGTCGAGCGGCTGGCCCCGCACCTGCTCTGGAGACATATATCCCGCCGTCCCCTTCACCGTGCCCGCGCGCGTCCGCTCGAGGCTGTTGCGCGCCTTCGCGATGCCGAAGTCCAGCAGCTTCACCACCCCGTCGTACGTCACCATCACGTTCTTCTGGGCGACGTCGCGGTGGACGATGGCACTGGGCCGGCCCGAGGGATCCGTGAAGCTGTGCGCGTAGTGCAGCGCCAGGCACACGTCGCGCATCACCGCCACGCTCAACCCCAGGGGGATGGGCGCATTGCGGCGCCGGTACGCGGCGGTGAGCTGATCCAGGTTCTGCCCGGCGATGAACTCCATGGCCAGGAACAGCCCGTCCTCCTCCCGGCCCAGCTCGTACACCTGGGCGATGTTGGGGTGGTTGAAGGCGGCGGTGATGCGCGCCTCGTCCAGGAACATGCGCTCGAAGGCTTCGTTGCTGCGCACGTCCGGGAGGATGCGCTTGATGGCTACGTACTTGCGAAAGCCACCAGGCCCGGAGGTGAAGCCGAGGAACAGCTCGGCCATGCCTCCCACGGACAGCTGGGTGATGATCTGGTACTTGCCGATCTGCTCGCCCCGGTGGAAGTCATTGGACGACCCGCTCTCCATGGGCGCGGAGGATAGCTGTGGATGTCCTGTGGGCGACAGAACCAAGACTGTGGACAATCCGTCCCCCCACGGAGGCACTGTGGGAGGCTGGGGGAAAACGCCAACTTGTCCACATGTAGCAAGCGGGGTTTTCCTTTATGATCCCAAGCGCTTGCAGACTTACCCCCAACTCCGGGACGCCTACTGTCACTACTACTTAGATCCTCTCTACTTACAGTCTAGTAGAGGTAGCAGTCGGATCCGGATCAGGCGTGTGGGTGCAGCCAGGTCAACCCGGTGAGCATCAGTCGCGAGCGCGGATCATCCATCTCCACGCTCACCGCGCAGCCGGCCACCTCCATCCGCAGGGCGTAGGTGTAGCCGCGCGTGCGGCCCGCGCGCTCCTGGGTGGTGAGCGAGGCGAGGCGGAACAGCTCGGCCAGCACTTGCTGGCGGACCTCTGCGGGCAGGGCATTCACGATGGGCTGCAGCCCCCGAGGGATGAGCACGGTGAAGGCCTGCGGCCGTGGCAGGGCGGCATCCGCGACATCGAGAGAGTTGACGTGGTCCATGCGCTGCTGGGCTTGCCAGAAGCGTACCCTCCAGGGGTTCAGTGATTCCAAGCACTTGTCCGTGCCATTGGCCGACCGGGCTGTAGAAATGACGGCCCTGGGCAAGCCCGGAGGAGCTGATCACTGGTGGCAGCAAGTGATCCACCCTGAATCCTCGGGACACGAGGAGTGTCTGGCCGACATGCGGGCAAGGGTGCGAGCACGGGAGCCCTCGCGCTCGGCGGCTGGGAGGACTATACGCCTCCAGGCGAGGTTCACCGATGGGATGCTCGAAGACAGCGGTTGGAACCCCGTGGGGCCCGCTCCTCGCGGGTCTGATGGCGGCGGTGCTCGGCGCTGGCTGTCATGACGATCCCCAGCTGGTCGGCGCGCAGGGCCGGCTTCGCCTGTCGGTGGAGGCAGTGGCATTTCCGCCGACCTACGTGGGGGTGACGCGCGAGGAGACGGTGCGAGTCTTCAACGCGGGCCGAGCGCCGCTGATCGTGACGTGGACGCAGGTGGACGCGCCCTTCACGGTGGAAGGACTGCCGGAGCGGTTGAACACGGGCGAGGTGGAGGTCCGGGTGCGGTTCGCGCCTTCGGCACCGGGTCCGTCATCCGCCGCCCTGACGGGCACGGCCGCGGGGGGTGGCATGGTGACGCTGTCGCTCATGGGGGAGGGCGTGGCCATCCCCGCGTGCCCTACGCCCGTGGCATGTCATGGCACCGGCTTCGATCTGGCGACGGAGAAGTGCGTGGAGACGCAGCTGCCGGATGGCACGGTGTGCGATCCGGGGAACGCATGCCTGGTGGAGGCCACCTGCACGGCGGGACGATGCAAGGGCCGCGAGCGGGTGTGTGACGACGGCAATGCGTGCACCACGGACGTGTGCAACCCGCTGGATGGGTGTCAGGCCGTGCCTGCGCCGCCGTGCCCGGGGGATGGGGCCTGCAAGGTGGGCGTGTGCGATCCGGCGACAGGCTGCGGGCTGGCGAGGGCTCCGGACGGCACCTTCTGCGGAGAGCGGCGCGGGTGCGAGGTGGCGGACGTGTGCGTGGACGGAGCGTGCACGGTGCAGAATTTGCCGGACGGCTTCGTGTGTGCGTCGGCCACGCCATGCCAGGCCGAGGGCCGGTGCGATGGCCCGGTGTGCGCACGCCCTCCGCCCACGGTGCTGGTGCCCGACTGGACGTTCGACGCCGACGCGTTAGCACTGGATCTGCATGACCTGATGATCTGGCCGGATGGGACGGTGACGCTGGCGGGCTTCTTCGGCAGGCCGCTGCAGGACGCGGCGGGCGATCTGCCTCTGCAAGCGACAGACACGTCTCGGCGCTGCATGCTGTGGAACGAGCGCCTGCTGTGCATGGACTTTCCGCGGCAGGGGCAGGTGTCGCTGCTGGAGAAGACGACGGGCCTGGCGCGGTGGAGCTTCACGCTGGCCTCGGCCCGGCCGGACCTGGAGGAGAAGAGCAACGGTACGCTCTTCATGGCGCGGCTGGCGGTGATGGCGCCGGATCGGCTGGCGGCGCTCTTCGAGGCGTACCCGGCGGGCCAGGAGAACTCGACGCTGTGCCGGGCGTACTTCCTGGTGGTGCTGGATGCGAAGGGGGGGCTGGTGTCTTCGGCGCACCTCACGGATCCGCTGCTGGAGGAGTGCAACCACCCGCACCCGTTCGGGCTGGTGTCGGATGTGGCCGGGGACCTGTACGTGACGTTCTCTCCGACGGTGAACTCGGGGGCGCCGCTGCTGCCGGGCTCGCCGACGCTGGTGCTCGCTTACTCGTCGGACGGGGTGGAGCGGTGGCGGCGGTTGTTGTCCATCCCGGGTGGCGAGCTGGGCCTGGTGCGGGGGCTGCTGCTGCCCGAGCGCGCCAGCACGGCGCTGCGGACTCAGGACGGGGCAGAGGTGGGCACGCTGCCCGTGCTGGGGCGAGCCGTGGCGACGCGGCAGGTGGTGGTGCCGAGCCCGGAGGGCACCACGGTAAATCCAGATGCGGGCGTCGCCACCTCTTCCGAGCTGAAGGGGTACACGGTGCCGGAGCTCGCGCCGGCGTGGACGTACCGGCTGGGGGAGGGGCAGAGCTTCGCGTCGAAGGAGCTGCGCCTGGCGGAGACATACCCAGGGGGCAGCGAGGGAGTGGAGACGCTGGTGCTGGGCTTCATGGCGAACGGCTCGAAGCCGACGCTGGTGGGAGTGAGGGCGAAGGACGGCTCGGAGGCATTCCAGTGCACGCTGGCGTACACGCCACGCACGGTGCCGCAGCTCTTTGAGCTGGGCCCGGAGAGCCTGGTGCTGATGGACGGGGCGACGACGTGCGGGGAGTGCGATCCGCCGTTTGCGTACAGCCGAGCGCGCTTCCAGCGCTTCCCGCTCGAGGGGCTGCGTCCGGCGGAGGCGCCCTGGCCGGGCACCTTCGGTGGGCCAGGACACGGACACCACGAGAGCCCGGTGCGAGGCCCGTCAGCACCCTGAGAGGAGGGTTCTCGGGTCACCTACCTGGGAGGTGGCCGGCCGGCCCCGCTCCTGGCGAGCAGCAAGCCGCAGCCGGACTCAACGGGGAGGGTATGGAAAGAGCCACCCATGAGGTAGGGTAGGGCAGCGCGGGCGGAGCTTGCTGCTCGCGGTGTCAGGAGGGCTCTCATGAAGAAGGGTTGGACAAGGCTCGCTCTGGCAGCCTGGGTCCTGGCGACGCTGTCGGCGTGTGACGGGTGCCAGGAACGGTTGCAGAGCCTGGGGAGACAGGCGAGCACTGCCCCCAGCGAACAGAGGTCCGGTGGCGTCGGGCCCGCAGGGGATGTGCCGAGCGAGAAGGTGGAGCTGGCCGGTGGACCGCGCTTGTGGGAGCTGGCGGGCCGGGTGGATGCCATCAATCGCTACCCGTCCGTCGTCCTCATTACGGTGGAGTTCGGTCAGAAACGCAGAGCCGTGTGCAGCGGGTCCATCATCGGGAGACAGCTCATCCTGACCGCGGGCCATTGCGTGTGCCAGCGACGGCAGGTCGCGTCCGAGCCCGGTGGCGCCCGGGACATCATTGACGGCACAGCCTGTGCGAAGACCGCGGAGGTGCGGACGATCCTCTACGAGCCCGCAGTGCTCATGGTGGAAGAGGAGGTGCCCGCGCGCAGGAACTACTTCGAAGGCGAGGTGAAGCCCCATCCGGAGCTGAGGGTGCTGCTGGATGAGCACGGCCAGGTGGCCTCCAGCCACGCGGATCTCGCCGTCATCACGTTGAAGGAGCCGCTCGGAGAAGAGTTCCGGCCGCTGCCCCTGGCGGACAGGGACGTGGAGCTCAACGAGTCCATTGTCATCGTCGGCTCCGGCTATGACGAGCTGAACCGCCGGTACGATGGAGAGCGGCGCGCCAGCAGGAACCGGGTCACCGAGGAGCTGTCCTCAGGCAGCGGGCGGATGCGCATCGAGCAGCCCGGAGGCCACCACTACAAAGGTGACAGCGGCGGACCGTGCCTGCGCGAGGGCCCTGGGGGAGCTGCGCTCGTGGGCACCTCCAGCCGCAACCTCGGGGAGGGGGAAGCCATCACCAGCACCTACGAGCACCGGGACTGGCTGCTCGGCGAGATTCAACGCGCTGAGGAGGACAAGCCCTCGACGCGTGTGCAGTAAAGGGGGTCGGCACCCAGGGCCAGGATGAGGCCGACAAGCTCTTGCACCGCGCCTCCGCTGTAACTCCCGGGTCGCTCGCGCGTACTGAGAGTCATGGACCTACGACGAAAGTGGTGGTGGGCAGGCCTGCTCGTGATTCCCCTGGTGGCCATCGCCGCTGGCGCGGGCGAGAAGTCTCCGAGCGCGCCGAAGACAACCGCCCCGGCTCAGGAGTCCCAGGCGCCGAGCGCCGCCTCGGGGAAGGTCTCCAAGACAGACGCGGAGTGGAAGAAGCAGCTCACGCCCGAGCAGTTCCGCATCCTGCGCGAGAAGGGCACCGAGCGTGCCTTCACCGGCAAGTACTGGGACCATCACGAGGAGGGCACGTACCACTGCGCCGGTTGCGGCCAGGCACTCTTCGCCTCCGGCACCAAGTTCGACTCGGGGACGGGCTGGCCCAGCTTCTGGCAGCCCGTCGCGCCCTCCGCGGTGGAGGTGCACGAGGACAAGAGCTTCTTCATGACGCGAGTGGAGGTGGTGTGCTCGCGCTGCGGCGGGCACCTGGGCCACGTCTTCACGGACGGCCCCGAGCCCACGGGCCTGCGCTACTGCATGAACTCGGCGTCGCTCACCTTCGAGAAGAAGTGAGGCCTCCCAGCCTCAGGTGGCCAGGCCGAGCTCGCGGGCCTTGCGGATGATGTAGGTGGGATCCTTGCCGAGCCGCTTCTCCATGTCTGGGGCGACTGAGTCCACGCTCTTGTGTACGGACAGGAAGCCATCGTACGTGCGCGTCACGATGATCATCCCGGAGATGATGACGCGCTGCAGGCTGTTCTGAAGCTCGCTGCCCTCGATGACGAGGTGAGCCACCTCGCAGAAGGCGCGTCCCTCGGCCACCAGGTAGCTGAGGAGGTTTCGCTCCTCGGCGTTGGGGATCTTCGACTTCGAGTCGATCATGCCCACATAGAGCAGAGGCTTGCCCAGCCGCTCACGGTGCGTCGCCATGAGCTGGAGGACCGCGTTGACGTTTTCCTTGGAGGGCGGGTTGGGGTACCGGGCGAACATGACCCGGTCGATGACCTCAACTTTGAAAACAGTGCTCACTGTCTCCTCCGCTCCTCACTCGTGCAGGCACATCCCTGGAGGGAATGCTCGGCATCCAGGCATTCTCTAATAGCACGGGAAGGGGAGGAAGGAATGAGACGGTGCACTGCGGGGCAAGGCCTCAGGCACTCGATGGCAGCAGGGCCCGCGCGGGGGCTTCCTCGGTCCTCGTCGCCGCCGGCATGTGGATGAGACGACGCAGCTCTTCCCGGAGTTGCTCGATCGCGGCGCCACGCGAGGCCCCGTAGACGTACCGATCGGGCCGGACGACGGCCACATCTGCTTGATACTGGACGAACCACGCGGTCAGCTTGCCCGAGACGTCCACCACGTCTCCGGCCCGCGCCTCCCCGGTCCGCGCGGCGGGCAGGATCCTCAGACACAGGCCTCCGACTTCCCGGGCGAGCGCCTCGGCCGACTGTCGCACCGTGTCGGGGGCATCCTCCAGCGTGAACACCGTGAAGCCACGACTGGAGACGTCGTCCAGCCGCACCGTTTCCCCTCCCGCCACCTCCACCCGTGGCTGGGGGAAGTACGAGCCCTCGGCGACATTCCCCTTGCGGCGCCGCCCGCCGGAGATGAGCCCCTGGCTCACCAGCGACTTGGGCTTGAATTCGTAGTTGCGCATGAAGCGCCGGGTGCGAGGGATGCGGAACAGCAGCCTCAGCAGGGCGTTGCGCAGCGCCGCCACGAGCCGGTTGCGGGCCAGGAGCACCTTGCCCATGACGATGGTGGTATTGACCATGTCCACCGCGTGCGGGTGGCGCTCCTGCTCATAGGTGTCCAGCAGGGCCTCTCCGGCGGCCCCGCGCGAGACGAGCGCCAGCTTCCACGACAGGTTCATCGCGTCGCGGATGCCGGAGCACAGTCCCTGCCCCGCGAAGGGCGGCATCACGTGCGCGGCGTCCCCGAGCAGGAACACCCGCTTGTCCCTCCAGCGCTCGGCCACCTTGGCCTGGAAGGTGAAGACCGAGGCCCGCTGGAGCTGGATCTTCTTCGGGTCGACATACGGAGCCAGGAGCGCATCGACGACCTCCTGGCGCTCCATGATCTCGGTGCGCTCGTTCTCTTTCAGCAGGAAGTCCATGCGCACTTCGTTGTACACGCCCCGCGTGACGAAGCCGGGCCGCTTCGGATCGCACACGTAGTAGGTGAAGTCCGGCTCGGGTGTCGTCGTCGTGCCGGAGATGGCGATCCACGGCTCCTCGTAGGAGGTGCCGAGCATGCTCACCCCCATCTGCGCGCGCACGGTGCTGTGCGAGCCGTCGCAGCCCAGCAGGTAGCGGGCGCGCACCTCCCTGGAGCGCCCGGTGCGCCGGTCCTTGATCTGGGTGGTGACGAAGTCCTCATCCTGGGTGAAGGACACCAGCTCGTGGCCGAGCCGGAGCTCGGCGTGGGGGAAACGCTCCAGGCCCTTGCGCAGCACCGTCTCGAGCTGGGGCTGGTTGAAGAAGGAGATGGCCGGGTGGCTCACCCCGAAGTCCAGCTCGCCCATGGCCACCGTGCCCAGCACGCGCTGGGAGCCGTCGATGTAGTCCATGCTCTTGCAGGGCCACAGGTCCACGGCCAGGGCGCCCTCGAGCCCGGCCGCCTGGAAGTTGCGCTGGGCCTCGTCATCACAGGAGAAGGCCCGCGGCTGGATGAAGACGGAGAGGTCGCGCTCGATGACGAGCGTGCGCAGCCCGTGCAGGCCCAGGTAGTTGGCGGCAATCCCACCCACGGGGCCGCACCCCACCACGATGACATCGACGACTTCAGCGGACATCTCGGCCATCCCGGAGAAGAACCTGATACGGGGGTGATCACCAGGAGTCTAGCGTATGACAGGGCTTCGTCATGGGACGCAGAGTGACAGCGTGCGTCACGGGGCCTGTTCGGGCCGGGCGCTCCAGAGCGCCACGTCGCTCACGTAGCTGTCCCACTGGCGCAGCGTGGCGTCCACGCTCACGCGCAGCAGGGCCAGGAAGCCCCGCAGCTGCGGCTCGGTGCGCAGGTAGCGTGCCAGCAGCGTCAGGTTGCCCTGCCAGTGCCCATCGTCGCCGCCGTCGAACTCGATGTGCGAGCCCAGGAAGTGCGTGGCCTTCTGCGGCTCCTTCACCCCCCACGCGCTCACCAGCGCGTTCATCTTGTCCATGAAGAGCTGGCCCAGGTGGCCGCTGACGCCCTCGGCTGCCAGCGGTGCCGCCAGCATCAGCACCGGATCATTGTAGAAGGCGATGGCGCTCTCCTGCGTGCACATGAACTCGCGCGTCGGCAGGTTGGGCTGCGCCACCTGCTTCACGTAGGTAGGGTCCTCGCCCAGGTGCTGCAGATCCCGCTCGATGATGATCTCGTGGTTGATCTCACCCTTGAGGTGGTGGATGAAGTGGGTGCGCAGCTCGGTGTCGTTGGAGGCACCCACGCACCGGCCCAGCAGGCGCGTGGTGTAGCGGACGAACTGGTGCAGCTGCGTGAGCGTGTACACGTACTGCTCGCGCGTGAGCGTGCCGGCATCCACCGCCTGGAAGAAGCTGCTCTGCCCCACCTTGTCCAGGAAGAGGTGGTTGATGGTGTCGAGCACCTCCGCCACCAGGAAGGAGGGCTCCAGGGGCTGGCCCGCCTTCGAGGCCTCCTCCGAGGCCTGGTAGAGCATCAGGTCCAACCGCTGCGCCTTGGCGCGGAAGGCACCGGTGCCGGCCAGGTCCAGCCGGGGCACGTTCTGCAGCAGCGTGAGGCCGTAGCGGCGCGCAGTGGGCGTGTCGTCATCCGCCATGAGGAAGGCGGCCATGCTCCGGCCCCAGCCGCGGGCCTGGCGCAGGGCGGCGTACAGCAGCACGGCCTGAGCGCCCGCGGGTGCGGACGGCGAGAGGTAGACGCGGGTGAGCCAGGCCGCCTGCTCCAGCGCCTTCGAGGAGAGGCCCGTGCGCTTCTGGAACTCGGAGCCCTCCGCGCTCAGCACACTGGCGAAGGCCAGGCACTGGCCCGAGGCGCGATCCACCAGCGCCACGTCGTAGCCCTGTGCGCCCGAGGGATTCTCGGGTGCGAGAAACTCGAGAGAGCGCGCGGTGGGCTGGGCGGCCAGCGGCGCGAGCAGGGCGGGCTGGGCCTGCGGTACCCGGTCGATGACGGCGTCCCAGGTGGAGGTGATCTGCTGGGTGGTGACTTGCGGCCGTGGCCGGCTCTGCCAGAGGGAGGAGGTCTTCGGGGCGGGGGCAGTCATCGGGCACTCCGGGGAACGAGAAAGCTCCCGCGCGTCTCTAGATGGGTTGGATCCACGAAGGTCATTATTCCTGCGTTCCCTGTGGGGATCTCAACGGAGGTAGAATGCCCACATGCGCCGCCCAAGTGGGAAGGCTGAGGGCTGCCTGGCGCGGTGGAGGGGAAGCGGATGGCGATCGAGTTTCCTGTGAAACCCGTGACGGTGGGCCCCATCGTAGGACACACCACGGCCACGACGGTGCGGCTGTGGGGCCGAGGCTCGACTCCTCCCCCGCTGGGCGGGCTGCAGTGCTACGGCGTGGCGCAGCTGCTCGAGGCGGGCTCCACCACGCCCGCGCAGGCCCGCTACTTCAAGCTGCTGCCCGAGGATGACTACACCGGCAGTGTGGACTTCGCGGGGCTGGCGCCGGGGCGCACCTACGCATATCGCATGGGCTACTTCTTCTCGGGACGGGAGCTGCTGCAACTCCAGCCGCCCACCGGGTTGGAGCTGCAAGGCGCCAGCGCGAGCGTCTTCCGGACCGTGGGCGCGCCGGGCAGCCCGGCGCTCTCGCTGGTGGTAGGCTCCTGCCGCCACCCCACTCCGGGCCTCGAGGAGCTCGTCAACACGGGGCTGCCGGACCGGGGTGACCGCATCTTCCGCACCATCCTTGATCAGGTGGAGGGCGGCATGCCCACGGACCTGCTGATGATGGCGGGCGATCAGATCTACGCCGACATGGGCGCGTCCAGTCAGTCGTTCGCGCAGTACTGCGCCAGCTACCAGCGCTCCTTCACCCAGCCGAACCTGCGGCGCCTCATGTCCCGTGTGCCCACGTACATGACGCTGGACGACCATGAGATCGCCGACAACTGGTCCATGGATCGGCTCAATGATCCGAGGCTGGGGGACAAGGAGCTCGCCGCCAACAAGCGGCGCTTCATGGCCGCGCTCGAGGCCTACCGCTGCTACCAGGTGGTGCACGGGCCGGCGCTGCAGCGCAGGAACGAGCCGGGGCTCACCAACGCCCTCACCCGCTACTGGTACACCTTCGAGGCGGGCCCGGCGCGCTTCTTCGTGCTGGATGTTCGCACGGAGCGCTACCACCGGGCCCAGCCGCCCGAGCTGATCGGCGCGCGGCAGCTGCACGCGCTCCGGGAGTGGATGCAGGCGGATCGGGGCGGGCTGAAGTTCGTCGTGTCCGCGGTGCCCTTCTTCCCGGACCTGACGCTCGCGGGCTGGGCCCTGGGCGAGCGCAACGACAAGTGGGCGGGCTTCCAGCTCCAGCGCCAGAAGCTGCTGGACTTCATGCGGGACGAGGGCGTGCACCGCACGGTGTTCCTCTCCGGGGATGTGCACGTGTCGCTCTGGAGCGAGCTGAAGAGCACCTCGCGGCCGGACTTTCGCGTGCACTCCATCATCTCCTCCGCCTTCAACGCCCCCGCCCTCAGTGCGCCGGAGTTCCTCTTCGAGCTGGAGGGCCTCCTCGACGGGCAGACGGACTACACGCTCACCCGCCATGGCGGCTACACGCAGGTGAGCAACTTCACCCGGCTGACGTGGAAGGAGCCCACGCTCCGGGTGGAGATCTTCGATCGCAAGGGCAAGCGCCTGCACGAGACGTCGCTGAACCTCGACGGGTGAGGCGCCCGCCGCGGGCTACTTCTTGCGGAAGACGACGGACGAGCCGCCGGAGGAGGAGACCTCCCGCTGGGCCGGCGAGCTGTCCACGTGGACGACGCAGCCGCCGGACAGGTCCGCCTCGATGCGATCGGTGGGGCTGGCCTCCACCACGGTGCCGCCGCTGGCGTCCACGTCCAGCTCCTTGTGGTTCAGCTCCTGGGCATCCACCTGGACGCCGCCGCTGCCGTCCACCTCGACCTTGTCCGCACGGCCCTTCAGCGTCACCGCCGCGCCGCCGCTGGCGTCCACCCTGACCTTCTTCGCGTCCAGGTTGCGCACGGAGACCGCGCCGCCACCGCTGGCATCCACGGTAAAGGTCTCCGCGGCCGTGGCCTCCGCGTCCACCCGGGCGCCACCGCTGGCCCCCACGCTCGTCATCTGGGGGCTGGAGATGGTGACCTCGATGCCCCGGCTGGAGCTGGAGCCGAACCACGAGTTGTTCTTCTCCATCCGCACCACCAGCTTGCCGTCCACCACCTCGGTGCGAACCTTGCTCACCAGCTTCTCGTCCCCAGAGACGCGCACGGACTTGGGGCCCACCGTCACCTTGGCCTTCAAGCCCTGGCTTACCTCCACGCCATGGAAGTCCGGTACCTCGCGCGCCGAGCCCGTCTCGGCCTGCGCAAACGCGGAGGCGGACAGCAGCAGCGTGGGGACGATGAGGGCGACTCGAAGGCTCTTCATGGCGGTGCTCTCCCAGAGAAGGATGGAGGCTCGGGGCCTCGGGGCACCGGGGGTTACGCACGAGCCTGGAAACCATTGCCGGCCCCGCCGGCCAGGGAGCTATTCCCGAGCGAGCTCGTCCAGCGCGAGCTTCAAGGCCGTGGTCTCGCCGGGCTTGATCTCCACCGGCACCCGCAGGGTCCGCCCATCCGCGACCACGAGACTCAGCAAGTGCTTGCCCGAGGGGAGGCTGATCTTGAAGAGCGGCGTATCCCCCAGGTAGCGCTTACCCAGGTACACCTTGGCGTAGGGATCGGTGGCGAGCGTGAGCCCACCCCCGCCTGCAGTCGCCGAGGCCGAGGAGGCGTCGTCGGGGAAGGCCTCGATGTCCACGGAGCTGCTCGTCTTCGCCGCGTCCCGCCGCGTGCGCTTGGGAGGGCGGGTCGTCTTCTTCGTCGGCTGGGGTGGGTCCGCGTCCGGGATGTTCAGGGCGGCCTCCGTCACCGGGGCGGGAGCCTCGGCCTCAGGTGCCGCTGCCAGCGCCACCATCGGCGGGGGCGGTGTCCCTTCAGCCGGAGTGTCGGAGGGCACAGTGGCCGGGGCCGAGGCACCGGGCGTCGAAGGCTCAGGTGGCGCGGGAGCGGCGGAGGCTGGGGCTGCCGCGGGCTCGGGCGGGGGGGGCTTCACCTGGGGAGCTGGTGGAGGCTGGGCAGGCGGAGCCGGGGTGCCTGTCCTGGGGATGGGCTGCATGCGTCCCAGATCCTCCACAGAGGTAGGTGGGGGCGATACCAGCTCCATCAAGCGCCCGCCATCCAACCCGAGCGCCACCACCGTGCCGAGCCCACCCAGCAGCAGCACCACTCCGGCCAGTACCACCACCCCCAGCCCGCTCCGCTGCCGCTTCCGCTGCGGGGCGATGCGGACGCCCGGCATCGTAACGATGGTGGGGCCGTCCTCGACGTCAGGGTCGTCGGGGAGGAGGGTCTCGTTGGTGTCTGGGGAGGGCCCCAGCTCGGGAGCCATTGCCGCGCGGACAGGCTGGGTGGTGAACTCCGTCTGCAGGTCCGCTGGGGTGAGCTCCTCATCCACCGGAGGCGGCGTGGGCTCCCGGCGCCGGGGAGCACGCGCGCCGGGATTGGAGGTGCGCGGGTTGGGGGGCGGCGCGATCGAGCGGATCACCAGGGAGGTCTTCACCTCCTGCGCGTCCTCTTCATCCGGCAAGGGCTCGTCTGGGACGGGCGGGCCGCGGAGGTTCGGCGGCGCGTCGGTCCACGGGATCGTCCCCATGGAGTGGAGATCCAACCGGCTGGGGCGCGTCCGCGGCTCGCTCCGAGGCAGCTCCTTGGCCTCGGCAGGCGCGTGCGCCTCGAGCAGAGCGGCGCGGGTGCCCTCCCCGTCCGCCCCATCAGGAGGACGCTTGTCGCGGATGTTGTCGCCCGGCTGCGTGCGATCCGTATTCTCCTGCGCAGAGGGAGCGGGCGGGATGGCCTCGTGGCCGGTCGCGGTGCTCGTGCGCTTCTGGGGCAGCGGCTCGAACACCGGCCGGCGAACGGGGGCGGGCTCCGAGGGCGGCAGCGCCCGCGTCCCTGTGGCGCTCGAGCGGCGCATGGGCGCACCCCGAGGCGGCGTCGGGGGCTTCGCTTGCGTCTCCGGCAGGGGCTGCGCAGCAGGAGGACTCACCACGGGCATCGCCGCCATCGAGAGGCGCGGCGTCGGGGGCCTGGCCTGCGCCGCCTCGGGGGCGGGTGGCTTCACCACCGGCATTGCCATCAGCGAGGCGCGGGGCGCCGGAGGCAGCGTGGGGGTGATCTGTGGCAGACCCGGCGTCGTCCCCGGCTCGGGCGGCAGCGCAGGGGCCGACGGGAGCGTGGTGGGGGCGAAGAGCTTCGCCACGTTCACCTGGCCGGTGGACTCCCCGCTCAGGGCCCGCTCGGCCATGAGGAGCTGCCGCGTCTGCTCGCGCCGATCGAAGAAGTGCCGCCGGATCAGCTCCCCGCTCTGCTCCGGGTGCCAGATGAGGGGGCCCACCGCGCGCTCCATGGCGCGCGCGAACTCCAGCGTCGTCGTGTACCGATCCTCCCGCGGGCGCGCCAGCGCCTTGAGCACGATGGCGTCCAGCTCCGGCGGGATGGCCTTGTTCACCCGCGAGGGAGGAGGAATCTGGCCGTGCAGCACCGCGCCCGCGCCGGCCTGGGGCGTCTTGCCGTGGAACAGGCGCAGGCCCGTGAGGCACTCGTGCAGCACCACGCCCAGGCTGAACAGATCACTCCGGGGATCCAGCGGCTCGCCCAGGATCTGCTCCGGGGACATGTAGCCGCTGGTGCCCTTCACCATGCCCACCTGCGTGCGGCCCTTGCGCGCCAGGCTCTTGGCGATGCCGAAGTCCAGCAGCTTGGTGACGCCCTCGTACGTCACCATGACGTTCTTCTCGGCCACGTCCCGGTGGATGATGGACGAGGGCCGGCCGAGCGGATCCGTGAAGGTGTGCGCGTAGTGCAGCGCCAGCGCCGTGTCGCGCACCGCCTCCAGGCTGAAGCCGATGGGGATGGGCTCGTTGACCGCCCGGCACGCCTTGGCCACCTCCACCAGGGTGGCCCCCTCGACGAACTCCATCGCCAGGAACAGCTCACCCTCGGCCACGTCCAGGTCAAACACCTGGGCGATGTGGGGGTGGTTGAAGGCCGCCGTCACCTTCGCCTCGTCCAGGAACATCTGGACGAACTCCTCCTCGCCCGCGATGTCCGGGAGGATCTGCTTGAGCACCACCAGCTTGCGGAACCCGGCCAGGCCACGCTGCGACGCGAGGAAGATCTCTGCCATCCCGCCCGTCGACAGGCGGCAAAGCACCTCGTATTTGCCCAGCTTCCGGCCGCTGTAGGCGTCCGGTGCGAGCGGCAGCGTAGAACCACCCATTTGAGAAAATCGAGTCTACACCGCGAAACTCTCGTGATCGAAGGACCGACACGGGAATTCTCCACCCTGGGGGCTGCGCTGCTTCTTACCGCGAAAGCCCTGAACTAGATTTCCCAGAACAGGCGGTTAAATCCGAAGAACTGGCTTTTTCGTAGGCTGGCCTCGGGTGAGGAGGGCCAGTTGTGGACGCTACAAGTGCGCCTACCGACTCGGATTACCCGGGACTTTCCAGAATGACACAGTGCGGAATGATCAAGACTCACCACGCTCTCGGGAAGCAGGTGCGCCAGAGGGAAGGGCTGGTCACCCTCTGAGAAAGAAATTTCCTTTGGGGAAGTCTAGCGGAACCGTGGTATGAAATTGTTCTGCTATTTACGTAAAGTTTCTTTGCGCGACGGAGTCTCCCATGCAGTCGGATAACCGGATGTCGACCCGCGAGGCGATCCTGGGCTACCGGATGGGAACGGACCTGTCGGCAGTGGCGTCTTTCGGGGACGCGCACGACTCTCAAGGCCGGCTGGTGCAGCTGTCGCTGGAGCACCTGACGCTGCACCTGGCCTCGTGCGCGGAGCTGCGTCCCGGCCAGGCGGCCTCGGTGCTGCTGGGGCTGGGCGAGCGGTGGACGACGTCTCTGCAGGCGGAGGTGACGGACATCTCCTCCGGCAGCCCCGAGGCGCCGCCCGAGCTGCGCCTGCGCTTCGTGGCCCCGCCGCTGGAGGCGGGCCGGAAGATCGTCTCCGCGCTGGAGTCGCTGCGGGAGAACGGGCACCTGCTGACGCCCGAGGCGCGCCCGGTGTGGAAGGAATCCATCACCCGCCCGGAGCGCATCCTGCGCATCTGCGAGGCGCTGGCCACGCGCACCACCCGGGGCGTGGCGCGGGCGGAGGACGGCTCGCGCATGGAGGTGCGGGCCGAGCACTTCGACAAGTATGACGGGGTGATTGGCTGGAAGGCCGACGGCCCGCTGCCGGCGCTGCCCTTCGCCATGGAGGCCTTCGGCTACAGCTCGGTGCTCTACTTCAAGGTAGAGAAGGCCTGGATGGATCAGGGCCTGTGGATGATGTCGCTGCCGCAGGAGCTGACGCGCTACCGGCACCGGTGGCTGCGCCGCGCGCCCACCACCATCGAGTGCCACCTCGCCTTTGATCACCCGCTGTGGTCGCAGGTCCGCGTGCAGCGCAACGTGCTGGACGTGTCCTACGAGGGCCTGTCCTTCATCACGGAGCCGGGTGAGGACCTGCTCTACCCCGGCATGCGCATCCCGGCGATGGAGGTGGAGATGCCGGGCCGCGCTCCGGTGAAGCTCTTCGCGGAGGTGCGCAACATCTCCAGCTCCCAGAGGGGCCGCCGCTGCGGCATGTGGGTCAGCCCCATCGGCCAGG
>NZ_DASPHO010000384.1:0-31475 GCF_035629615.1 Hyalangium sp. | reverse complement strand
TCACCGGCCGCATGCATCTCAGCCCGCTCATCCGAGGCGAGGATCGCCGCGAAGCCAGTCGGGTTGTCGTTGTCCCATGGGTCGCCAAACCGCTGCTCGAGCTCTTCGGCGGCGTGGCGCGGTGCGAGCTCGTTCGTCATGGCCCCTCCCCTGCCCCGCCACCTGTCAGCGGCGAGAACGCGGTCTTCCCCTGCCACGCGATCAGTGCTTCGGCCAGGCGGTCGTAGACCTCGACCTCCCCGAGGGCAGCCTTCACCCGCAGCCGATCGAGAACCTGCACCAGGCACGCCTCCAGCCACAGGGCGTCCTTCCACAGGGGCCGCGTGGACGCCCACTCCAGGTTGCGCAGCCAGAGCTGCAGGCAGGCGGCCCCGGCGAAGCACAGCTCGTAGCGGGCCGCGAGCGTGAACGCCGCCGGTGGCACATCGCGGGGCGACGGCGTGTACGCGCCCATCTCCCGCAGGACCTCCTCCGTGGCCATTCGAAGCTCCTCGGCCAGACGCGCCACCCTCTCTGTCCCCTCCCCGCGGCTGACCATGGCCTGCACCTGCTCAACCGCATCGGGCAGGCTCTGGACCACGCTGCATCCCATGCTCGACAGGAGGCTCAGCCGCTCGGGCTCGAACCCGGGGAGTGGCGCTGTCAGCGTCACCGCCTCGGTCACGCCGGTCTCGTCCCGGCGCTTGTTGCGGTAGGTGCGTGCGAGCGCCGGGAACAGGTTGATCACCGCATTCCGATTGACCAGCGTGCTCCCATCGAAGATGGCGACGATCCGGTGGTCCCGCTCCAGCTTCTGGAACATGCCGTCCGAGTACACGTTGCTCATGAAGGCCCTGGCCCCCAGGAGCTCACCGAGTTGCCCGATCATCTCGTCAGCCAGAGTGGGGACGAAGGCCTTTGTGATGGCCGAGACGACGCTCATCTCCCGGGGCAGCGCATGGAGGCTCCGGCTTGCCACCACGCTGACTGCCTCGGCGAGGAACAGCAGGGTCGCCGCCCCGCCCAGGGTCCTGCGGACCCTCGGCAGCTCGACCAGGTACCGATCGTACAGCTTGCGCTGCCTGACGAAGTCGACCGCGAGCCGCAGGGCATGATCGGCGGCACCCAGCGACAGTGCCACGCAGACGGTCCGGGTGAACTGCAGCGCCTTGAGGACGAGCTCGATGCCTTCGCCAGGCCCTCCCACGAGAGCCTCTGCGGGCACATCCGCGTCCTGGAAGGAGAGCCCGCTGATGTCGGCGCCGCGGATGCCGTGGAGCAGCTCCTTGGGCAGGCAGTGATAGCTCCCCGCCCTCAGCCGCCGCTTGTCTACCAGCAGCAGGCTGAAGCCCCGCGGGCCGCCCGCGGGGGCCGTGCGCGCGAGGACGCAGATCATGTCGCCACGCGTCGCGTTGTTGATCAACCACTTCTCCCCATTGAGTCGCCAGCCGTCCTCGGTCCTCGTCGCCGTCAGCTCCCCCGCCAGGAGGTCACTGCCATGGTGGCGCTCCGTGAGCCCCCAGGAGACAGCGGTCCCTCCGGCAATCTCCTTCCCCAGGAGTGCGCATTGCTCGGGCTCACCCGCGACCCAGACGGTGGCCGCGCCCAGGAACGTCTTCCCATGAGCGACGGCGACGGTGAGATCGCGGCGGGCGACCGTGCGCCACAGCTGCACCACCTCCTCGAAGCTGGCCTGAAGCCCGCCATGCCGCGTGGGGACGTAGTACCGGCCCAGGCCAAAGTCGTTCAGCACCCGACAGGCGTCCGCCGGGAACTCTTCCAGCTGGTCGAGCTCGGCGAAACGCGCGGGCGAGAAGGGACCGCCCTCGTGGGAGAGGCTCCCCAAGAGGCGCTCGAGCTCCGAGGCGGGCGCGCCCTGCTCGTATGGAGTGCGCGCCGTCATTCCGCGCTCCCCTCCTCCTCGGGGCTCCTGGCCTGCAGAAGCTCCGGAGGCAGGGTCTGGGGCTGGGCCTGACGCATGCTGCGCACCTGCGGATCGAGATCCTCGTGGATGAGGCTCAGCGCATTGGCGAGGAAGAGCTCGCGCATGGCGGAGCGCTGGATCTTCCCGCTCGTGGTGCGCTGCACGCTGCCAGGCTTGAGCAGCACGACACCGGCCACGCGCACGCCGAACTCCCGGGAGACGGTCGTCTTCATGCTGGACGTGATCTCGCGCAGTCGCTCCTCGGTGAACCGGCCCTTGATCTCGTGGGTGACGACGACGGCCTCCTCCTCGTCAGATCCCGAGACGGTGAAGACCGCGCCGAAACGCGTGCTGAGCTCGGGGTGCTGGGCACGGACCTCGTGCTCGATGTCCTGTGGGTAGAGGTTGCGCCCGTGGACGATCAGCATCTCCTTGATGCGGCCCGTGACGTAGATCTCTCCCTCATGAATGAGGCCGAGATCACCGGTGCGCAGATAGCCGCCGTCCCCCTCGCCCGTGCTCGCCTGGAAGGTCGCACGAGTGGCCTCCTCGTTGCGCCAGTAGCCACGCGCGACGCTCTCACCCCGCAGCCAGATCTCGCCTACGCGCCCCTCCGGGAGCACCTGGTGGGCGTCCGGGTCGACGATGCGCACATCGTAGTCTCGCGCCACGCCGCAGCTGACCAGGTGCCGCCCGGCCGCGCCGGGCTCCGCCAGCTTGAACTCATGCCGTGCCCACAGAGCGGCATCGACGTGGTGGATGACGGGCCGGCGGTGCGCACAGCCGGAGATGTAGACAGTCGCCTCCGCCATCCCGTAGCACGGGCACAGGGCGTCCTCCCGGAACCCTGCGGGAGCGAACCTCTTGGCGAAGGCCAGCAGCGTGGAGGCCTGGACAGGCTCGGAGCCATTGGCGGCGTACTCCCACCGGGACAGGTCGAGCTGAGCCAGCTGTGCGTCGGTCACACGCCGGCGGCACAGCTCGTACGCGAAGTTGGGCGCCGCGGAGTACCCGATGCCGTACTTCTCGATCATCCGCAGCCAGAGGTGTGGCCGCATGACGAAGGCGTTGGGCGTCATCAGCACACAGTCGCTGCCGAGGAACAGGGCGGGCAGCAGCTGCGCCATCAGCCCCATGTCATGGTACAGCGGGATCCATCCGCCGAACCGCGTCTGCTCGGAGAACCCCAGCCCCCGCCGGAAGCTGTCCACGTTGTGCAGCAGGTTGTGGTGGCTGACCATGACCCCCTTTGGATTGCCCGTGGAGCCGGAGGTGTACTGAAGCAGCGCGATCGTCTCGCGGCCTGTGGGCGGCATCGTCCACGCATCCGGCTGGCCGAAGTCCGCCGTGTCCGTCGCCAGGCACTGAACCTGGGCCAGGCCCTCTGCCGTGGCCCACTCCGACACGGCCGAGAGGTTCGCGCTGTCGGTGAGGACGGCCGAGATGCTGGCATCCCTGGCGATCGCCTTTACCCGCCGCCGCTGGTGCTGGTACTGGCCGGGCAGCGGAGCGGGTACGGCGATCATTCCCGCGTACAGGCAGCCGAGGAAGCCTGCCACGAAGTCCACGCCCACGGGATAGAGCAGCAGGATCCGATCTCCGGTGGGAAACCGCGCCTGCAGCCAGGACGCGACCCTCCGGGCCTCGTGATCGAGCTGGAGATAGGACAGCGAGCTCGCTCCGCCCTCTTTGTCCAGGTCACCCACGAGCGTCACCGCCACCTGATCGCGGCGGGCGCCTACGTTTTGACGAATGAGCTCGGTGACACTCGAGACGTGCTCGAAGCCAATCTTCACGGCTGCACACCTCCGCCCCTTGTCCCCTGCCGTGTGGGAGGGGGGAGGTAGCCAGTCGAGACGAAGTATTCGAGGTAGAGGGACAGGAAGGACGCGTCCATCGGCCGGCACGCGATCCCCGAGCCGGCAAGGGCTTCCTCCAGATTGTCCGTCGCGAAGTGCGGCTCACTGTCCGGGTAGCCGACGTCCGCTGAAGGCATATCCTCGGCGAACAGCGGGAAGAACCGGGTCAGTGCGTTGTCCGCTCCCTGCTCCACCGCGGCGGCCAGCTCGCGGTACCAGGTCTGGTACGGCACGCGCCGCAGCGGATACCCGCACTCCTCGAGCAGGTCGAGCATCCGGCTCCAGCGCATGGGAGTGGCGCTGGGGAGGTGGAACCGCATGCCGTGCCTCTTCCCGCTCAAGGCGATGTGCGCGACGGCCTTGGCACAGAAGTCGACCGGCACCATCTCCAGCATCACATCGAAGTCCAGGGCCGCGCCGAGCTGGATGCACCCCTTCATGGCGGCGTTCAGGAACGTGTCGGTCGAGCAGGCGCCGGTATCCTGTGCACCGGTGATCAGGCCTGGCCGGTAGATGGACACCGGGAGCCCCCGATGCCCAGCGAGTGTGACGAGCCGGTCCGAGACCCACTTCGTCTGCCGGTAGCCCCCGAGCACGTTCACCGGGTCGGTCACCTCCACCTCCTTGAAGTGATGAACCCCCGGGTGGCCCGGGAACACGGCAAGGGAGGAGATGAAGTGCAGCGGCTTGATCCGCCTCTTGCAGGCGAGCCGGAGGACCTCCTGGGTGCCCAGCACGTTGACGGCCTTGAGCCGCCGGTACGGCAGCGCGTAGCTGGACAGCGCCCCGTTGTGGACGATCATCTCCACCTGCTCCGCCAGCTCCTCGTACACGGGCCGGCTCACGCCGAAGTAGGGCCGACCCAGGTCCCCAGCCACTCCCACCACCCGGCTCTCATAGCTGTCCCGCCACAGCCCGTAGCTCGCCAGGTTCCGCCTCACGCGGTTGACGGCATCCCGTGCATCCTTCGCACGGGCCAGCGCGTACACCCTGGCCTCGGAGTGCTCGAGGATCTCGCGCAGGAGGTACGCGCCGGTGTAGCCGGTGGCCCCCGTCAGCAGGATGGTCCGGTAGGGCGCGGAGGCAGGCGCAACCGCGTCCGGAGCCGGCACGATGTCCGCGGGCAGCTGCGCCTCGGCGAAGAGATCCTCGTTGCTGAGGCTGCGCGGGCTGCCCGTGCCCGCAGCGCCCACGAGCGCCTTCGCGCCTACCATTCGGGCCAGCTCGGTGACGGTGGGGTGTTCGAACAGGCGCCGCAGGCTCAACGCGACGCCAAACTCCTCCTTCACCCGGGCCGCCATCTGCGCGGCGGCCAGCGAGTCCCCACCGAGATCGAAGAAGCTGTCCTCGACGCCCACCCGGCTCACCCCCAGCACATCCCGCCAGATCTGTGCGATCCGTATCTCCTCGGGAGTGCTCGGCGGCAGGTACGTCGTCCCCGCTGGCTCGCCTGCGTCCCGGGTCGGCAGCCGGCTGCGGTCGACCTTGCCGTTGGGCAGCTTCGGCAGCTCGTCCAGGATCACGAAGCGCGTTGGTACCATGGCCTCGGGCAGGTGCTCGCGGGCGAAGCTCGCCAGCGCGGTCCGGAGCCCGGACACCGAGGTCGAGATCAGCGGCTCATTGGCCGCGCGAGTGGGTGCGCTCATGAGTGCTGCTCCCTCGGCTCAAAGACGGCGTCGAACTCATCCAGGCGGCCATGGCTGGGGACCAGCAGCCGGACCTGGCGGCCCCGCTGCTCAGCCAGCGCTGCGACATCCTCTGGATCCATGGCGGTGGCCTCATCCGCTTCCCACAGCCTACGTTCCACCTCCCACGCGATGTCCGTCGCGGCGGCTTCTCGCAGCAGCCGCACCAGGGCCAGCGGGCGGACGAGCCGCCGGTTGGGAATACCGGTGATGGTCAGTCCGCTCGTGGCGCCGGTTCGGTCCAGGACCTGGGACAGCCCGGCAAGCGAGGCCGGCCCACCGGGGAACGCCGACCACGGCAGCACCTCGCCGTCCCCGGGCTGGCGGGCCCGCTCCGCGCCCAACAGCGTCACGTCATAGCGGAAGCAGGTCAGCTCGTTGACGGCATGGCCGCGCTTGAGCTCGATACGCACCTGGGAGGCCACGCCCAGCTGAGCGGGCAGCTTGCGGAAGAAGCCCGTGGACAGGCACAGCTCCCGCTCGGCGGCGACCTGCCTGGCCACTGCGGCCGTGAGCTCCCTCACCGGCATCAGCGCCGGCGCGCGGTGCAGCTGGACGCTGGCGTGGAATGCCTCCAGCAGGTCCAGATCGCGGACGTCCCCGACGAACACCGCGCCGCGTGCGCCGACCACCCGCACCGCCTCGCGCAGCACGCGCTCCAGGTAGTCCGTGCCCGGGAAGTACTGGATCACCGAGTTCATCACGACCGTGCTCCCGGTGTCCGGCTCCAGCCTGGCAAGGTGGCTCGCGTCACCTTGGAGCAGCTGGATGTGCGCCGGCACCTGGCCGCTGTCTCCTGCCATCGTGGCCGCCGCGGTCCGGACGGCTGCCGCGGAGACATCGATGCCCAGGTAGCGCTCGACGCGCGGAGCCACCCCCCGCAGCACCAGCCCGACTCCGACCCCGACATCCACCACGGAGCGGGGTTGCAGCGCGGTGATGCGCCCAACGGTGTGCCCAAGCCACTCCCTCATCTCCGCCGGGGGGATCGGCTCACCGGTGTAGCTGCTCGCCCAGCCGGAGAAGTCGCGATCAGGGTCACCCGCTCGCGCCCCAGTCTCCGAATCCGTGTATGCGCCCTCCCAGACCTCGCCCCAGCGCTTCACGTGCGCATCCTCGGCCACGAGATCGACCAGGTCATTCTTGGGGGAGACGAAGGCGACCAGCTCCGCCGAGCCGGACTCCTTGGTCACAGCGACGACCGCGAGGGACGCAACCTGCGGGTGCCGGGAGAGCACGCTCTCCACCTCGTCGGGCTCGACACGGTGGCCCAGGATCTTCACCTGGCGATCGACCCGGCCGAGGAACTCCAGGAGGCCATCAGAGCGCCAGCGCGCCCGATCACCGGTGCGGTACACCTGGCCCTTCTCCGAGGAGAGCACGGGGAACCGCTCCGCCGTCAGCTCGGGGCGATTGAGGTAGACACCGGCCACGCCGTCCCCGCCGATCCACAGCTCTCCGGAGACGCCGATCGGCACCGGCTGCTGAGCGGTGTCCAGCACCAGCACTTCGGTGTTGGCGATCGGCTTACCAATGGGGATGACGCCCGTCCGGGTGTCGCGCGCCGGATCCAGCTCGTGCACCGTGGACCAGATCGTCGTCTCCGTGGGGCCGTACATGTTGAAGATGCGCACCTCTGGCAGCGCAGAGACGAGCCGCTCCGCCAGCCCGCCCGGGAACGCCTCACCGCCCACCAGCACCGCGCGAGCGCCCTTGAGCGACTCCAGGGCCACCGGCTCGGCGACCACGGCCGCCAGGAACGACGGCGTGCTCTGCACGAGCGTGGCGCGGTGCCGGCTGCACAGGTCGGCGAAGGAATGCTCGGTCTCCGCCACCTCGTCTCGGTGGATCTCCCTCAGCGCGTTCAGCCCGGACAGGCCGGCGACCACGTCGTCCGCGGCGATCCCGAAGTCGACCTGGCAGGCCACCTCATCCGCCCCGATCCGCGCGAGCTGCCTCACCGTATCCGCAGTGCTGGCCGGAGAGCCGAACAGGCCGGCGCGTCCGAAGTACCGCTCGACGGCCTGATCGAGCTCCTTGTCGGTGACCGCCTCCCCGTCACTGTCCGCCACCAGCAGCGGCCGCAGCTCGGGGCTGGTGCGCAGGTACTCCCTGAACGGTGCGCGGGCCCGGTGCCTGGCCTCCTCGGCGTCGTCCAGCACGAAGGCAGGCAGGAGGACCGAGAGCCGGCCCGCTGACGGGGAGCCGCGCTCCTCCCGAGCCCGCCGGTACGCCTTGATCTTCGCCGCGAGCTCGTCGAGCCCCTGGCCCAGGAGCGGGGTGGTCACACTCAGGCCCTTCTTGCCAGCCCGCTCGAAGGACTCTGCCGAGCTGGTCGGCGAGAGCCACTCCGGCGACGCTTCCCCCTGCTGGGACGAGGAGGGCCGCTCGGTGGCTGGCGTGCCGCTGCCTGCCTGGCTCCGGGCCAACCCGAAGCCGTGCTGCTGGGCGAAGGAGGCCACCTGCTGTGCCAGCGAGGGACTGCCGGGGGACAGGGGCGCAGAGGAAGTCCCGGGCAAGAGCAGGCTGAAGCCCAGCGCGGTGGTCGGCAGGCCCTCGTCCCGCACCATGTTCTTGATCAGCCGCTCACCCGCAACGACCACCTGGGCGCCCTGGGTCAGCGGCCACAGCAGCTCCAGCACCGAGATGTCGAAGGACATGCTCGTCACCGCGAGCACGACGTCCTGGGGCCCGCAGCCGATGCGAGCGTCCATGCCCATGAAGAAGTTGACCACGTTGCGGTGCCGGACCACCGTGCCCTTCGGCTTGCCGGTGGAGCCGGACGTGTAGATGACGTACGCCGGGTCATCTCCGCTGGCTCCGGACTCCACGGATGTCCTGGGCTGCGCGGCGATCCTCGCCGCGTCGGCATCCACGAGCACGACGCGCTCCGCAGTGATGCCCGCAGGCCCCGCACGCTCGGTGATGAGGCAGTGGATGCCTGCGTCGGACGCGATGAACTCCAGGCGGTTCTTCGGGAAGGCGGGATCAAGAGGCACGTAGGCCGCGCCAGCCTTGAGCACCGCGAGCAGCGAGATGACCAGGTCCGCGCTGCGCCGCAGGCTCACGCCGACCAGATCTCTGCGCCGCACGCCCAGCTCGCGGAGCTGATGGGCCAGCTGGTTGGCGCGCGCGTCCATCTCCGCGTAGCTCACCTGGCTCCACCGGTGCGCGAGGGCGGCCGCCTCAGCGCTCCGCCGGGCCTGACGCTCGATCAGGCCGTGCACGGTGAGCGCCTTGTCGTACGCCACCGCGGTGTCGTTCCAACCCGCGATCAGGTCCAGCTCCCGCCGGTCCATCAACTCCACCGCCGCGATGCTGGCCGTGGGCGTGCTCGCGACGGCCTCCAGCGCCCGCCGGTAGTAACCGGTGAGGCGCTCGCAGAACTCGAGGTCCAGCACCGAGACGTCACAGTCCAGCCAGAGCTGGAGGCGCCCATGCACCGGATCAATCAGGAAGTTGGCGGCGAGCGGGAAGTTCGTCTCGGCCACCCCGATGCCCTCCAGGATCAGCGCGTCCGCGGACTCTCCCACGTGCCACTGCTGGTGGAAGTCCATGAAGTTGACGTAGCTGTCCAGCTGGAGCGCCCCGCCGAGATCCCGCTGGATCTGAGCGAAGGGATAGCGCCGGTAGGGCGCGGAGTCCCGCTCATGCTCGAAGATCCGGCGCGCCGTCGAGAGCAGGCTCGCCTCCTTCGTGTCGACACGCAACGGGAGCGTGTTGAGGAAGACGCCGATGACCTCATCACCCCCCTCCTCCTCCAGCCGTCCGTTGGAGACGACCCCCGTGATCACCTCATCGGAGCTGCAGACCCGTCGCAGCACCGCCACGTGTGCCGTAGCGAGCAGTGCCTTGAGGGGCAGCGCCTCCTGCCGGGCGGCCTGCCGCAGCCGCTCTGCGACCTCGGCGGAGAGCGGCACATCGAAGGACCTGTGCGTGGTGCGGCGTTGCTCCCCCAGCAGCGTGGCCCTCCGGGGCAGCGGTGCTGCCTCCCCCCCCTCCAACAAGGTCTTCCAGAAGCGGCGGGCCTGCTCGTCCGCCAGGATCCGCCGCTCCTCGGCCACGAAGTCCTGATACATGGAGGGGACCGCTGGCAGCCACAGCTCCTCGCCGGACAGCCGGGCGCGGTACCGGGAGACGATCTCCTCGAGCATCGCCGAGTCGCTCCACCCATCGAGCACCACGTGGTGTTCGACCACCGAGAGCTGGAAGGAGCCCTCGCCGCGCCGGTGCACCGTGAAGGCGAGCAACGGCGGCGCAGCCGGATCGAACCGGCGGAACTTCGCGCGATCGATCCACTCCCGGACGGTCTGCCGCTGGGCGGCCTCATCGAGCCCGCCGAGATCGTTGGCGATCTCCAGCGGCACCTCTACCTCGCGGTGCACCAGCTGGAGCGGCTCGGAGTAGATGGACAGGTCGAACGAGCTGCGCAGGGCCGGGTGGCGGCGGAAGGTGTCCGCGAGGGCCCGGCGCAGCACAGCCTCGTCGAACCTGGCAGCGACATGAAGGCTGGTCACCACCCGGTAGACGGCTGTCTCGTCGTCAAACTCGGCGTGGAACAGCATGCCTGCCTGCATCGCGCTCAGGGGGTAGGCATCCTCCAGCCCCTCTGGCAGGCGCGCTCGATCCCCCGCACGCACCAGCTCGAACGGCGCCAGGCGGGCGCGGCCCGAGGCGCTGCTGTCCAGCGGGCGCAGCTGCTTTGCCAGCTCACGGATGGTCGGGAAGCGGAAGAGCTCCTGGATGGTGAACGTGTGGCCGCGCTTCTCCAGGGCGGCACGGACCCGGATGCTCTGCATCGAGTCGCCACCGAGCGAGAAGAACGAGTCTTCCACGCCGAACTGATGGAGCCCCAGCACCTCGCGCCACACCTCGTGCAGCAGCCGCTCCTCCGGCGTGGCGGGCAGTGCGGTGGGACCCGCCGACACCGCCGTCGGCTCGGGCAAGGCGCGCCGATCGATCTTGCCGTTGGGCGACAGCGGGAGCGCGTCCAGGAACAGGACATGCGCTGGGACCATGTACTCGGGGAGCTGCCGGGCCAGGAAGTCCACCAGCTCCTCCTGCGCAGGCACGCTCGGCTTTCTGGCGACCACATAGGCGACGAGGCGACGGTCCCCGCGGGTTCGCTCCCAGGTCGTGACGACGGCCTGCTCGACGGCCGGGTGTGACAGCAGCGCCGATTCGATCTCGCCCAGCTCGATCCGGAATCCGCGCACCTTGACCTGGTGATCGAGCCGGCCGAGGAACTCGATCGCCCCGTCCTTGCGATAGCGGGCGAGATCACCCGTGCGGTACAGGTTCCCGGGGCCAAAGGGATTGGGGACGAACCGCTCCTGCGTCAGCTCGGGGCGATTGACGTAGCCCGAGGCCACCTGGACGCCCCCGATGTAGAGCTCCCCTGGAACGCCAACCGGAGTCAGCCCTCCGCTCTGGTCGAGCAGGTAGATGCTGGTATTGGCCACTGGGCGCCCGATGGGAACCGAGCCCGTGGCATCCTCCGGGCTGCACTTCCAGTACGTGACGTCGATGGAGGCCTCGGTCGGCCCGTAGAGGTTGTGCAGCTCGACACCGTGCTCCTTGGCGTCGAACCGCTCAAAGAACGCGCGGACGGTCTCTGGCCGCAGGGCCTCACCACTGCAGACCACCCTGCGCAGCCCCATCGTGGTAGCGGACTCCGGCTCGGCCAGGAACAGGTCGAGCATGGGCGGGACAAAGTGCAGCGTGGTCACGGCCTGCTCGCGGATCGTCCTCGCCACATAGCGGGGATCCCGGTGCGCACCGGGCTCCGCGAGGAACAGCCGGCTCCCGACGAGGAGCGGCCAGAAGAACTCCCAGACCGACACATCGAAGGTGAACGGCGTCTTCTGCAGCACGCAGTCCGCGGGACCGAGGTGATACTCCTCCTGCATCCAGAGCAGCCGGTTGACCACACCCCGGTGTGGCACCGCGACGCCCTTGGGCTGCCCGGTCGAGCCCGACGTGTAGATCACATATGCGGTGTCCTCCGGGGTGGCCGCCCGTGGCAGCGGCGTGGCCAGCGCTGGCAGCCTGGCAAGCAGCTCGTCCACCGGCACCCGCTCGACGGCGAGCCCGGCGAGCCGGCCCTGCAGCGTCGAGCGGCTGAGCACCACGCGGATGTTGGCGTTGCGGAGCTGGTACTCCACCCGGGGAAGGGGCAGCTCGGGGTCGAGGGGGACATAGGCCGCGCCAGCCTTGAGCACCGCGAGCAGGCTGACCACCAGCTCGAGCGAGCGCTCCTCGTACACCCCCACGTACTGCCCAGCCCCCACGCCCTGCTCGCGCAGGTAGGCCGCAAGCCGATCGGAGCGATCGGCCAGCTCGCGGTAGCTCATGGTCCCGCCGGCCACCGCAGTGGCTGGCGCATCGGGGGTACGCCGGGCCTGCTCGTCGATCAGCTCGTGCAGACACTTCGAGAGATCGTAGGGCCGCGCGGTGGCGTTGAGCTGCTCGAGCAGCTGCTGGCGTTCTCCAGGCAGGAGGAGGTCCAGGCCGTGGAGTGGCTCCGCGGGATCGGCACCGGTCACCGCCTCCAGGAAGCGGAGGAAGCGCTGCTGATGCGTGGCAAGGTCATTCGCGCTGAAGAGCTCGGGGTTCGCGTCGAAGTAGAGCTGCAGCTCCGAGGCATCGGACTTGCCGTAGAAGCCGATCAGGAGCTCCCGGACCGGGCCCGACGAGAGGTAATGAGCGGTCGCCGGATGCTCGGCGAACTGCACGGCGTGCTCGAACGAGACCACATTGACGACCGAGCCGTAGAGATCCCGATCACCCCCGGCGGACCTGATCTCCTGCTGCAGGTCCTCGCCACGGTAGCGCTGGTGCTTCAGCACCAGCCCCACCTGCTCCGACACCTGCCGGACGAGCTCACCCAGCGTCGTGGTCGGATGCACCGTCAGTCGCAGCGGCAGCTCGTTCGCCATCATGCAGGGGGTCGAACGCGAGACAGGTGTCAGCCGGGTGGAGACCGGCAGGCCGAGGACGATCTCCTCCATGCCGGTCAGCCGGTGCATGTAGGCCGCCGTTGCGGCGATCACGATCACGGACCAGCGTGTCTGCGCGCGCTGAGCCGCCGCCCGCAGCTTGTCCGTGCTGGAAGGCGAGAGGTGCGCCGTCCTTCGCAGCAAGCCCCGGGACAGCATCGTCGCGCGGCTGGAGAGGCGAGCCGTCTCGGGCGGCGCGGCGAACTTCTCCCGCCAGAACTTCTGGTCGCGCTCGAACTGCGGCGAGGCGCGGTAGCCGGAGTCCTCCTCCAGCAGACTCTGGAGGGAGCCAAAGCCGGTGGCCACGTCGTCACGGCCGCGCGCCAGCGCCGAGTAGAGCTCGGCCACCTTCCGCCAGTAGAGCAGCTGGCCGAAGCCGTCCATCACGATGTGGTGATAGCGGAGGTAGAAGAGAAATCGATCGGCCGCCACTCGGAAGAGGGCGTGGTGGACAAGGGGGCCGCGGCCGAGATCCACCGGCCTGAGGAGATCGTCCCTCATCCACCCATCGGCGGACTGCAACGGGTCCCGGTCGCTGCTGACATCGATGATGTCGAGAGCGACGTGGGGCGACGGCTCCAGGATCTGCCACGGGCCCTCTGCATCCTCGATGAACCGGACGCGCAGCGGCTCGGTCTCCGCGACAGCCCTGCGCACTGCTTCCTCGAGGAGCGCCGGCTCGACGGGCCCATGGATCTCAAGGTACCCACCACAGTTGTAGCGCGGATTGCTGGGATCCAACTGTTGAGCAACCCACACTCCACGCTGGGCAGCCGACAATGGCCAGCGTGGAGCCCGCGCTTCAGCGGCCTTCTTCATGTAACTCATCTGCAACAGGTTTCGCTGATAGAGCACGGCAACGTCAAGTCGAGACCAGATTATCCAGATACAGCAAATTTAACAGCTTTAGCGAAATACAATGTAAACCGGGGAAACCCAGGACGTTGTGCCGTATCAGGAGCACGTGCCAGGGCGCGCCGCAGCAGGGGCTCGCAGCTGAGGAGCCTGTAAAGGAGTTCCCCATGGCAGGCGACATGAAGAACGTCGGCGATGAAGACTTCTTCCTGGAAATCATCGAGTCGGACACGCCCGCACTCGTAGACTTCTGGGCCACATGATGCCACTCCCCCACCCTTGCGAGGATCCATGAGCCGACGCAGCTCCCATCCCGACGTCACCATTCCCGAGGTTCCACTCCCGGAGTTCGTGCTCGGCCGGGCCGCCGGGCTGGGCGACAAACCCGCCCTCATTGACGCCTCGACAGGCCGGGTGATGACGTACGCAGAGCTGGCCAGAGCAGTCCAGCGTGCGGCCGCCGGGCTGGCGGCGCGGGGCTTCCAGAAGGGCAACGTCCTCGCGCTCTGCAGTCCCAACCTGCTGGAGTACGCGGTCGTCTTCCACGCCGCGGCGATGCTGGGCGGCGTCATCACCCCCGTCAACCCACTGTCCCTCGCCAGCGAGATGGCCACCCAGCTCAAGGACTCGGGGGCCCGGTATGTGGTCACCGTGCCGGCGCTGCTGGGAAAGGTCCAGGAGGCAACTGCCCAGACGGGCGTGCAGCAGGTCTTCGTGCTGGGAGACTCTGACACGGCGCTCTCGTTTGAGGCGCTGCTCGCCCACGATGGGCCTCCGCCTCGCGTGGAGATCGATCCCCGCACGGACCTGGTGGTGCTGCCCTACTCCAGTGGCACCTCCGGCCTCCCCAAGGGCGTGATGCTGACGCACTACAACATGGTCGCCAACCTCCGCCAGTCCGCGGAACTGCTGCCCCTGCGGGAGGATGACGTCCTGATCGCCGCGCTGCCCTTCTTCCACATCGCCGGGCTCGCCGTCGTCCTCCTGCTGGGGTTGTCTCAGGGCACCACCCTCATTGTGCTGCCGCGCTTCGAGATGGAGCCCTTCCTGCAAGCGCTGCAGAAGTACCGGGTCACGACGGCGGTGCTGGTCCCACCGATCATGCTGGCCCTGGCCAAGAGCCCCCTGGTCAGCCAGTACGATCTGTCCGCGCTGCGGCAGATCCTCGGTGGGGCCGCGCCGCTCAGCGCCGAGATCGAGCAGGCCTGCGCCGCGCGCCTGGGCTGCATTGTCGGGCAGGGCTTCGGCATGACGGAGGTCGGAGGCCTGCTCTCCGCGAACCCGCTCGGCGCCCGTGAGCGGATCAAGCACGGCGCGGCGGGGCTGCTTGCCCCCAACACCGAGTGCCGGGTCATCGATCTGGAGACGGGGGCTGACCTTGGCCCAAATCAGCACGGCGAGATCTGGTTCCGTGGCCCCCAGGTGATGCGTGGCTACCTCCATCAGCCGGAGGCGACCTCGGCGGCGCTCGATGCCGGTGGATGGCTGCACACGGGCGACATCGGCTACGTGGACGAGGAGGGCTCTCTCTATGTGGTGGACCGGCTCAAGGAGCTCATCAAGTACAAGGCCTGGCAGGTGGCGCCGGCGGAGCTGGAAGCGGTCCTGCTGACTCACCCCGCGGTGGCCGACGCGGCGGTCATCCCCAGCCGGGACGAGGAGGCGGGTGAGGTTCCGAAGGCCCTCGTCGTGACCCGAGCGCAGGTGACGGCGGAGGAGCTGCTCGAGTTTGTTGCCGCTCGCGTGGCGCCCTACAAGCGGATCCACAAGCTCGCCTTCATCGAGCAGATTCCGAAGACGCCTTCCGGAAAGATCCTGCGCCGCCTCCTGGTCGCGCGCGAGCGGGCCACGGCGGGGCCCGCGTAAGCGCGGAGAGGCTGGGAGCTGGCTATTAGCCGGGGCGCGTCACCGCGGCGGCGAGCTTCGCTCCGCACTCATCGATCGCCGGGCCGACGAAGTCGATGACTCCGCCCATGTTGAAGAAGCCATGGATCGTGGTCTCGTACCGGCGCAGCTCGACGGGCACGCCGGCTTCCCTGAGCAAGCGGGCGTAGTGCTCCACATCGTCGCGAATGATGTCGAAGTTGGCGGAGACGACATAGGCGGGGGGAAGCCCCGAGAGATCCTCCCGGAGAATGGGGGAGACTCGCGGACTCTGGACGTCCGCCGCGTTGGCGGCGTACAGCGAGTACAGCCAGTCCAGCGCCTCCGGCTCGAACCAGTACCCCCTGGCGAAGAGCGACATCGAGCGGCTCCCGCCGCGCGTGCCGACCGCGGGATAGATCAACAGCTGGAACGCGATGGGGGGGCCACCCTGGTCGCGCGCCATGTGGGTCACCACGGCCGCCAACATGCCCCCACCGGAATCCCCAGCGACCGCGAGCCGTTTCGGGTCTCCGCCGAAGCTGCCAGCATGCTCGCGGGCCCATACCAGTGCGGCGTAGCAGTCATCGGTCGCGGCAGGAGAGCGGTGCTCTGGCGGCTGCCTGTAGGCGACCGAGACGACAATGGCGCCTGAGGCGCGCGCGAGGCGCCGGCAGATCGCGTCGTACGAGTCGAGGCTGCCCATGACGAGTCCGCCGCCCTTGTAGAACAGGACCACGGGCAACGCGGCGGCCCCCTGAGGACCGGGGTGGTAGATGCGAACGGGGACGTCTCCGGCAGGGCCCTTGAAGGCGGTGTTGGTCACCGCCACCTCGACGGGGGCGATGTCGACCTTCGCATAGAAGGCGTCGAACGCCTTGCGCATCTGCGCCGGGGACATGTTCACGGGATCCAGGAACGGATCAGCCGCGACGCGCTTGAGCATCTCTCGAGTCTGCGGGTCGACATCGGGCTGGACAGCAGCCTCTTCCGGGGCCGCTCCGCTCGTGCTGCTCGGGATTGCACTCTTCACCGATTCCTCCGTGCTCGTGGCAAGGGCTCGCCAGGCTTCATGATACCTGCCCACCCACGACAGCGACGAGGAGATCGCCCAGCCGGCCAGGCTCTTCGCGGGATGAGACTGGCCCTGGGGGGCGTTGAGGGACGTTGACCCCCTTGCAGCGACGCTCCGGGCTCGGTATAGGGGGCTCCCATCAACGGCCAGGTAGCTCATATGGTTAGAGCGGCGGTCTCATAATCCCGGCCCTGCCCCTCACCTTCTGAACCCTTGGCCGTAACCCCCTATTCTCTCTGACCGGTGCTCTTCACTGGCGTTCGTCCGCCACCGGCCCGGTCCGTACAGAATCCGTACAGAACAACTGCCCCGATAGGGCCAGAAAATGGCGCAGGGCCTGACGTGGCAGGGGCCCGATCAGGAAATGGGCGCTACCTCACGCCGCTCTTCCCCTGTTGACGCAATGTCATCAGCTTCCATCTTGGCGGTGGTCCAACAGGTGCCGGTGCCATCCCGATGATGAACTTCTGCGGCACCTCGTTCTTCGGAAAGACGATGTAAACGGACGTAGTTGCAGTCAGGGGGTTTGAGGCTCCGAAGTACCTGAACGTCTCAGTGTTGACGGTGGCCTCGCCTTCCACCTTGTCGTGCATGAACCCGAGAGGACCTGTACCACGCGCGGGACCGACGCCGAAGGAAAGAGGCTGTGGGCCATTCGTCGGCCATCCGAACCGGAAGAAGTACGACCGCCCGCGCGGTGGGCCCCACTCAAACGCGGTGTGGCCTGGCACCCCCATGAAGTCAAAGTGCGGGACGAACCGAAACTTGTTGAAGTCAAGTTCGTCGCCAAAACTCCCAGGGTCCAAGACGACGAAGGAAATCGGCTCGTCTGGATGCGCTGGCTGGAAGGTAAAGCTGTCTCCCGGTAGCACCACCCCCCCTGAACCGGGCATCCACTCCAGGTGCCCTTCCTGTACTGCCCTTGCTGCCCATGTGCGTTCGCTCGGTGCGAGGAGCCGCCCGATCGGATGGTGCTTACCTGCGGCCTCCTTCATCTCCCGCGTTTTGGTCACCACGAGCACGTTGCAGACCCGGCGCACCCAGTCCAGGTATGCCGCTTCACGCGCCTCAACGAGACCAGATGGCCGCCCGATTCCTTCGGCAACGCGCTGCTCGTGCTCCAGCTTCCAGTTCTTGAGAAGCTCGACTGTGTACGTCTTGGTGTCCGTGTCGATGAGGGCGGCATCTGTGGCACAAAGCCAGATAGCGTTCTCTATCGAAGCGCGCTCCTCCGGGGTCAAGTTCGCGTCATACCGTGGACCTTTCAGCGCGGCTGCCGTGATATGCGCCGCTCGCCCAATGTTCGAATACGCGCTGGAGGACTCATCGCTCGGACCAACGCAGGGCACGCCACAATGCGGAGCCGAGCAGAGGTAGCGGGCTCTCTTGGCCAGCCGCTCTACCACCTTCGGAGGAAAGTCGTCACGCACCTTGGACACCCCACACTCAGCTCTTGCTGTCGCGCTTCACGAGATTCCGCACGGTGTGGGCAATGTCGGGATCCATCAAGTACGTGCGGTTCGTTGCGTTGTATCCAGTCGTGCGCACTGGCTTCTCGACACCGAGACGTTCGCAGATGCGCGCCAGACCGTTGTGGACGCCCCGGAGTTCCTGCCATTGGAGCCCTAGATCCGTCTCCAAGTCCGCCTGCGAGGCGCCACCTGGGCGTTTGGCAACCGCTCGTAGCAGCGCCTTGTGCTTGGAGCTGATGTCACGCCAGAGCTGCTTCACGTCATTGCGCTCCGGTGGCTCGTCGCCGCCCCCCTTCGCGCGGGAGGCTTTGTTCAACGTGTAGTCCTTCGCCAACGATTCGATCGCGAGGGCAAACGCGTGCGTACTCGGAATACTGTACCTCTTGCCATTGATCAGCACTTTCATAGTAATAGCGTACTAGTACGCTTGTAGTAGCCTGTCAACAGGAGCTTCGCTGGGGGCTTCGAACGGCTCGACGAGGGCAGTACGAGTAGCCCCCCACGGGTCTCGTGCATCGACGGAATAGAACCCTGCCTGCGCGCAGCGGGCCGCATGACCCAACGACAGGACGTGATGGGCGGGCTGCTTCTTTGCCTCGCCCCGAAGAGGGCCGCAGAAAGACACTGCGACGAGGTACACGTCCTTGAACTTTGTCCCCGTGGTCCCGATGCGCTCCAGAGCCTCCTTGATCTCCTCGGAGACGATGAGTGCCGCCGTCCACCCCCAGGTGCGAAACACCTTGGCGTCCCCCACCTTCGAGGGGTCGATGCGCATGCCGTACACGGCGCGGTATTACACCACCGGGCTTCGCCCTACGCGGGACAGGTGTCCTTGGCCCTCGTGGTCGAATCGCCGCAGCAGTTCTTCCCGGCCCTTCTTGCCGTGCTCCAAGAGGTAGGCCAGTTCCGTCGGCAGCAGCGCCTTGACGGTTACGAGCCGCACCTCCCCCGACGGCATGGTGAAAGACCGGGGGAGCGCGCTCGGCTCCATGCCCAGCAGCACACCCACCCTGCCCTCCTGGGTGACGAGCGGCTGGGGCATGCCCTTGCCGGAGACCTCCATGGACATCAAGCCCGTCTTCACCTTCTCGCGCACCCGCTCGTGCTCCGCGACCTCGTTACCCACCCGCTCTAGGAGCAACAGGGGCCAGCTCTTCTCGACGCCATTCAGGGACTCGTCTGTCTCTAGAGCGAGTTCCAGACCAAAGCCTACAGACGGCTCCGCGCGGTCCACGAAGAAGTCTGAGAGTCCGTCCGTCACAACCAGGGTGCGCCCACCCGGCCGGTGGATGACGCGCCAGACTTGCCGCCGGGCAGGCCACGACCCGCCGACGACGATGGGGATGATGACCTCCTCGTCCAGCTTCCCCAAGGTGCTCCAGAAGGCTTCGCGGGCGGTGTCCGTCTGCTCTCGCAGCTCGAGGAGCCTCCGGTTCCATTCGCGCTCCTCAGGGCTGATAGCGCTTGGGCCGGTGACCTCCTTGAACTTCACGCCCGTGATCCCCGCGCGCTCGAGGGCTTCTTTGATGTCCTCGGAGACAATGAGGGCGATGGTCCATCCCCAGGTGCGAAACACGTTGGCGTCGCCCACCTTCGTCGGGTCGATACGCATGCCGGAGACCGCCCGGTACTTGCCGACTTTCTCCGGCCGCCCGTCCTCCGGCTTCCAATACCGTACTTCTTCAGAGGCTTCGTCGTCGATACACCTGACGACTCGGGTGACGTTGGCGATGAAGTACGGCTCGGACTGCGAGGCGACGTCCACGGAAAGGAGCTGCACGTCAGCGGGGGCGAGCTGGGTGAGGATGGCTGCCACCTTCGCGTGGATGACTGGAGTGACGCCAACGCCGGCCATGGAGAAGTCCAGCGGTCTGCCTGGACGGGTAAGAGGGACCTTCAGGCGCTCCTCGAGTTGGACTGGCTCGCCCTTTCTGAACATCCACGGGTTGTCCACTTCTCGGCCGCTCTGGTCAGTCGGGTCGTTCAGCTCCCAGCTTCCAGGGACGTTAACGTCATCGCGCAGTTCGAAGTACCGCAGAGCCATGGTGGGTTCCAGACCGCGTCAACTCCGGGTGATCAGCTTGTTGAGCTTGGTGCCTTCGGTAGCAATCTCATCGGCAAGGCCTCTGAGGGCCTTGGTGAGCGACTCCCGGCACTGCTTGATGCTGCTACAGTCTTCTACTGCTTCGTTCAGCCGCTTGAAGACCTCCTCGTGGTACTCCTGCGGGTGAGGTCCCTTGTGGCCCCTGATACGAACAATGTTCGCCGGATCATTCAGCGACATTCCCGCCCGGTCGAAGATCTTCTGGAACTTCGGTGTCCATGGGCCACCGTTGTGGGTGGCCTCGGTCCACTTGTCCGTGGCGATGTGATGCTCGGGCCCCTCTGCATCCACCGGCCTGGAAACCACGCCGCTCACGCTCTGAGCCGTCGCGGCGACCGCATTGGGAGCCAGGGCGATGGTGACCGCATCAGCGGTCACAGTCACGGCTTCCACCTGCGCCACTTCAGTCAGTCGGATTCCCACCCGCGCCGCGCCTGCCGCTGCTGCTTGAGCCGAGCCGGGCAGCGTGGGCACCTTGGCCGAGAAGCTGGCAGCCGTCTGGCCAATGGCTGCGGTGAGCAGCAGGGCAAATGCCCTCGCCGCATTCTTCCCCATCACCTTGCCGTACTTCCTCCCTGCCTCGCGGATCGCCGCGAACGAGGTCGCGTGATCCAGGTCCTCCACCATCCTCCTGAAGCCCTGGATGAGCGTCCAGAACGTGTCCACTCCGATGTAGCAGACGACGGTGGCCGTGACGACTGTCGCCAGTCCCTTCGAGAACACCGGCTCAGGCGCCAGCCACATCGCCGCGTAGATCGCCATCGTCCAGTAGAGCGAGGCCTTGATCGCCTCCGGGTCGGCCATGTCCTTGAAGGACTGCATCATCTCCGGAACGATCTCTTCGATGGCGAAGGACATGGCCAGGGCGTAGCGGCCATCTCCAGTAAGGACGGGGCTGTTCATCAGCGCCTTCCGGCAATCCCCAGGCTTCCCGAGGGCCTCGCAGAACTGCAAGTACTCCTGCGTCACTCGCGCAGCCACCTCGGCCCACTGCGAAGCCGGGGGCGGCGCGTCCAGCGGAACGACACCTTCGCGCTGGGTGTACCGGTACCAGCCACTGCGTGGGGGGACTTCGAACAGCTCCCTCGCGGCTTTCTCAGGGTTGAATGAGGGCCTCACCCGCCGGACCTCCTTCGCGATGGCCCGCGTGAACTCCTCCTCCCCCAGTTCCACCGGCGTGGCATCGTCCGTGCGGGGAACGTGGATGATGGACTGGCCCTGCCCCGTGTCGAGGCGTACCACGCGCGTCGTGGTGCACGTGGTGGACAGGGCCAAGAACAAGACCGCAACGACCAGACGATGAGGAACCATGAGACGCCCTCCTGATCGGGGAGGGTTCGAGCCTACGGGACCGTCACCCCAGTGACGATGACGCTCCAGGTCCCATCCGCATCCCACAACGCTTCCAGGCATCCTCCAGCAGCCTGCCAGGGAGTAGAAAAGCACAGGCAGAGGTTGAGCAGTATCGACCCCCTTGCAGCGACGCTCCGGGCTCGGTATAGGGGGCTCCCATCAACGGCCAGGTAGCTCATCTGGTTAGAGCGGCGGTCTCATAATCCGCAGGTAGTCGGTTCGAGTCCGACCCTGGCCACAAGCCCCGTCCTCAGTTCTTCTGAGGGCGGGGCTTCTTTTTTTTGCGGGTCCGTGCGCCTACGCCGCGGGCTGGGTCTCGAAGCCGAGCGCCTCGTGCGCGAAGCGGAACATGCGCTCCTGGAGCTGCTTGAGGGACTCGATCGGGTGGCGCCCGGTGCGGTCCGCCGCATCCTCCAGCTTCTCCTTGCAGCGCAGGTCGACGCAGAGGAGCACCCCCACGCGGCGCTTGCTGTTCACGTCGGTCGTCAGCAGCCCCACCTCGCTGGACGAGCCATAGCTGTGGCACCAATCACACATCTGTGCGGTGCGCACACTGGCGTCCTGGGAGCTCCGGCGGAAGATGATGCCGATGGGCTTGCGGCTGCCGGGCGCGGAGAAGACCAGATACACGCGCGCCCCGGAGGTCTCCGTCCACGCCAGGTAGTCGCGCACGAAGAAGGGGAAGGTCACGCCCGAGGGCATCTCGATGACCCGGCGATCGCGCGGGCGGAAGGCCTCGATGAGTGTCCGGTCAGTTTCGAGTCGGAACACGGCTGCTCCTTAGGAGAACACCTGTGCCTAACAGGCAGCCCAGCCCGAATCCACCCGAACCGAGTCGGCAGCCGGGCCACCGCTCATCCCTGCTCCGTCCACCTACCTGTCTCCATACACCCAGGACTCCACCCCCCGCCCCGGGACGAGCTCATCTCGCGTCACTGTCTCGTGACCCGTCGCCTTGCCCAGCTCCATCAGCGACTTGAAGCGCAGCAGATCATCGTCCATCTGCTTCTTCGGATCGGCGCCCAGCAGCTTCGCGAACGCATGTCCGATCGCCCCCGCCGGCGGGTTGTACGACAGCCGGATGTCCAGCCGCGTCCGCCCCCCTCCCACGTCCTCGAAGTGGATGATGCCCGCGTTCTCCACCATCGCCCCTTCCACGCTCTTCCACGCCAGCACCTTGCCCGGCTCGATCCGCGTGATGACCGCGTCCCACTCGAAGACGATCCCCGCCGGCCCGCGCACCTTCCAGCTCGAGCGGCCCTCCTTGGTCATCCGCACCTCCTCCACGTGCCGCATGAAGCGTGGGAAGTTGTGCATCGCCTGCCAGAACGCGAACACCTCATTCACCGGCGCGTGCACCGTGATGTCCTTGTGGAACGTCAGCGCCGTGCCCCCCACCCCCATCAGCTGCCTCAGCTCCAGGTTCGTCAGGCTCCGCAGCCCCAACAGCAGCCCCATTCCCCCGAGCACTGACCCCAACACTCCTCGGCGCGAGAGGCCATACCCCATCACCCCCAGGCTCCCGAGCCCCGCCAGGAAGCGCGCCGTCGGGGACCAGTTGCGCTGCAATAGCTCCGGCCGGCTCCCAGGACGCCCCACCCCGCCCTGGAGATAGGGATGACTCCCCGCCTCCGGGTAGCTCTCCAGGCCGTCGTTGAGCTCCCTCACCCCCCGCACGCGCCGGACCTGCGCAAGCACCCGCTTCAGCTCCCCGGCCAGGATGGGGCCATTCAGCTCCACCCGTCCCTGCCGGCAGAGCACGTGGATGGCCCCGGGATGCGAGCACACCCGCCCCAGCGCGGAGCGCACGCGCGCCTCCAGCGTCACGTCCTCCACCTCCTCCTCATACAGCCGGCCCCGGAGCTTGAAGACGAGCCCTCTCGCGCGGTGCTCCATGTCTCGCGCCACCACCTCGAGCGCATCCGCGGCGCCGAAGATCCCATGCCGGGCCTTCTCCCGAGCATGGGCACGGCGTGACCTGCCGCTGCGCGGATCTGCCCAGTACATCACCCCGGCCCCGAACCCCACGCCACCGAGTACCCACCCCGCTCTGGTCATCGCCTGGCCTCCTTGAGTCCGCCTCCTCAACGTGAAGGCGACACAGCCCCCGAGCAGCAGCCGAGCGAGGAACTCCTTCGACGCCCGCTTGGGAGTCCGGGCGAAGAGAGGGGGGCTGCACCTGTCTGCCAGGATGAACACCTTGTGGGCTCGAACCCAGGGCGAGGCACGGGCCTCTCGCACGTCCCCTCGCCCGCCCAGATGAGGTGCCGATGCCTGAGCCACTTCCACCGCAGACCCAGCCCCCTGTCAAAGAGCCTGATCCCCAGGTTCCTCAACGCGAGCCGCCGCCTGCACCTCCCCCCGAGCGAGATCCACCCTCGCGGCAGCCACCGGAGAAGGACCCTCCGCCCCCCTCTCCTGAGCCCGGCAAGCCCGTCCCTGGGGTGAAGGATCCGCCGGTTCCCGGCCAGCCTCCCTCCAAGCCCGGGATCATCGCCCGTGCGAGGACTCCCCAGCCGGCGGGCGCTCGCCAAACCTGTCTACTTGTCTGACAGGTTGCCCAGACCCGCCCCGAGTGCTCGCTTGCTTGCCAGAGCGCAAGGGGGGCCCTTGCTCTGAGCCTCCTCGTCGTCCCAGGAGGAGCCCCCATCTTGGGGGAACCTCGGTGGGGCCGCGAAAGGACGGGGCATGGCCAGAAGACTGCGCGACTCGGTCGTCGTCATCACGGGAGCCTCCAGCGGCATCGGCCGAGCCACGGCGCTGCGGTTCGCGAGCAAGGGCGCCACCGTGGTCCTCAACGCACGGACCGAGTCCGAGCTGCGGGAGCTGGCCTCCGCGTGTGAGCGCCTGGGCTCGCGGCCCCTCGTCCTTCCCGCCGATGTCACGGATGAAGCCGCCATGAAGGACCTGGCCCAGCTCGCCGCCGGGGCCTTCAGGCGGATCGACGTCTGGGTGAACAACGCGGCCGTGTCGCTCTTCTCCCTCTTCGAGGAGTCGCCCCCAGAGGCCTTCCGCCAGGTCATCGAGACGAACCTCTTCGGCTACGTCCACGGCGCTCGCGCCGCCCTCCCCTACTTCCACCAGCAGGGCGGCGGTGTCCTCATCAACGTCTCCTCCGTCTTCGGCACCATGGGCGCACCCTATCTGAGCGCCTACGTCACCTCGAAGTACGCCATCCGCGGCCTCTCCGAGTGTCTGCGCCAGGAAAGCCGGGACTCGAACATCCGCGTCGTCACCATCCTCCCCGCCTCCATCGAGCCCCCCGTTCTCTCACAGGCGGCCCACGCCACCGACCGCGCCCTCCCACCCCTCGAGCCCCTCTACCCCGCCGATCGGGTGGCCCGAGCCATCGTTCGCAGCGCCGTCCGCCCCAAGCGCGAGGTCTACGTCGGCAGCACCCGCCGCAGGCGGCAGTTCCTCCGCCCCCTCACGCTGCCCGTCCGAGCACCTCTCTCCCCTGCGCGCCCCAGCCCCGCGCCTGGCAACCTCCTCGCGCCCGTCCCTCCCGTCGTCGCGAGCGGCCGCTGGCGCGATGCGACGTACGTCCGCAAGGGGCTGCTCCTCGGCCTCCTCGCCGTCCCGGTCCTGCTGGGCTGGAGGTGGCTGGCTCAGGGGCGAGGGCTCTTTTTTTGACGGAACGCCCAGGCGACCTCCTAATGCCGCCCACAGGCCAGTAGCGGCCTGTAGCAGCCCCCGCCAGGAGGTCCCTGATGCAGGATGGCAACATCAGCCCGCTGAGCGCCGACACCGTGTCGGCTCCGGTCGATTCCGGTGAACGCCGCTCTGGCCCCGAGGCCGACGTCGTCTCCACCCACGTCCTCGTCGCCGAGGAGCAGGTGCAGAAGCTCCGCGAGCTCTCCCGGCGGACCCGCATCGCGCAGAGCGAGTACCTCCGCGAGGCCGTGGAGGATCTGCTCGCCAAGTACGGCCGCAATGGGGGCACGCCGTGACGACCGCCACCGCCACCGCCACGGACACCCGTCACATCCGTGAGTTGCTGCCCCTGGGTCTGATGCGCGATCTGCCGGGCGCGCTCCCCGCGCAGCCCCTCCCTCCGGAAGAGCCGCCCTCTTCCATCACGCGGGCCATCGTCCGCTGGCTCAACGAAGAGCTGTAGTCCCCGCCACGCAAGGGCCAGGCCTGCTCACGCCATGGGCGCGGAGGCCTCGCCCTCCTTGCCCAGCTTGTTGGCGATGTCCCGGAAGGACAGGTGCCCGAGCGACAGCAGCAGCAGGCCAAAGCCCACCTGCTGCACCGTCTGGCACAGCCACACCACGTTGGCGTAGGCCATCCCGCTGGCGTTCACCACCGAGGCGGGCAGGAAGAGGCCCAGGCCCACCTTCGTCGCCGCCTGGAAGGTGCCCATCATCCCGGGCGCCGCCGGGATCATCAGCCCCACCACCAGCACCGTCATCACCACGTAGCCCTGGAACAGGCTCAGGCTCATGGGCTGGCACGAGGGATCCTCTCCTCCGATGCAGCCGAAGGCCCGCGCCACCAGGGCCATGCCCGCGCCGTTCAGCCCCCAGTACCCCAGCGTGAGGAGGAAGAAGAGGGCCAGCTGCCCGGGGCTCGGGAGCTGGCGCATCGCGCCCACGAAGCTGTCCACGATGTCCGCCATCTTGTCGGCCAGCCTGGGCATCAACCGCCCCACCGTGACGCGCACCAGGTGCACCGCGCGGTCGTGCTGCCAGCGCGCGAAGAGCAGGAAGGCCAGCCCGCCACCGAACACGGCGAACATCAGCGTGGAGCCCAGCTTCACGTAGCGCACCTGCTCCGTCTCCTCGGGGATGAAGAAGAGCAGCGTGCGCAGCAGCGTCGCGACAACGAGTCCGTCCGTGATGCGCTCGAGCACCACGGACGTCATCGCCGCGCTGCGCCGGATGGAGGTGCGCTGGGCGATGAGGAAGGGGCGCGCGAACTCTCCCAGCCGGAACGGCAGCACCAGCAACATCATGAAGCCGATGCCGGAGGCCTGGTTGAGCTTCCGGAAGGGCACTCGCTCCATGCCCGACAGCAGACACCCCCAGCGCACCGTGCGGCAGAGGTGGATGAGGATGAGGATGCCGAAGTACGGCAGGACGTAGAGGTAGTTCGCCGAGCGCAGGCTGTTCCACTGGGCCTGCCAGTCGGTCTCCCGGAACGCCCACCAGGTGAATATGAGGGTGACCAGCACGCTGGCCCCAAGCTTGAGAGCACGCTTCACGGCTGGCGGATATAGCGTCAGTCCCCCTCGGACTCCAGGGCTTCCCCTGCCAGGAGACGTGCAGGGTTGGCTCGCATGAGGCGTTCGAACGCCTGCTCCCCTGCCCTGGCGCGCAGCTCCACCAGCGCCTTCCCCACCCAGTCCCTGGCTCCGACAGGCGCGTGCAGGTCCGTGGCGCCCAGGGTGTAGAGCCCCTCCTCCAGGAACGCCCGCGCCAGCTTCTTCGGCGTCCCCCCATAGCGCCCGGTGAGCGCCCCCACGTCCAGCTGAAGCAGGGCGCCGGTTCTCACGGCCTCCGCCGCGCGGCCCTTGCGCTCGAACTCCAGGCAGCGCTCCGGGTGGGCGATGACGGGAGCCACGCCCTTCGTCCGGATCCGGAAGAGGACGTCCAGCAAGGCCGGCACGGGCGTCGTGTAGGGCAGCTCCACCAGCACGTACTGCCCCTCGCCCAGCATCCGCGCCGCCGGCGTGCCCAGGCTCCGCAGGAAGGCGTCATCCAGCACATTCTCCGCGTTGCGCCCGAGCGTCAGAGGGATGGCCTCGCGCTCCAGGGCGGCGCGAACCTCGGCGAGCCGGAGCTCCACGGTCTCCCGTGGCGCGTACTCGGGGCGCGCATGGGGGCTGGGGGCCACGGTGGAGAAGCCCAGATCGACCAGGGCCCGTGCCATCTCCAGGCTGTCCTCCAGGCTCTTCGCCCCATCATCCACGCCTGGCAGCAGGTGGCAGTGCAGGTCGACCAGCCCGCTCACGCGTCGCTCCCCCGATCGGGGTGGTCGGGGGGCAGCTCATCCTCTCGCTCATCCACCTGCCGCTCGGGCACGCGGTACTCCTCCCCCAACCAGCGGCCCAGATCCACCGCTCGACAGCGCCGGGAGCAGAAGGGATAGGACGCGTTCTCCGCGCGCGGAGCCACGGACTTCTCGCAGATGGGACAGGTGGGCTGCGGCATGGTCCTCTCCAAGGACTTTCCAACGAACTCCATAAGCCCTGAGGCGCTCGCGGGCCAGCAGCGAGCAAGGCCTCCAGCGCTCACACCCACACCACAATATTGCAACATTTGTGAACATTTCCATAAGATGGGTTCCCAGGCTGAGCCGCCGCAGGGCCGAACGGCGGATCCCGGAGGAACAGATGACCCCAGCACAGAGCCCCCGGCTCCGCACGCGCTGCCTCCTGCTGCTCGCCCCGCTGCTGGTGGCGGCCACGCCTTCGCCACTCCCCCTCGCCCACGGGCTGGTGCTCGCGCAGCCCACGAGACCGGAGCGCCTGGTGTTCGTGGAACCTCCTCCGGAGATCCTGGTGCACACCTGCGTGCCGATCATCGTGGAGACCCAGAACCCCCTCGGCGTCCCGATCAACCTGGGGATAGAGCTCGTCGTCACCGTGACCAAGAGCCCGCCTCTGGGCAGCTTCTACGACTCGGAGACATGCGAGACCCCCACCGCCTCGGTGATCATCCCCATCGGCGCCACGCGCCAGCAGGTGTGGTTCGAAGGCCATGCGCTCGGTCGAGTGACGCTGGAGGTCAACGATGGGCCCTTCGGCCTGATCGACAGCATGTCCAGGCCGATCTCGATCGTCCCCTCCTTCACGAACAACTTCGTGTTCTCCGGTGTCCCTTCGAGCGCATCCACGGGCAACCCCATTACGTTCGCGGTGACGGCCTTGGATGACCGTGGCCAGCCCGCTCAGGCCTACTCCGGCCGGGTACGCCTCTCGTCCACCCTCCCCGTCCCGGGACTGCCCCGGGAGGACGACTTCAATCCTCCTGTGGATCAAGGCAGGAAGACCTACTCCCTCACCTTCCCGGCTGCGGGCACCTATCAGCTGACGCTCGAAGATGTGAACAACCCTGATCTGGTGGCGGAAAGCCAAGTCATCACCGTGACAGGCCCCACCCTCCCCCCCAAGGTGTCGGTGTACGCGTCCCGCCCGAACCCCGTGCCGGCCTGCGAGCCGGTGAGGTTCGATCTGGCCGTGCTGGACTCTTCGGGGGATCCCGCGTCGGCGACCGCCACGGTGCGCTTCTGCAGGACGCCGGATCGCACGGCGACCCTCGTCAGCCACTCCTTCGAGCTGGCGGCCTTCGAGGGAAACTGCGTCGTCGGTACCTTCTTCAGTACCGCGAACATGATCTGGACGAACACCCGGGCAGAGGACGTCACGTTCACGGTCTCCGACGCGACGGCCGAGGGCCCTGTCACCGTCTCCTGGCGGCCCATGCTGAGCCCGGAGCGCTCCGGCCTCTGGTTCCAAGAGAACTCCGACGGCATCCCCCTCCTGAACACCTTCAATGAACAGCTCACGCTCCAGTTCGATGCGCGCGACACCTGCGGCAACCCGATCATCTTCCCCGCGGACAAGACACTGGCCTTCAGCGCCACTCCGCCGCTGTTCGTCGGCGCGGCCGTCAAGGAGAACAGCGGCCGGTGGACGGCCCCCGTCGCGTTGAAGAAATGCCCAGAGGACCGCACGGCCACGCTGGCCATCTGGCCGACCCTCGACGGCACCGCGATCGAGCGGTCCCCCAGCGTGCGGTTCGAGCGACTCGTGCTGCCTGAGTGCAGCGAGCCCTTCGTGGAGCTCTCGATCCGCCCCCGGCAGGAGGGCGCGATGGCGGAGCCGGGCGGACGGGTAAAGTTCGAGGTGAAGCTCGAGAACAAGGGCCCGAGGCCCATCGACGCCGGAGTGCTGCGGCTGTCGACCGAGGGCCTGATCCTGAGCGAGGTGGACATCGAAGGCGTGCGCCTCGCGCCTTCGGAGGAGGGGACCGCGCTGCCGGCGTTGGGCACGGACAAGCCGCTGGTGGTGAAGTTCGAGGGTCGGGCCACCATGGCGCTCGATGACAAGGCGCGCGTCAGGGCCTGGTACACGACCCCGGAGGGCGCCCCACTCACCCCGGAGAAGGCCTTCGAGTTCGAGCTGGGAGGCGTCGGCGTGGACGTGGGGTGTGGCTGCCACGCGAGCAGCCTGCCAGGCCAGCTCTTGCCCTGGCTGGCCCTCCTCCTGGCGGCATCGCGCCCCTGGGAGCGTTCGCATAGACTGCGGCGGCGCGAAAGGATCGACCGCTAGGCACCATGGCCGCAGCGACCCTCACTCTCCTGGTCCTGACCCTCACGGGCCAGACAGCCGCGCTGCATTCCGACAAGGCCTTCGTCACCTCCGAGGACAGCGCGCAGATCGAGCTCAGCGCGCTCGATGAGTCCGGCCGTCCCCTGCCCGACGCCCAGGTCTCGCTGACCGTCAACGTCGGGGCTGTCACGGAGCCGCTCCTCACCCAGGACGGCACGTTCAGCGCCACCTACCGGCCGCCCAAGCAGGAGGGGGCGCAGGTGGCCTTGTTCCATGCCACGGCAAAGAGCGGGGCCTTCAGCTCCAGGGCGTGGCTCGCCCTGCCCATCCACGGCGCCCACCTCCTGCGCGTCCAGGCCCCTCCCCGCTCGCGCGTGCGGGTCTCTATCGGCGCCGCTTCCTTCGGGCCCGTCACCGTCGCGGCCAGCGGTGAGGCCGCCGTGCCGGTGAAGGTTCCGCCTGGGATCTCCAGCGCCCAGGTGACCACCGTCGAGCGCTCGGGCCGGACTCGCACGCAGACGGTTCCTCTCCCCGCGCCCCGCTTCGTCCGCATCCGGCTCGTGCCGCTGGAGGCGCCCGTCCAGGACAAGCCCGCCCGGCTGCAGGGGTTCGTCGTGGACGAGAGCGGCAACCCCGCCGTCGCCATCCCTCCCCTCTCCGTCAGCGTGGACCGAGGCACGCTCGGCCCCATCGAGGCGAAGGAGAGCGGCACCTTCGAGATCCCCTATACGGCCCCGGCTCCAAGCGGGTCCCCGGTGAAGATCTCCGCCGCCCCCACGGACGAGACCGATCGATCCTTCACGCTGCCGATCGATCCACTCCCAGCGCCCCCCACCTCCCCTGGTGAGCCCGGCGCGACCGATGGGCGGCCTCCCGTCGCCGCCACGGAGCCGCTGCCTCCATCCTTGCCCTGGATCCCATGGCAGCCCTCGGTGGGTGTGCTCATGTTCCTCCAGAGCAATGCCGCTGCCTCGAACGGACTCGGGATCCGGGCGGAGGCCTCACTGCGGCTGGCCCAGCTCCCGTTGGAGGCGTTGGTGCAGCTCGACCTCAGGAAGAACGGAGAGGTCAACGAGATGAGCCCCGTCGAAGGGCTGCCTCCGCTGACCAAGACGTTCACCCTCAGCGGCCTGAGCCTCAGGGCGGGCGCGCGCTGGAGCCGGCCGATCCTGACGCGGGGCATGCTCTTCGCGGACATGAGCCTGGGCTTCTTGGGGATGAGCGGGACGGTGAGCCTGCGGAGCGGGGAATCCTCGCTCGAGCAGGACATCCGCTCGAGGGGACCCGCCTTCGCGGTCGGAGGAGGGTTCGGGTGGGAAATGGGCCCCGGCCGCCTGTACGGTCAGCTTCAGTGGGGCTACGCACCGGGGCGTGATCAGGTGCAAGGCAACCTGGCGGGAGTGTCCGTGGCGGCGGGGTACCAGCTCGTGTTCGGAGGGGACCGGCAGCCATGAGACGGTGCGCGGCGACATGGGTGCTCGTGCTCCTGAGCACCGCGGCCCTGGCCGAAACTCCCTCGGCAAACGCGCCCGGGACAGTGTGGATCACGCTGCGGCCCCAGCCTTCGCTGCCGCTGAAGAGCCCGCGCGTTCAGGCCGCTGGGAAGGACGCCGCGGCTGACGCGGGAGGAGCGTTCCGCGTGGACGGGCTCGCCTCCGGTTGGGTGGCCATCCGCGCCTCGGCGGAGGGCTACCAGGACGTGGAGCGGAAGGTGCTGCTCCCCGCAGGCGGACAGACCAGCGTCTTCCTGCCACTCGAGCGCATCCCGGGCCCGGGAACCGTGAAGGGCCGGGTCCTCCGCGAGGAGGGCCGCGATGGCACCCAGGTCCCTCTCCCGGACGTAGAGGTGCTGATTGGCGACCGGGTGGTCGCCAAGAGCGACTCCGTGGGAGTCTTCGTGGTGCCGGAGGCAGGGCCGGGTCCGGTCTCGCTGAAGCTCGCGGGTGCGGGGGTCCGGCCGCAGGAGGAGCTGGTGGTCGTGCCGTCCCATGGCGAGGCCTCGGTCGAGATCCTCATGCAGAAGGGCGAGG